>CAJQMX010000049.1 GCA_905479515.1 uncultured Parasphingopyxis sp.
GATGACCGTCTGGTACGCCGGATTCCGGGGTCGCGATGAAGCGCGTGCCCATGCACGCAATGTCTGCACCCAGCGCGAGGGCGCCAGCGATGCCGAGCCCATCGGCGATCCCTCCGGCGACGATCAGCGGGCCGTCAAACATCCGGCGGACAGCGGGAACAAAGGCAAAGGGCGTGATAAAACCGGTATGGCCGCCCGCGCCTGCACAGGTCAGCATCAGCCCGTCCGCGCCGGATGCCAGCGCCTTTTCGGCATGGCGCATCGTGGTCACATCCTGGATGACCTTGCCGCCCCAGCCATGCACCCGGTCTATGATCAGGGCAGGATCGCCAAGGCTGGAAAGGATGAGCGGGGCGCGGTGTTTTTCGAGCAGATCGAGCTTGGCGGGGCCGGTGGGTTCGGTGGCGATCCGGGCGGGCAGGTTGACGATGGGGGATGCGCCTTCAACATCGGCCAGCGCTTCCAGATAGGCTTCGAACTCCTCCATCGGCGTATAGGTGCCGCCTTGCCAGCCGCCCAGAACGCCCGCCTTGCAACAGGCAACGGCGAGCGGCACGGCGCTGGCGATGGACATTGGCGCGCACATCAGGGGCAGGCGAAGATTATCGAAAAGGCCGGGCTGGGTCATAATGGTCCATGGTCTGTGAGTGGGACAGACCATGGCGATGACATGGCGGCTGCCCGATTACCAGCCCGCCATGGTCACTGAACTGCCTGGCTTTTGCGAAGCCTATCCCGGGTCGCGCCCATAGATATCGTTTAGATAGAGCAACTCGCCATCGGGCCCCGGCACGGCTGTGAAATAGGTGATGTGTACCGGCACGGGCTGGGCCAGCGGCACGGTTCGTGTCTGGCCATCGGCCGCTCTCGCTTCCAGCTCGGCGCGGGTCATCCCGGCAAGGCGCGCGGCAAAGCCCATCGCATCCTGCACGCGGATACAGCCATGGCTGAACGCGCGGGCCTGCTCATCGAACAGGTGGCGCGCGGGCGTGTCGTGCAGATAGATGGCGTGCGGGTTCGGCATAACCAGCTTCATCCGGCCAAGGGCATTGCCCGGGCCGGGCCGCTGGCGATAGCTGCCGCCCGACACAACATAGCCGCGCCGCCGCGCCTCGGCAGGATTGTTGCGAACAAGCGCGGCAACGCTCTCACGAACAATGCTTTGCGGGATATACCAGGAGGGATTGAGGTTCACGCCGGTGACTTCTGCGCTGAACGAGACACTCGGCGTGCGCGGCCGGCCGACAATCACATCCCAGCGGGCAACAGGAACGCCATTTTCCCAAAGCACGACCTCTTGCGCCGGGACATTGACCAGAAGGTGGCGCTGGCCGAGCTGCGCTGGCAGGGCGCGCCAGCGATCGAGATTGGCGGCCAGAACAGCGCGGCGTGCCGGATTGGTCTCGGCCCCGTACGCGGCTTCAACAGCGGCGCGATAGGGATGCACCGGGCCATAGGAACGCGCCGTTACGACAACATCGTCTGGGCCCAGCCACTGGGCGCTCGCAGGCGCCGCAAATGGGGCAAGCAGGGCCGCCAGAGTCATGATTTTCAAAAGGAATCGCATTGCAGCTTGGCACAATAGCCTGAATTGCCGGTCAAAACTATATGGTTAAGCCGGGCTTTATTCTGATGGACCGGCAGCATGCGTGCCGATCCCGGCCGTCATGCAGTTGACGTGCGCTCGTCCGGGTGAAAAAGATGGGATACCCAATTCGCTGCCTAAGGATCCTCCCCGATGCTCAAATATCTCCTGCTCGCCACCGTGGCCTTCGCCGCTCCTGCTGCTGCCGAAATGCGCGAATATCGGGTGCTGTCCGGCGGCAATGATATTGGCCATCTGAATGCGGATGTAGAGGCCGAGCGGGTGATCATCGATTATGATTACAAGAATAACGGCCGCGGCCCGACTATCGCGGAAACGATCACGCTTGATGCAAATGGCTTGCCGACGGGCTGGACGGTGGAGGGCGCGACGACCTTCGGCAACCGGGTCGACGAGACATTCAGCCGGGCGGACGGCAATGCGAGCTGGCGCGATGCGACGGGGGATGGCGCGGCCGATGCGTCTGAGGCGCAATTCTATATCCCGCAAGGCGGCAGCCCATGGACGCTGGCATTGCTGGCCCGCGCGCTGCTGGCTGACGATGATCACAGCTTCGCCGTTTTGCCGGGCGGCACCGCGAGCCTGGCGCCGCATGGCACCTCGACCTTTGAAGGGCCGGATGGTCCGGTAGAGGCGACGACCTATGAGATTTCCGGGCTGGACCTCAATCCAAGCTATGTGATGCTTGATACGCATGGCGTGCTCTTTGCCGTGGCAAGCCCCCGCTTTGCGATCATCCGCACCGGCTATGAAGCCGCCGATGCCCAGTTGCGCGACACTGCACAATCGCTTTCGACCGAGCGATTTGTGCGCATACAGGCAGAATCAGCGCGCAATTTTGATGGGCCTGTCCGGGTTCAGAATGTGATGGTGTTCAATACGGAAACCATGGTCCGCGAAGGACCTTTTGACGTGGTCTGGTATGGCGAGCGGATCAGCAGCGTGCAGCCCAATGGTTCGCCGGTGACCGAAGGCGAAACGGTGATCGACGGGGCAGGCGGCACGCTGGTTCCCGGCATGTATGAAATGCACGGCCATATTTCGCAGAATGTCGCGCTGCTGAACATTGCCGCCGGGATTACTTCGGTGCGCGATATGGGCAATGAGACGGATGTGCTCGAAGGCCTGATAGACCGAATTGCGGACGGCACGATTGCCGGGCCGCGCATCACCCGCAGCGGCTTCATCGAAGGGCTAAGCGAGTTCAGCTCGCAAACCGGGGAACTTGTATCGACCGAGGAAGAGGCACTGGACCAGGTGCGCTGGTATGCGGCGCGCGGTTTCCATCAGGTGAAGCTCTATAATTCGATGACGCCGGAATGGGCGCCGGCGCTTGCCGACGAGGCCCACCGGCTGGGGATGCGGGTTGCCGGGCATGTTCCCGCTTTCTCAAACGCTGATGCGATGATCGAAGCCGGGTTTGACGAACTGACCCATATCAACCAGGTCGCGCTTGGCTGGATATTGGAAGAGGGCGAAGACACGCGCAACCTGTTGCGCCTTACCGCGCTTGACCGGCTGCCCGCACTCGATCTTTCCAGCGCGCCCGTACAGCATACGCTCGATCTGATGGTCGAAAATGGCGTCGGGCTCGATCCGACCGTTACCATTCACGAATCCTTTCTGCTGGGCCGTAACGGAGAGGTCTCACCGGGTTTCAGAGCTATCTTTGATCACATGCCGATTGGCGAGCAGCGTAGCCTGAGAGAAGGCTGGGTGGATCTTACCGTTCCTGGTCAGGACGAAAAATATCGCGGCGCGTTCGATCAGATTGTCGCCACGCTGCAAATGATGCGTGAACGCGGTATCCTGCTGGTGCCGGGCACCGATATGGGCGGCTCCTTCGCCTATCACAGAGAGCTCGAGCTGTTCGAACGGATCGGCTATTCGGCTCCCGAAGTGCTACGCATCGCATCGCTTGGCATGGCTGAATATCTTGGCCAGGACGAGGATCTGGGCTCGATCGACCATGGCAAATATGCTGATTTCTTCCTCATCCCGGGCGATCCAACCACCGATCTCGGGGCGATCCGGAATATATCCATGGTGGTGGCCAATGGGACGGTCTATTTTCCGAGCGATATCTATCCGCATTTCGGGATCCGCCCCTTTGCGGATGCACCAGCGGTGACTGAGGCGGATTAGGGGGGCTTTTCTTCTGCCAGCGCGGGTTCATTGGCCCGGTTAGAGGCCGGGTTGTTCCGCACTTGCCTGGGTTTCCTGGCCCGAGACTTTAACCGTTCCAGCGCGGTTGGAATTCCAGTCCGACTGCGAAAGAACGCGGAATTCTTCGTCGGTCAGCGGTGTTACGAATTCGCATCCGGCATAATATCCATCCATCCAGACAACCTTTGCGCCGATAAGCGGCAGTCCGGCAAAATCCAGATAGATCAGGTTATGAATTTTCGTGTGGACGGATGCGTCAAGCTGGCAGCCCCTTCGTGAGAGGTTGCTGACCTGGACACGGCTCGGTCGCTTCTCGAAAGAATGCGCCCGGGCATTCATTTCGAGATCACGGCGATCACCTGCACGTCTTTCGCCTCCTGCAAAGGCGAGCATTTCATTCTTGTACATGCGTGTTTTTCCCCCCGGAAAACTCGGGGTAATATTGGCATGTCACCGTTAAAAACCCGCTAATGCTGTCTAACGTTCGGGAAACGCTCAGATTATCGATCTCATGGGCTTGGTTTCTAGCGCAGCGCGTCGATTTCACGGGCAAGGGCGCTGTCGCGATAGCCGATCAGCCGGTCCGATTCGGATAGATATCGACTGCTGTCAGAGGCGAGATACCGGGACCGGGTGGAACGGGATGCCTGATGGTTCTTGCGAGCCCGGCTAAGGCCCCAACCGGCAACCAGATAGATCGGAATGACCCAGCCGGTCACGAATAGTGTCAGCGCGATGGTCGAAACGCGGACCCAGATGGCTTGCACGCCCATCGAGTTGGCGATCGCGGCGCATACGCCAAGCAATTTGCGATCCTGGCGAACGATTGCGTTTCTTGAGCTGCTATATCCCATGTCTTCTCTCCTGTCTGGATGGCCTAGCTGGCCGATGATTTCTTCATTGCGGCAAGTTCCGCGTCGACTTTCGCATTCAGCTTACGGTCCTGCGCGGCATATTCTGCATCGTCATATCCGATGGCTGCGGCGTCAGCATGGCCTTCGGCTTCGTCCACTTTCCGTTCGAGATCGTCGAAGCGGGTAAAGGCATCCTGCACGGCGCCGCCGTTCAGCAATTCCCGAAGGCGAATGCTGCTTTCGGCGGATTCCAGCCTTGCGCGGATGTTGCTGCGGCGTGTGCAGGCTTCGCTGAGCTTAGCCTGCAGCCGGGAAATATCTGTATGGTTGGCATTAAGCGCTTTATCGAGCGTGGCGACTTCATGATCGAGCTCTGTGACCCGTGCGTCGGCCTTGTTTTTTTCAATCAATGCCTGGCGCGCCAGATCGTCGCGATCACGGCTGATCGCCAGTTCGGCCTTTTCGTGCCAATTCTCTGACATCGTCCGCAGCGCGCCCTGTGCGGCCTGCAATTCCTTGAGGTCCGCAATCGTCCGCGCGGTTGAGGCGCGAACATGGACGAGCGTCTCTTCCATTTCGATGATGATCATCCGGATCATCTGTTCGGGCTCTGGGCTGTGATCGAGCATGTCGGCCAGATTGGCGGCGAGGATATCGCGCATCCGAGAGAAGAGCCGCGCGCCCTGGCTGCGGATCTGGATCTGGCCATAGTCACCCGCCCGAGCCGGTGCCGATGTGATCGGATCAAGGTCGAGACGGGTGGCCATTAGGCTGCATTCTGCTGGGTTGCGGTCTGGGCGAACTGGGTCTGCACTGCAGAACCACCGGCCTGAACCGGGCCGACCGTGCCGAGGATGCACATTGTTGAAACGGCAGCGGCTGCTACCGTGGCGAAGAAGCGTTGTTGGATGCTATTCTGTCTGTTCATTTTCGGTCTCCTGAACCTTGGCCTTGTCAATGTTCCGACCTGTGTCGGTAACGCCAATAGCTATGCAGGAGCCGTGCCAGAATCGAGAAATGGCCGATTCACAGCGGGTTAGGGAGTCTCGAACGGGATTTTACGCCGAATTATCGCGCATTATTGGTGTAATTTACCAACATTTGGCACGAGGAAAATCGAACGCGGCGTTGAGGGCCCTTATTCCGCTTCAGCCTGACGCGCGATCCAGCGGCGCATCTCTTCTTCTAACGTGCTGAGGGGAACGGAGCCTGTCGCAAGAATCGC
>CAJQMX010000050.1 GCA_905479515.1 uncultured Parasphingopyxis sp.
TTACCGGATCGATGAACTGGTATCCTGGCACGTCATATGGTTCCGGAGGTTCGGGCACGAAGATCGACAGATTGCGCGATGGCGCAATTGGCCTGTATCGCGCTCTTTCCGGTGCAACAAACACGCGGACCCGGTTCGGAATCATGCCTTATTCAGTGACGGTGAATGTTGGCGCTGATCTTCGGAACCAGGACATCCTGGACACCACATATTATTGGCAAGAACGTGAGGTTTGCACGCGCTATAATCGCAGAGGCAGGTGCACAAGATATTCGGATGACTATGATCTCTATGACGTTTCAGTAGAAGATGCAGGATGGTCGAGTATCAGCCAATGGCGAAACAACGGTGACGCCTGCATAGAAGAACGCCCGACAGTCGGGAATGCGGCTCACGAAATCGAAATCGAGCAAAGCGTGAGCCAGGCCGACATCGATTCCATCGCGCAAAATTCATCCGACACCGCACTGCAGTGGGGACGCTATGACCCCTCCGAGGTTGAAGATGATGACGGTGACAGAGTTAACTCTTATGCCTGTCCGGCTAGGGCAAGTCGTCTTCGGGAATATGCCAACGAGACGTCATATCAAAGCGCGATCACCGCCGCGACCGATGACGTCGGGGGTAGTACCTATCACGACATCGGACTTACCTGGGCCGCTCGGTATCTTTCCTCTACGGGAATGTTTTCATCCGACAATCCGGAAGAATATGATGGCGTGCCCGTCAGCAAGCACATCGTATATCTGACGGATGGTGTCCTCTCCGTGAGCAGCAGCAACTATTCGGCTTATGGGTATGAGAGAGAGCGCCGTCGCCTTCAGGGTTCACAATCCCAGAATGCCAGACATGTCGCTCACTTCCAGTCGGCCTGCAATCGGGCAAAATCGATGGGGATGACGATTTGGGTCATCGCACTCGATGTTTCCGATACAAGCGACATCGAACCCTGCGCCACCAGCAGCGGCCATTTCTTCGTCAGCGACGGCACTGATCTTGAAGACGTGTTTCAGCGCATCGGCGCCGGCATCGGACGATTGAGGTTGACCCAATGAGGACGCCATTCACCGCCCTTCGCCGGCTTGCCCGTGACAATCGCGGTATCGCTGCGGTTGAATTCGGCATCATTGTCGTGCCGCTGATGATCGTGCTGCTCGGTGCGCTCGACCTTGGCTATCAAAGCTATGTCCGGGCGCAGCTTCAGGGGGTTTTGAACGATGTTGCCCGGACGGCAACCGTCGAAAACCCAGACTTTAGCGGCTATACCGGGTCGTCGATCGAGGAGCGAATTGAATCGGCTATCGAGGAGCGCGTGAACAATATCGCGCGCAATGCGACCTACACGATTGAACAATCAAGCTTTTACGAATTTTCGGGCGTCGGAAACGCAGAAAAGCTGCTTACCGACTATAATAGCAATGGAGCCTATGACACCGGCGACTGCTTCGAAGACATAAATAATAACGGTGCTTTCGACACTGATGCTGGGGACGCCGGCCAGGGCGGCGCGGACGATGTGGTCTATTATGAAGTCACAATTTCCATGCCTCGGCTGGTACCAGTCGCATCACTTATCGGTGTTCCTGAAAACTACACTATCACTGCGCGAACCGCGGTCCGCAATCAGCCATTCGCGGATCAGGCCATTCCACCAACGGTGTGTGCATAATGACGAGCAAAAAACTTCTCAGCCGGTTTGCGGCTTTCCGCAGGCTCAAGAAAGACAGCAAGGGCGTTGCTCTGATCGAGTTCGCTTTTTCCTTGCCGATCCTGCTCGCATTGATTTTCGGTGGCCTGGAAACCGCCAATTTCGCGCTCGCCCATCTGCGCGTCAGCCAGATCGCAATGACAACTGCCGATAATGCCGGCCGCGTCGATACGACTATCGACGAAGCGAATATCCAGGAAGTCTTCGCGGGTGCACGGCTTGTTGGCGAAGCCATCGACTTTGAGGAAAACGGCCGCATCGTGCTTTCGTCGCTCCAGCCCAACAACCAGTCGGGATGGCGCGAAGGCCAGATGATCAACTGGCAGCGCTGCATGGGGCAGCTGACCAGTGTCGACCCAGCCTATGGCGAAGAAGATGATGGTCGCTCCAATGATTCGCTGGAAGATGGCATGGGCCCCTCTGGCAACAAGATCGTCTCAGCCGAAGGTACGGCTGTGATGTTTGTTGAGGTGACCTATGAATATCAGCCTCTGATTGCATCCCTGGGCATCCTCGGCACACGGCAGATCCGCTACGAAAGCGCCTTTAACGTTCGTGATCGTACGAACCAGGACATCACGAACACGCAAGGCCTTTCCGTCGCTCGCTGCTAACAACGAAAAATTTACCCGCTATACGAAACGGTCTTGGCCGCAGCGATCACCTTGTCGACATTGACCAGCGCCAGTTTTTCGAGATTGGCAGCATAGGGCATCGGCACGTCTTCATTGGTTACGCGCATCACCGGCGCATCCAAGTCATCAAACCCTTCTTCCATGCAAATCGCGACGATTTCCGACGAGATGGAGCAGGTCGGCCAGCCCTCCTCGACAACGATCATCCGGTTGGTCCGCGACAGGCTTTCCAGTACAGCCGCCTTGTCGAGCGGACGCAATGTCCTGAGATCGATGATATCGGCCTCAATTCCCTCTTCCGCCAGCTTCTCGGCCGCCTCCATCGCGAGGCCCACGCCGATCGAATAGGTGACGATCGAAACGTCATTGCCGGAGCGTACGGTGCGCGCCTTACCGATCGGAATCACATGATCATCAAGATCCGGGACTTCGAAGCTCTGCCCGTAAAGCAGCTCATTTTCGAGAAAGACGACCGGGTCCGTCGTGCGGATCGCGGATTTGAGCAAACCCTTGGCATCTGCTGCTGAATAGGGCGCGATCACGATCAGGCCGGGAACAGCGGCATACCATGGGCCGTAATTCTGGCTGTGCTGAGCGCCGACGCGGCTTGCCGCGCCATTGGGCCCGCGAAACACGATCGGGCAGCGCATCTGTCCTCCCGACATATAATTGGTCTTGCCGGCAGAATTTATGATGTGGTCAATGGCCTGCATCGCGAAGTTGAAGGTCATGAATTCCACAATAGGGCGAAGTCCGCCCATCGCAGCACCCGTACCTATACCGGCAAAGCCATATTCGGTGATCGGCGTATCGATTACCCGCTTGTCGCCAAATTCGTCCAGCAGGCCCTGTGTGACTTTGTAGGCGCCCTGATACTGGGCGACTTCCTCACCCATCACGAACACACGGTCATCGGCGCGCATTTCTTCGGCCATCGCGTCCCGCAAGGCTTCGCGCAGGGTCAGCGTGACCATCGCAGTGCCTTCGGGAACATCTGGGTCCGAAGCGCGAGCAACTGTTTCCGGCTTTACGAGGAGCACCTCATCCGTTTCCGCTTCGGCCGTTTCCGTCGAAGCAGGTGCAGGCTCGGGAGCCGGCGCGGGTTCTGATGCAGGGGCCGCTTCAACACTGTCTGCATCCTCCCCTTCTTCGGCAAGCAAAGCGATTACAGCGCCAACGGCGACCTCATCCGTTCCTTCTTGGACAAGAATTTTGGCGAGCACACCTTCATCAACGGCTTCGAATTCCATCGTCGCCTTGTCGGTTTCGATCTCGGCCATGATATCGCCAGCACTGATCGTATCGCCTTCCTTGACTAGCCATTTGGCCAAAGTGCCCTCTTCCATGGTCGGAGACAGAGCGGGCATTTTGAGTTCGATCGCCATCAATATTGCTCCACCAGAATGTCGGTATAGAGCTCTTCGGGATTGGGCTCGGGCGAACTTTCCGCAAAGTCTGCGGCTTCTGCCACGATCGCCTTAATCTCCTTATCGGTCGCTTTCATGTCTTCCGCACTCACGCCTGCAGCTTCCAGTTCTTTCTTGATCGCCTCAATCGGATCGGATTTCTCGCGCACCGACTGCACCTCTTCGCGGGACCGGTATTTTGCAGGGTCAGACATGGAATGGCCGCGATACCGATAGGTTTTGAGCTCAAGCAGGATTGGCCCCTTCCCGCTGCGCACCCAATCCAGCGCCACTTCGGCAGCGCCGCGCACTTCCAGCACATCCATGCCATTGATCTGCAGGCCGGGAATGCGGAAGCTTTCGCCGCGGCGATACAGCTGGTCTTCGGCGGAGGAGCGGTTGACGCTCGTCCCCATGGCATATTGGTTATTCTCGATTACGAAGATGATCGGCAGCTTCCACAGCTCGGCCATGTTGAAAGCTTCGTAGACCTGCCCCTGGTTCGCCGCGCCATCGCCGAAATAGGCAAGGCACACGCCGCCATCACCGCGATATTTATGGGCAAAAGCGAGACCCGATCCGAGCGGCACCTGCGCACCAACAATCCCGTGCCCGCCATAGAAGCGCTTTTCGACCGAGAACATGTGCATGGAGCCGCCCTTGCCCTGTGCAATGCCGGCGGCGCGCCCGGTCAGTTCGGCCATGATGACCTTTGGATCGAGCCCATAGGCCAGCATATGGCCATGGTCGCGATAGCCGGTAATCACGCTATCCTTGTCATTATCGAGGGCCGATTGCAGGCCGACGGCCACCGCTTCCTGGCCGATA
The DNA here is from genome assembly GCA_905479515.1 of uncultured Parasphingopyxis sp. The sequence continues at coordinate 4,578 of CAJQMX010000050.1, forward strand.
TAGAGATGGCAAAAGCCGCCGATCAGGCCGAGGCCGTACAGCTGGCCCGCTTTCTCCTCAAACCGGCGGATAAGCAGCATCTGCCGATAATATTCGAGCAGCTCTTCCTTCGACGCGGTGTAGCGATCCGGCTCAACCGGGCGCTCTCTGTTGGGAACGGCTGGTGCTGCGGATTTTCGCGCGGCTGGTTTCTTTGCGGGAGACTTGCGCGGAGCGCGTTTCGGTGACGCCGGTGCCTTGGCCAAGAGTAGGGACTTCCTGTTGCTGAACTATCCATTTGGATATGGCCGAGCGTTACCGATTCCGCAACGTTCCCTATAGGGAAAGTCAGTCAGTAATGACGATATGTTCGTCTTCACGGATTTGCCCGGTATTCCGGCGGACCAGTTCGTCAGCAAAATCGGGATCAACGCTGTTCGGGTTGAGAAGCGCGACGCGATTGGCAAGCCGATCCCGTTCGTCGTTCAGCTGCGCAAGCTCAACTTCCCGCTGATCATGGAGCCGTGCATAATCGCCCCAGGCAAACAGTCCGTTGGGCCCGAGAAGCGCATAACCGGCAAAATTCGCGATCACGAGAATGCCCAACGCCGGCGCTGCAGCGGAGCGCAAAAGGTTGGTGACGGATCGTGTGCGGGCCATGTCAGCCTTGAATCACATGCGACTCGTGGATTCAAGGGGGATTCGCCTATTACTGCGTTTTTGCGACGAATGGAATCTGGCGAGAGACGAGTGGTTAGGTCCGCAAAATCTCCCGTCCTGCATAATGCGCGGTGCTGCCCAGCTCTTCCTCAATGCGGATCAGCTGGTTGTATTTGGCGAGACGGTCAGAGCGGGCGAGGCTGCCGGTTTTGATCTGGCCGCAATTGGTGGCGACGGCGAGATCGGCGATAGTGGCGTCTTCGGTTTCGCCGGAACGGTGGGACATCACGGTCGTGTATCTGGCCCGGTGCGCCATATTCACCGCTTCCAGTGTTTCGCTCAGCGTGCCGATCTGGTTGACCTTGACGAGCAGTGAATTGGCCAGACCTTTCTCGATGCCCATGGCAAGGCGCTCGGGATTGGTGACGAACAGATCATCACCGACCAACTGAACCTTGTCGCCAACAGCATCGGTCAATGCTTTCCAGCCTTCGAAATCATCTTCGGCCATGCCGTCTTCGACCGAGAGAATCGGGTATTTGCCGCACAGATCGGCAAGATAGGCGGCCATCTCGACGGGCGAGAGGGTCGTCCCCTCCCCGGCCATCACATAATTGCCGTCCTTAAAAAACTCTGTCGCCGCGCAATCGAGCGCCAGCATCACATTCTCGCCGGGCTTGTAACCGGCCTTTTCGACCGAACTCAGGATGAAATCGAGCGCGTCCGTCGTCGATCCGATATTGGGCGCAAAGCCGCCCTCGTCACCTACGGCGGTATTGTGCCCGGCGTCATGCAGTTCTTTCTTGAGCGTGTGGAATATCTCGGCACCCCAGCGCACGGCTTCGGCAAGCGTTTCAGCGCCAACCGGCATGACCATGAATTCCTGAAAATCGATCGGGTTGTCGGCATGTTCGCCGCCATTGATGATGTTCATCATCGGCACGGGCAGGACCGAGGCAGACGTGCCGCCGACATAGCGATAAAGCGGCAGGCCCCTCGCCTCTGCGGCTGCCTTGGCCACGGTAAGACTGACGCCGAGAATAGCGTTCGCGCCCAGATTGGCCTTGTTCGGTGTTCCGTCCAGATCGATCATCACGGTGTCGATCGCGAGCTGTTCTTCAGCATCAAAGCCGAGCAGCGCTTCGGCAATTTCGCCATTGACCGCTTCAACCGCCTTCAAAACGCCCTTGCCGAAATAGCGGCTCTTGTCGCCATCGCGCATCTCATTGGCTTCATAGGCGCCCGTTGATGCACCCGAAGGCACGGCGGCGCGGCCAAAGCTGCCATCTTCCAGCGCCACATCAACTTCAACGGTCGGATTTCCGCGGCTATCAAGAATTTCACGGGCGCGGATATCAACTATAGCGGTCATCAAATAAGCCTTTTCAGAAATGTCGGATTCATCTTTGTGATGTATCCATGCTGCGCCCGCGAAGCAAATAGAGTATGAGCAGGAAAAGCACGGAACCAGATTGCGTTCTATGCGCTTAATACACACATACAAAGTTCGTTACGGAGAAAATGAAATGCCAGCCAAGAAAAAG
>CAJQMX010000051.1 GCA_905479515.1 uncultured Parasphingopyxis sp.
ATCCGGCATTTTTTGGAACTTCCGGATCAAGGGAATTGAATACGCCTATCATAGCCGACGTAGTCGCACAGGCTTCGCTGAGATTCATTCCACTGGGTAAGCAATCCGAATTTTCAGTAAGATCCACGGTAACGCGACCTCCACCGGGATCGATCGAGACATGTGCGGTGATCGTCAAACCTTCTTCGGGAAGACCGGGGAAGGGATCATGTGTGCTCGATCCTGTAACATCGCCGGCCGGCATTGTGCGAATGGAGTCAACCATGCGCGATTCACTATAGTCGAACCATTCTTTCGAAAATTCATGCAGCCTTTCCCAGCCGTGCTCGCGGGCGAGTTCGAGTATCGCGCGCTCGCCAATCCGGGCGGCCCCGACCATTGCCAAAAAGTCGCCGCGCCATTGTTGTGGAACGCGAATGCGCATTTCGCACATCCGAATGATGTCCTCGATATCCTTATAGCCGCGCTGGACCTGGGTCGCGGGGAAGATCAACGCACCTTCTTCGTATACATCTTTCGCTTCAGGCATGTAGGTTGTGGGATCAGCATTGCCGATATCGGCTTGGTGTGCCTTCGCCAGAACGCTGAAATGATGCCTCCCATCCTCGTCCACAACCGGCACAATGATGGTATGGTCTGCCGCATGTGAGCAACCGTGATATGGAGAGTTATTCAAGAACGCATCCCCCGCAAGCAAATCGGGATGAAAATCCTTCATGGCTTGCGCCATCATGTCGGGTCCACTGAGAACATGAATCGGAAGGCCATCAGCTGAGGCAAGTAATTCGCAATCATGCGTGACGATGCAGCACGAGAAGTCCTTGCCGCGGTTGATAACGCCTGAACGCCCAGTTCTCAGAAGGGTGTTCGACATTTTGCGGACAACACCTTCAAATGCGCTGTGCATGAGTGCTAGTTCGGCTCCGTTAAATGATCCCGCCATGGTCAGGCTTTCTTCTTAGGGTTGATGATAAGGCTACCGGACTCAGCGCGGCGAAAATCGGTTTCCGGATCGATAACTATTGTTGTAAAATCAGACTCAACAATTGCCGGACCGGCGTATGTCTTCTCAATTTTTAGCGCATCGAGATGATAGATCGCGGTGTCCGACCAGCCCTTTTCCGCGAAGAATACCGAACGTGTTTCTGTGCGTTCGTAGACTTGTTTAGTCTTGGCGAGCCGGAAAGACGGTTGCTCGCGCAATTTGCATCGAACCATTGCCCTGAAACCGACTATTTCAACCTCAGAGGTTTCGTCGCGTATCGTGAAAACAGTCTCATGGGCTTCATCGAACGCATTTCGGAAGGCCTCGATGGCTTCCTTCGTATCAAGTGCCTGACCTGGTACAGGGACGTCGATATCCCAAACTTGGTTTTCGTAGCGCGCCTCGGCTAACAGGCTGCATTCCGCACCGATCGTATTCCCGCCCGACCTTATAACAAATTCATCGCAAGCCGACTTCAGTTTCTCGATGACCTGTTTTGCCCGATCGAAATCGAAATTGGCGGTGGTAAGAAACACGCTGGCCGATTTTTCCGACACGATGTCAGACATCAATGCACCGGCTGCGCTCAGTGCAGCGCCGGTTTCCGGTATAATCAGTGTATCGCACCCAAGATTACGCGCGATGAAAACGGAATTGAGCCCAGCGGCACCACCTCCACCAATGAGGACCGACGCCGCAGGATCAATGCCTTGGGAAACAGTGATATCCACAATGGCTTGCACCATATTCTGGGTTGCAAGTTCCATTATGTGCCAAGCGGCCGTTTCCACCGATATGCCCAGCGGCTCGGCAATCTTGTCCGTGATGATTTTCACGGCGGCATTGCGGTCCAGTTTCATCGCTCCGCCGAGGAAGAACGCAGGGTCGATATATCCAAGCGCAACGCCTGCATCGGTCACCGTGGGTTCGGTTCCGCCACGACTATAGCAGATCGGGCCCGGCACCGAGCCCGCGCTTGTAGGGCCGACGTGAAGCATACCGCCACTATCGACCCGAGCGATTGACCCACCGCCGGCACCGACGCTTTTGACGTCAACAGACGGGTAGCCCACCAGATGCCCAATTTGCGGCTCGCCGATCCACAGTTCCCGCGTCATCGGAACACGGCGATCGCGGACTAGACTTATATCATATGTAGTACCGCCGGTATCCGCGACAATGACGTCTTTTCCCGGGCGCTCATTTTCCGAATAGAACCGGCCGGAAACCGGTGCCATCGAGGGACCGGAATTGATGATGCGGACCGGGTTATCGGCGACTTCTTCACCATCCATCATACCACCTGACGATGTCAGAACCATCACATCGCCATCAAAGCCCGCGCCGCGCAGCCGCTCCGTCAGACCGCGCATATAGCGCGACATTATCGGTTTGAGAGATGCATCGATCGCAGTTGACGAAGCACGGCGAAATTCCCTCAAAGTGGGGTTCACAGCATGCGACAAAGAGATCGGAATATCAGGCAAGTGCTGGCTCAGCAATTCGGCAAGCCTGATCTCGTGTGTCGGATTGATCGTGGACCAGAGCAGACATATGGCAACGGCTTTGACGTCCGCGGCCTTCAATCGTTCTGCAATACCTTCAACATCACCTTCCCGAAGCTCCCTGATCACTTCGCCGTTGGATAAAATGCGCTCATCCACTTCGAAGGTGAGCGAGCGCGGGATATATGGTTCGGGAAAGGGAATCGAATGATCGAAAGGAGCGTTACGCCCACCTTCGCGAAAAACCATCATATCTGCATGACCCTTGGTCACCAGCATCGCGGTCGTCGCCGTATTTCCAGTGATTATTGCATTGATAGCGTGCGTGGTTCCGTGGATGAACAACTCCGCACTTCCCAGAAAAGCCTCCAAAGGCTTTCCATAGTCGTCTGCAGCGAGCGACAGCGCGTCAAGTACCCCCTTCACCGGGTCGGAAGGGGTAGTCGGCGCTTTGTAGAGACGGATGACCGAATCATCATCTTCGACGACCAAGTCAGTAAAAGTTCCGCCAGTGTCTGTAGCAAATCGCATGAAGCCCTCTAATGTGGTTGTTGGATGCCTAAATCGAAACGACGCGAACCGGTTCTCGCCCGTCCCATTGCTCCGACGCCTTTGCGATGGTCTCGAAAAATGTCCTCTTGCGGCCTCGCATTTCCGATATCTCTACGATTGTTCCCTGCAATTTTCCTGAATCAACATAAATGAACCGGCCATCCGGCGCCCCGGTGTATCCGGATTGCAAGATCTCCACACCAGCATCTTCGGCTTTCCTAATCCAAGAATCCAACTCTGTGGTCCAATATGCCACATGCTGTTGGCCCTCGCGTCCCTCATCGAGAAACTCACGAAAAAGAGAAGGCTCGGAATCCAGCGGCTGGACCAGTTCAATTTGCACTGCGCCCGTGTTTGCGAATGCACAACTCATGCGTGCATTGGTCGGCTCTCCACGGCAGCGGAACTGCTCGACAGGCGCATTCTCAAGGTAAAAAAAGGGACCAACGCCCAGAACTTCTGTCCAGTGCACCATCGCTTTGCGGATATCTGAAACCACATAGCCAAATTGCCTGATCGGCCCCAGTTCATGGAACAGCATTGGGTCTCCCTCTTTTGTTTGCGGCGTATCCCGCTCTATATGAGCGATCACTGAATTACAAATACCTTAGATATTCGCCAAATATTCCCCCGTCAACCTTTTTGAGATCGCAATTAATAGTTGCAACTTTGTGATCATCATCTATTCTCGTGTCTTGGAGGCCTGTCGAGCCATGTAGAAGTTTGGCGGGTCAACGAACGGAGCGGCAACTTGAAAACCAGTACGGCACTTCACAAGAACGTGATTATTTCCGGTGCCGGCGGCGGGGCGGGACGCGTGATTGCCCTGCGCTTCGCAGATGCGGGCGCGCGTGTTGCGATTTGCGACGTCTGCGACGATGCTATCGCGGATCTAAGGGCTGCCGACTCCCGCATAATTGCAGTGAAAGCCGATGCGTCCAATCCCCACGAAGTCGTTGAATTCTTCAAGATGGCCGAAGACGCGCACGGTCCGGTCAATATACTCGTAAACAACGTCGGCATGGCAGGTACCACCGCTCGCGTCGAAGACATCGGCCTCGAAGAATGGAACACCACGCTGGCGGTCAACCTGACCAGTCACTTCCTTTTCATTCGAGAAGCCGTGCCGGCAATGAAGCGTCAGGGATGGGGGTCCATCACAAATATTTCGTCGGCAAGCACCAAGTCTGGATTGCCAATGCGGTTGCCCTATGTCGTTTCCAAAGGCGCGGTGAACAGCATGACCGAAACCTTGGCTCGTGAACTGGGAGCCTATCAGATCCGTGTGAACGCGATCATGCCGGGCGCGATAAGAGGAGACAGAATGGCGAGGGTCATCCGGACGAAAGCCGCCGCTCTCAACGTCGAACCGGAAGAGTATGAGAAAACACTACTTCGATATATTTCGCTGAATACGATGGTTGACGCCGAAGATCTCGCGCAAATGACAATATTTCTGGCGTCGCGTGCGGGTGCCCGAATAACTGGCCAGATTATCGGAGTCGATGGCGGCTTCTGCTTCGAGGAGTGACGCGCATTAGATCAATGGCGTCGGTCGACCAATTCTTGCTCCGCATTTTGCTTGAAATATGCGAACATCACCTTTGCATTGCCTTCCATGTCTGTTCGCAAGGCCTGCTCCGCGGCCTCAGGGTTCCGGAATCGCAACGCTTCAAGCAAATCGGCATGCTCTTTCTCTGATTTTGAGCCGCCTGACGTGGCTGCGGTGTCGCCGGTGAAATCGTTGACGCGATGCAATGCGGGGCCAACGCGCAACCAAGTATTTTCGATTAGTTTGAGAGTAAAGGGCAGGTTTGCGGCCCCGTATATGAGAAAATGCATTTTGTAATTATAATGCAGGACCTGTTTCCAATCCCGTGCTGCATTAATTCTCTCATATAGCCAATACGCCTGATCAATCTCCTTCGCCGTTATTAGTCCGGTGGCGGCGCGGATCGCCGCGCCTTCCAGGTGGAATCGGATCGACAGTATTTCCTCATATTCGACTTTGGTCAGCTCTTTCACAACGAATGCCGTCTTGGCGGTGCTGCTTAGAACGCCGTCCGCATCCAGACGTTTCAGTGCTTCTCTAACTGGCATCGGACTAACTCCAAGCGCACCTGCAATTGACCGGCTACTCAATTTCCCTCCCGGCGGAATCGCGCCCGACATCAGCGCGCGCTTTATGGTGTCATAGACTTGCCGATCGATCGGTTCGTCGCTTTGCTCGCTAAGCGCTTCCAACTCCGGAGCGGGTATGCGAGGCCGGCCCAATTTGACATTTTTATTGGCTGTCATTTTCTCTCTCAAGTGCTTCGCTGAACGTTTGAAGTTGGCGATTGAACTCATTTGCGTGGCAATTTCAGCCGGCGATCAACTTCACATATTGCCGCCGTCCGACCTCAATGCATATCGCGGCGGCAGGTGTGAAAACCAAGGCCATGACCGATAGCGAAAGACCTAGCATCTGCTCATCTTGAAGTACGTAATCGGTTATGAGTGCAATAAGAAGTGGACCAAGCGCATATCCAAGGAGCGAAAGAACAAAAAGGTAGACCGCAAAAACCTGTCCCCGCATCTGATTGGGGCAGATTATCTGGAGCGCAACGGGCGCGAGCGCAGACGGAACAGTAAGGCAAAATGCGCCCACGAAAAGCATTGAGAATTTCAAGATAATGTTGGTAGCTAGGGGGGCAGCAATCATCGGGATGGTTGCCGCCGCTGCAGCGCATACCGCCACAATTAGGTGGGCGTCCTTCCTGCCCTTGGCAGTCAGCGTTTCAACCGACCATCCAGCGAAGAGAATTCCGGAAAGGCCTGCGGTCAGAACGATCAACCCATAAGCTAATCCGGCTTCTCCGGCGCTCCAGCTTAGCGACCGGATAAAATATGTCGGCATCCAGGAATGGAAACCGATGAGGACCATGACAGCAAATGCAGCGCCAAGGAAATGGCTCGCAAAGAAGGCGAAACGCGCCTTAATGAACAACAGGACGTTGCGAATCGATGTCGCGCTATCGTCCACTTTTTCCTGGCGCACAGGCTCGCGCACGCTGGCATAAATTCCGGCAAAAGCTATGCCAACCAGTCCCAACAGAAGAAATATAGCTTGCCATCCATATATTTGGCCAAGGACGGGCAGGCGAACCAACCCTGTTGATCCTATGGCCTCTACCAAGCCTCCACCGAAAATCATGGCTAGCCCGGCTCCGCCCGTGGTTCCAATTGTAAGGAATGCTAACGGTTTGGCCCTTTTCTCCTTGGGGAAATAGTCGCTGATCAGCGACACGGCGGCCGGCGAAAGCCCCGCCTCCCCGACGCCGACGCCCATACGGGCGACAAACAACTGAAAGAAATTGCCGGCGAATCCGCACGCCGCGGTCATTGCGCTCCACAATGCAACGCTGATCGCAGCAAGCTTCTTCCTATTCCAGCGATCGGCGATTCGCCCCATCGGAAGGCCCACAAAAACATATAATATAGTGAATGCAAACCCATGGACCAGGCCGATCTGAGTATCGCTCATTCCCAGGTCCCGTTTGATCGGCTCGATCATCAGCGAGAGTATCATGCGGTCGACCAGCGACAAGGTGAGACTGACGGCGAGAATGATAACGACCCACCAGGCATACCTATTTGAACGCCATTCCCAGTCTGCGCTTGCACTTCCAATGCTGTCCGCTTCTCCCGCCTTAGAATTCGAGGACATAGCCACCTCCCATTTGCAACACTGTGTGCATATTTTGAGATCACAGCTTATGGGTCAACGCTTCAAACGTGTCAATTGATACGTATCGCTGCTCTTGTAAAGAAAATTAGATATTGACATGATGATCTGGGATCGCATAAACGATTTCTGTTTTAAGCGGACTCTGCGATCACAAAGCATTAGCGAAGCCGCAGTGCTTCTCGAAGATCGAGAAATGCAGTTATACGCTGGGGAGAATATAATGCGTGTTACCAAGCTGTTTGCAACGACTTCAATGATTGCCGGCGCCATGGCTGGAACGCCGCTGCTCGCACAAGAAACGGAGGTGGTCGAACCGAATGCCGACGGAGCCGCTGAAGCAGATTCTGGCGGTGTGATAGTCGTCACCGCGCGGAAGCGGACCGAACGGCTGATAGACGTTCCGGAAAGCATTCAGGTTGTAAACGCCGAGACAATAGAGCGGGCGGGCATTAATACGGTCAATGACCTCGGCCGGCTTACGCCGAATGTCATGCTTAACCGTCGTCAGGACAATGAGCCGAATGTTGTCATCAGAGGTATTGGCGGATTCGGCAATACACAGGGCGTGGGCTTCTTCATCGATGATGTGCAGAATTTCACTGATCAGACCGCTGGAATCGAAGATGTGGAAAGCATCGAGGTTCTGAAGGGGCCGCAAGGCACTCTATATGGCGGAAGCAACGTTGGCGGCGCCATTCGCTACAATCTGCGCCAGCCCGGCCCGGATTGGGCGCTCGACGCCAGCGCTGAATATGGCAGTTTTGATACTACCCGATTGTTTGGCGCCCTTAACATTCCCCTGTCCGAAAACGGCGAATTTGCGGTTCGCGTATCTGGGTATTATAATCGCACCGACGGCTATATCAGTAACATCAATATCGGCGGCCGACCCGATGCGAGCGAGGAGCTGGGGGTTAGGTTCGCGTTGCGGTGGGATCCTTCGGATGAATTTACCGCAACCCTCAATTATCGCCACAATGAATTGGAAAATGGCGGCAACGTCTATGTTCCGGCGGCAAACACCAGAGACTATCGGCGCACGGTAGACTATAATTTGGACGTCTTTAACGATCGTACGGTTGATGGCTTCAGTCTCCATCTGGAAGCCACGCCAGGCGATGTAACCTTTACTTCACTGTCATCCTATACGCAGCGAAATAATCGCTTGCTCTGGGATCTCGACTATAGTGCTCTCGATGGCGTGTTCGCGACCGAAGGCGATCGCAACACGACGCGTGTCTATACGCAGGAGCTTCGCGTTACTTCCGACACTGCGGACAATTTCGATTGGTTGGTGGGCGGTTATTATGCTCGCATCGAGAATCGCGGGCTGGTGGAAAATGCAGATGTGTTTTTCGGTGTCGATTTTGGTGGTCCAATCCCGATTATTGATTTCAATAATGGCCAATCGACGGAGGAACAATTTGCGTTATTTGGAACGGCGAATCTCCACTTCGGCAATTTTACCATCGGCGGCGGTCTTCGCCTGGGGAGGTCGGAATATCGCGGCCGCGTTCTGAACAACCCTATGTCGATAACTGATGTGAACGACACCTTCGTCCTGCCGAAACTCACACTCTCATATGATGTCGGCGAAGATCTGATGATTTACGCGAATGTTGCTCGCGGATATGAGCCAGGCCGTGCGAACGTTGTGAACAGCTCCGGCGCACCATACAATGAGGAAACCATCTGGAATTACGAGTTGGGTTTCAAGGGGCAGACGCTGAATCGGACACTGAGCTTTGATATTGCGGCATTCTACATAACCTACAATGATCGCCAATATGAGAATCTGTTCCTGAACGATCAGGGCGTACCGACCGAAAACATCACCAATGTTGGCGATTCGGAAAGCTACGGTTTGGAATTTGGCCTTTCATATCGGCCGTCCGAATATTTCACGCTGAATGTTTCCGGTGGGTATTTGCACTCGGTATGGGATGACCCAAATGCCCAATTCAACTTGATTGCGATCAACGGAAACGAAGTTCCGAATTCGCCGGATTTCAGCGGAAATATAAGTGCCGATTATCGCCTGCCGATCGGTGAGGATTTTGAGCTTGGCGCGCGCGTCGATGTATCGCATCTTGGGAATTTCTTCTGGGACCTGCCCAACACGTCCGAACAGAGTTCTTATCAGCTGGTGAATGCGAGGTTGTCATTCGCAGATGCCGATGGCGGATGGGAAGTTGCGATCCGCGCAGAAAACCTGTTCAACAAGGGATATTTCAACAACTTCGTCCCTGGTTTTTTCGGGCCTGGCCAGAGTGCGTCGGCCCCTGGGCAGCCACGGACTGTAACCGGATCTGTCCGCTTTTCTTTCTAGGCGATAACTCGAGTACAGGACGAAATCATGTTTGAGTATTTTCCATCGAACTATCCTTGGAGCCTCGCTGTTGCCTTGTCGCTCTCTATGGGCGGTGAGATGTCCGAAATCGCATCTGCGTGCAGGCCGTTGTCGAGCCTGCCGTTGGATGCATCCGACAGTACTTCTAACGAGGCCTGGTTTCAGAACTGGATGATTTTGGCTGAACGGCTGGAACGTTTAGCCGTTGAAGCCGAGACTTCTTCTTTATCGATCAGTGCCAGCAACTTTTATTTCCGGGCGGCCAACTACTATCTGATTGCCGAACGGGTGATGGACTGGGGCGACCCGCGCCGCATGGAGGTTTATCGCAGGGCACTGGATGTCTTCAGAAAAGCCTATGAAAATGCTCCATCTGTCACCGAGCGTGTTGAGGTTGAAAATGACAATGGTGATAATCTCTCCGGCTATCTGACCCTTCCCGATGGCGAGGGCCCGTTCCCCGTTGCTGTGTTTTTTAACGGTTTCGATAGCATCAAGGAGATGCATTATTGCATTTACGCTCGAGATGCTCGTGAGCGCGGATTGGCCGTCTTGTTCATCGATCAAGAGGGAACGGGCGAAGCCATGCGGCTTCACGGTGTGACGAAACGCGTCAGATCCGAAAAGGCGGCGGAGTCATTTGTCAATTTTCTGGAAAGCCATGACAAGATCGACAATGAGAATATCGGCGTCATCGGCCTCAGCAATGGTGGCTATGATGCTCCTCGCGCGGCAGCGTTTGAAAAGCGGTTGAAATGCGCTGCTGTGATCGGTGCTTTTTTCAATGCCGATGACTATCTGCCGCGCTTCGACAACAACGAAACCGACAAGGTGACTCACGGTCTTTCAAACCTGGATGAGCATATGATGCATGTCACCGGGATAGACAACGTCGAGGGCGCCTATCGTCGATTTGCGGAACGCGATCTGGCTCATTCCTTGTCAGAGGTTACAGTTCCATTGTTGGTCGTCCACGGAGAAAATGATCGTCAGGTTCCCGTTTGGCATGCGACGCGTACTATCGCCGAAGCCGTGAATAGTCCCAATGCCGAGCTAAAAATGTTCACATTGGCCGAGGGCAGCGCAGAGCATTGTGGTATTGATAATGCCGGAATGACATCGGCCTATGTCTTCGACTGGCTGGCTCGAAATCTGGGTAGCGGGAGCGATTCCCAGTAGTGGCGACAGGCGCATGGATGTTGTCGGTGCGCTCTCCAATCTCCCTATGCAGCACTGCTTGGCCCGACTGTGGAATACGAGGTCGTGATGATTACCAAAGGCCACAACAAGGAAGCTTCAATGAGCAAGGTCGAACGGGTTTTCTCCGGTGTATCGTTGGAGGAGGAAATGGGATATTGCCGTGCTCTGCGTTTGGGAGATCGGATCATTGTGTCCGGTACCGCCCCAATAGAGGAGGACGGCAGTGTTGCCAATGGAGTGGCCGCGCAGTCGGAGCGGTGTTTCGACATCATTTCTTCCGCCATCCGAAGTTTGGGTGGCGAGATGCATCACGTTGTAAAAGTGAGCATTTTTTTGAGAAACGGGGATGATTTTCCTCAGATAATTGCCGTCCACAAGAAATGGATGGGCGGCGCTCGTCCGGCCTGTACCGGTGTCGTCACTGACTTGCTCGACGATGAATGGCTTGTCGAAATTGAAGTGGAGGCCGCCTTGACGTGAGCGCGCGTTCTCACATGCAGTCGGCTGGCCAATTCGTGCCTCAAGGGCCAGATTATCCAGCCGCTTGAATCACCTGAACCGAGATAACGGAAGCACAAAAAGCTGGTATCAGATATTTCCTATTAGATCTTGTAATCAATCACTGAAGGAACAATCGACATGCTCAATGACCAAACGGTTCTAATCACAGGCGGAAGTTCGGGAATCGGCAAGTCGATCGCTAAAAGATTTGCACAAATGGGCGCGCGGGTTGCCATCGTCGCGAGTTCTAGTCCCGAAAAAGCTGAGGCCGCGGCCGAGGAAGTTGCGGCCGAGGGAGGGGAGGTCAGGGGATATGTGGCCGATCTCCGTCATCGTGACAACGTCAACGAACTGATCGAGAAGGTTAAGGCGGATTTTGGTCCGGTTGATGTTCTGGTTACGTCCGCCGGGATTTTCCTCCCCACACCCATCGGAGAGACTGATGCCGACGTTTTCGATAGCATGATCGATGTGAACATCCGGTCTACGTTTCACTGTATCAATGCCGTCGTACCCGAAATGAAAGCAAAGGGCAGTGGCAAGATCATCTGTATTTCATCCGCCGCCGACAGAATAGGTATCAGCGGTTTTTCGACCTATTGTGCCACCAAAGGTGCAGTTTCGATGATGGTAAAGTCTCTTGCACTGGAACTAGCGCCGCATGGTATCAATATCAACGCGATATCCCCCGGTAACACGACCACTCCGATGAATGAAGGCATGCGGACCGATCCTGCCCAAAAGGTCCTTTTGGACAGCATAAACGCCACCGTGCCCAGCATCCGGAATTTTTCCGAACCGGAAGACGTTGCGGAACTTGCAGTCTTTCTCGTCTCCCCAGCGGGCATCGCAATGCACGGCTCCGCATTATTGATTGATGAAGGCCTCTGTGCCGGTGTCTCGCTCGGGTGACGGCTGACGATCAACTGGATGCTAGAGAATAAAATGGCCGGAGCAACATCTAGTGATGATGAAGACTTTGCAGCGGAGCCTGTTCCGGCCTCGGTGCGGGCGAACTGGCCGGGAATTTTTTTTGCAGCTGTTGGAATGGCAACGGCGCTTATTTACATGCAAGTCACCTCCATTGTTACTCTTGAATTTGGCAGTTCGATAGCGTTTCTGGCGATTGCCTATGCGACCATAGTTTCCAGCTTCATAGCCTATCTGATATCTTCCACGTCGATCTTGACTGGCATGGGCACAAATCTCTTGGCGCGGATGGTCTTGGGGTATCGGGGTGCGGCTTTATTCAGTCTGATTTTTGGCTTCACCACACTGATATTTTTTGTCGCGGAAGCAACGATCATGGGAGCGGCGTTGCGGGGTGCCTTGGGCAGCGAAAATAATCAAACAATACAAATCGCCATTGCGGCGCTTATGGTGCCGTTGGTCTGGTTTGGCATGAAACTGCTCGTCCGCTTTCAGTTCGCGACATTCATATTATATGGTGTTTTGCTATCGATAGCGCTGTGGACGAGTTTCTCCAGTGCTCCCTATTCGGGCTCCTGGCTATCCTTCACGCCAAAAAATGCGCCGGGACTGGGGACGAGTCTCATCTCCGCAATAGCCATCATGAATGGACTTGTGTTCATCACAGCTCTGGTCTCGGCAGATTTCGCCCGCTTTGTAAGAACCGACCAGACTGCAATTGGTAGCCTGTTTGTCGGGATCGGCTTTCAAGCATTCTGCTTTACGCTGGCAGGCATTCTGGGGGTGTGGTTTTCGGTACGTTACCAAGAAAGTAATCCGGGCGTCTATTTTGTCACCATGCTTGGCGCTTGGGGCACTGTTTTTGCTGTAGCGACTCAGTTACGAATAAATCTTTCGAATATGTATTTAGGCTCGCTGGCGTTCGTCAATTTGATCGCCCAAGCGTTCAACAAGGTTATAAGCAGGCATGTAATTGTCGTCCTGTTTGGTCTGGCGGCCTCTATCTTGCTCGCCTTCAGCTTCGCCTCCTATCTAGAGGCCGCTCTAAATTTGATTGGTATGTTCACGACGTGTTTCACAGTTCTGGCTGTATTGAAGTTGCTGGAGATACGCAGATTAAAAAATTTCGCCCTCGAAAATCTAACTTGTAGGGAGGGCGATTTACCCGATTTTCGTTGGCAGGCCGTGATCTCTCTCGTCACGGCGACGATGGTGGGAAGCGCCTTGCTTCTCGGTGCCGGCGGAGAGATTGGCATATTGCTAGCCAGTGTAATAGCCGGTCTATGTCAAATAGTATTTTACTTTTTATTGCAGAAATTGGAAAAATAGTACAAACAGTAGCTATCGTTTTTTTAGCGAATATTTTATTTTAATACCTAATAAAAGAATTGTATCTATTATTGAATATTTCTTTCCCATTAAATCAATTTTTGATATTGCCAATTCACAAAAAGACCATTGTTGGGATTGGAAGCCGATCAATCGACGGATCTTTTCGACAAAGATTTCGACAATTTGCGATGTCCCGCTAGGCATGACGAGGCTTATTTTGAGTTGACTGCCATTGCAGCGAAATTCGAAACGATCAGCGATCAATCCCCGTTGCGCATGCAAGCCAAGGATGCGTAACGGTAGTTGCGAACACGCATCACTGGTGACCTCAACAGTGGCCGTTGTTTCAGCAACGGGCTGAACCATGGTTTGCGGCTTTTGCACTTTTCAGGTCAGGCTACTTTATCAAATTTGCCTGCAGTACAGATCGCCTCTTGGGCCATCAGGTCTGCAGTCTTTTCTGTCGTCGCGCCGTTCTGCTGTGTTAGGGCGAGGAGAGTTCTGAGGCGTGGTGCAATCTCACTCACCTGTTGATAGACCTCTTCCTTCGTCCAGCCTAGATACTCTCCAGCCACATTGATGATACCGCCCGCATTAACCAGATAGTCCGGTGCATAAAGCAAATCTCGATCAGCAAGCATTTCGCCGACCGAATTTTCTGCAAGCTGGTTATTTGCTGCGCCGCAAACAACTTTGGCATGCAACCTTGGAACTGTGTCGCGGCTCAAGGTGCCTCCAAGTGCACATGGCGCAAAAACATCAGCCTTCGCATCGTAGATCGAACTGCAACTCGCCAGCTCTGCACCAAAACGAACTGCGGCTTTGGCAGCCACACCCGAGCGAGGCTCGCAGACGATCAGCTTTGCACCAGCCTTATGAAGCATCTTGCTCAGATGAAAGCCGACATTGCCGAGGCCTTGGACGGCGACAGTTACATCACCTAGGGGGCGCTCTAGTCGATGCGCTACAGCAACTTCCATGGCTTCAAATACGCCGCGAGCTGTATGCGGAGAAGGATCACCGCCCGGGCTCCCTGAATGTGCTGCAAGCCCTGCAACATGGCGCGTGTGACGACTGACAATTGTCATGTCACCAACTGTTGTTCCTACGTCTTCTGCTGTTACAAAATCTCCGTCCAAACGCTCAACGGCTCGGCCAAAGGCAGCAAAAAGCTCTTCACGATCAAATGGCTCCTCGGGCGCCTTGATAACCGACTTGCCCCCACCCAGCGGCAATCCGGCAATCGCATTTTTATAAGACATTCCTGCAGCCAATCGCAGAGCGTCTTCATGCGCACTTTGGTTGTCAGGATATCGCCAAAATCGGCACCCACCTGCGGCCGGCCCCAGAGCCGTTGAATGGATGACTACAACGCCTTGGAGGCCGCAGGCGAGATCCTCCAAATTCACAATTCTTTCAGGTACTTGCGGCTCGCTCATCTTTTTCTCCTCATCGGCGTCCAATAGTGCCCGCCGTCTGAGAGGTTTTTTGCCCCGAAACCAAGGGCAATGCTTGCCTATTATACGCAGAAATGGGATATTATACGGACAATTTAGCCTATGTTTACAGAAATAGAGAAATAAATTGCCGGAAAAATTGGATGAGTACGAACGACTGATCCTCAGGTTGCTTCAGAAAGATGCGAGCCTGCCAATAGCCGTTATCGCTGAGAGAGTAGGATTATCACCATCGCCGTGCTGGAGAAGGGTCAATCGTCTCGAACAGGATGGCATTATAAAAAGGCGCGTTGCACTGGTGGATCGAACCAAAGTCGGCCTTCGCGCGCAGATATTCGCTCAGATCAAACTTAATGCACATGGGCGCGCCAATCTTGACGAATTTACCGCAGCTATCCGAGAATTTCCCGAGGTGCTGGAATGCTATGTCCTAATGGGTTCCGTCGATTTCATGTTGCGGATTGTTGCTGAAGACATTGAGGCGTATGAGCGGTTTTTCTTTGAGCAATTGTCGCAGATCCCCGGCGTCCAAGAGGTGAACTCGGTTGTCGCGCTTTCCGAGATCAAGGCTACCACCGAACTACCAATTCCAAAATGATAACTATCGAATTCGCGAGGATCGAAATTAAAGCCCGTTATTGGGACGAGCGCGCGTTCAGGTCTGAGTTATTGACGGCTGTCCCGGTGACTGACCAAGCCAATATTTTTTAGCTGCCGTCGTCTTCTATTTCAGCCTCTAGCAGCACCATTGCAAACCCCTTTGTCTGCCAGAAAACCTGTTCGCGCAGTTCAAGCACATTGGCCTTTTCGGGGTCTTCCAGCCAATCGTCCGGATCCGCCTCATCCATATCGCTGAACTTTCCCACTGGCGCTTCATTTTCAAAATACGCTGCCGATCTCGGCAGTGCGCCACCCTTACGAAGCGCCAGCCACGGAAACTTCCCCCGATCCCAATACCCCCGCAAATACTTTCCGTTCTGCGTCACGAGAATTGCCACAGGATCATCATGCTGCTCGGCGTATGTCCGCGCCATGGCATCCTTGCTTACCTTGTATTGCGCGGTGAGCGACACGACCGTTTCGAGATTAGGTTCTGCGCGCAGATAAGGGCGAAGTTTGTTCAGCGGCATAAGCAATCGGGCAGCGAACTCGTTCGCCTCGACTTCCATCTTATTTCGCCGACTCTGCTCTTTGCGACCCAGTAGTTTGAGGTCGGCCTGCGAACACAGAAACTGTCCAGTTTCATCAGGCGCATGAAATGGAAGCAGGAAGTGACCGAGCTCGTGCCCTATCGAAAATCTTCGCTGTTTGAACCCCTGCCAATCGGCCAGAATGATGGCCCCGCTTTTCCGCAATGGATCGGTTAGCAACATCGCCTGAAAGCCCGAAGTGGTTTCCTCCGCAATCTCTCGGATATCCAGATCGTGCGCCAATGCCTTCACGTTAAACCCAGGAGCCAACTCCGGCAGAAGTTCATGAATTCTGGCTGCCAAGCCACTTGGCGAGCCATAGCCCGGCCCATCGAGATCCATTCGCAACTCGCTCAAGCCGGATCGCCCTTACGCTCACGCATCTTGTCGATCATCGCCTGGACGATTTCCCTGTCACGTGGATCAAGATCCTTCAGGTTGCGATAGAGCGCGACCATTTCCGGTTCTTCATTCTGTGCGTCGGGATCCTCCCCGACGAGTTCGGCAATGCCGACGCGAAACAGCTCAGCAAGCTTGACCAGCAGTTCCACGGACGGGTTCGTCTTCGCGCCGGTCTCGAGATTCCAGACATGGCTGCGCGATATGTCGGCCGCATCAGCGACGTCCTGAAGCGACATCCGCTTTGCAGTGCGCAGCGCCTTCAACCGCTCTCCAAGTAGCATCCGTCTCTCAGACACGATTGGCCTCCTGTCCAATGGAATGAACTGCTTTCATAGCACGACGATTGACAATGTCGAGCGTCTACTATAGTGGACTGATATTGTTTATTGCATGATTCGCGGGGTCAAAAATATGCAAGGCCAAAATCATCAAATCGTTGAGCGGGACCCAGGCGCGCTGCGCGCCTATGCCGGTAATGCGCGGACGCATTCGAAAAAGCAGGTCCGTCAGATTGCCGACAGTATCGAGCGGTTCGGGTTCACCAATCCGGTGCTCGTCTCCGATGAAGGCGAAATCATTGCAGGTCATGGCCGTGTGGAAGCTGCCAAACTGCTTGGGATGAAGACGGTCCCGACGATGGCGCTGTCGCATCTCTCCGCTGAAGAGCGCCGCGCTTATGTGCTGGCCGACAACAAGCTCGCGCTCAATGCCGGCTGGGATCAGGAAATACTAGCGATCGAGTTTCAGGCGCTCATCGATCTTGATTTCGATCTTGAAGTGACGGGGTTCTCGCTTGCCGAGATCGACATGACATTGGATCTCGCGCGCGACAGTGATCCCGAAGCGCATGATGCGCCTGAAGATGAAATGCCAGGTCTGCCGGTCGAAGCCGTCTCCCGTGCTGGCGATATCTGGCAGCTGGGCCGGCACCGGCTGATTTGTGGCGATGCCAGAAAGCCCGAGGACTTTGTCGCACTTCTGGATGGAGCGACAGTCGATCTGATCTTCACTGACCCTCCATATAATGTGGCCATTGATGGTAATGTGTGCGGTCTGGGCCGTGTCCGCCACCGCGAGTTTGCGATGGGTGCCGGCGAGATGTCCGCCCAGCAATTCATTGCATTTCTGGTCGAGACCCTTGGCGGGGCCGCGACAACATGTCGTGATGGCGCAATTGCCTATGTCTGTATGGATTGGCGCCACATGGGTGAGCTGCTTGCTGCGGGAAGCGAAGCCTTCACCGAGCTCAAAAATCTTGTCGTATGGAACAAGACCAACGGCGGCATGGGTTCCTTCTACCGTTCCAAGCACGAGCTGATCTTCGTTTTCAAAATCGGAACCGCAGCGCACATCAACAGCTTCGGCCTGGGAGAGACGGGGCGGTATCGCACCAATGTGTGGGACTATGCCGGTATCTCGAGCATTAGCGCCTCGCGGGGCGACGAGCTGGCGATGCATCCGACAGTGAAGCCCGTGGCGCTGATCGCTGACGCAATCCGGGACTGCTCGCGGCGCGGCGATCTCGTACTCGACTGTTTTGGCGGTTCGGGCTCGACGCTGATCGCAGCCGAGAAGACGGGGCGCTGCGCTCGCATAATCGAATATGACCCGCTTTATTGCGATACAATCGTTCAGCGATGGGAGAAGTATACCGGCAAGCACGCTGACTTGGTCGCTTGCGGCACGGCTGCGATCGAGGCCATGCAAGACCCAGAGGAAACTCTCGAGGCTGCCGAATGAGCGATCCGGCTAAAATCGAGGCCGAGAATGTGCCCGCAACCTATGAGGTCGGCTATGCCAAGCCGCCGGCAGAACATCGCTTTCGCAAAGGCCAGTCGGGCAATCCGAACGGCCGGCCTCGCAAGGCCAAAGGCCAGCCCAAGGTCGACAGCCTCGATTTCGGATCGCAGCCGGCCAACCGGTATCTGATCGAAGAAGCCTATCGACCGGTGGCCATCCGCGAGGGGGACAGGACGATTGAGCTGCCTGCGATCCAGGCGGTATTTCGCTCTATGGGCGTTGCGGCGATGAAGGGGAACAGGTTTGCGCAGCGCACTATGGCGGAGCTTGTGCAGACCGTCGAGGAAGAAGATCGCCGTATGCGCTCGGAGCACATGCAGGTGGCGATCGAATACAAGACTGGCTGGATGGAGGCGATCGAGGATGCGCGCACGCGCGGCACCCGGGAACCTACGCCGTTACCACATCCTGATGACGTGATCATCGATTTGAAAGCGGCGACCGTCACCTATGCGGGACCTTGCACCCCTGAGGAGAAAGCGGACTGGGACCGGATGATTGAGCGCCGAGACGAAGCGCAGCGCGAGGTATCATACTATGCTGAGAAGTACCGACGGGCACGCAATGCTGGTATGAAAAAGCGCTACCTGGATGATTGGCACAGCGAACAGCGAATGTTCGATATCATAAACGACAAGCTGCCGAAGCGATATGCAAAGCGTCTTGAGGGCCGGTCTTATTGTGAAGGAGCTTCTCTTGCCGGTGACTTTGCTCCTGGGAAAGAGCCAAATTGGCGGGGAAACGGCCCCGAGCGATGACGGGGTGTGACTTCCGCTTTGCGCCCTAATCCAAGACGTAGGCTTCTGAGAAATTAGCGCCTGAAAGCGGACATTCTCTCCAGGCATTTTTTAGTTGGGATTACTCATCCCATCTTGCGATCAATTAATGCACACTAGCTTTGACGATATTTCATCGCGTGCTTTAGATAGCATCGGCAATCATTGCATTGATAGCAGAGTGACCGCCCCACGCCCGTTTAGCTGTTCGTCGATCCGCAAGGGTGAAGAATTGAGCTGAGAAGAGGATTGCCGCCCTGACATACTCCGAGGGCTCATTCTCGTACCTCAATCTGACTGCTCGCTTTTGCTGAGGGCTGCCAAATTTTGCGACGAAGATAGCGGCCAAGGCCCGAGTTTCAGCACCGATAGTTCCGCTTTCCATCCACTGGTGGCATTTCAATACAGTGCCAGCATCATTGGCTTCCCGATTTAAAATTGAGGCCAGAACATACATTCTTTGATAATCACAAAAGAACTGGTCGCGTTGTATCAACCTGGAGATTCTGGCCGCAATATCAGGTGATTCTCGCGAGAAGTGGGTCAGATAAGATGCGTAAAGCCTGGTTAGCTGTGGTCGCGTATCAAAGTTATCGAAGACTAAGTCGATCGCACTATCGTCGTTACCTCCTCGGAGGATTGGGAGGCAGAACCTTTCAATCTTCTCGCGCTGTGCGTCATCTTCTCCGCCATGGAACAAGAGGTTTTTCGTGGCTTGAAGTTCGATTTCCTCCTCGGTCGGTTCTTCTCCCTCGATTAGCCAATCGCCTTGAAATCCGTATCCAGACTGACTTAGCCAATCCAAGTGGTTATAGATCTCGTCACGGGCTGCATCAAAGAGCTGCTCAAGCTCGCCTTCTTCCTCTTGGACATCAGCTCCCGTGAGGATTGACGTCTTGCTGGGATTAAAAAAGAGTCCGCTACTACGGAGCCTTGCATTCAGTCGGACAAGTTCACGGCGAGCATCGCTTTCATCTTCGAAACCAACATAGATGTCATCGACGTATCTTGCGGAGGCAAGACCATGCATCTCACAGTCGGCATCGAAGTCAGAAAGATAAAAATTACCAAGAACGTCTGACGGATAGATGCCCTGAACAATACCTGTGGAGCGTCGCTCCTGAAAGGCAAGAAGCTGTTCCTCAAGTAGGTTCACAATCTCTCCACGAACACCGGAGGCATTGAGAAGGTTGATCACGGCGTGCTGCGGTAGGGTTTCAAAGTAGTTTGCAATGTCCGCACGCAGAACGAATGGATGAGCATTCGAAATTACCCGCACACTAGCCTGAAATGCATCCCATCCCTCGTGAGACGGTTGAAAAAGCGCGTTAGCTCCATTCGGAACGTGGCTGAACGTTCTCGCTCGATCCATATTCTCTTCAATGCGAGGCAGCGCCTGCTCTAGCAACGCTTGATGAACAAGGCGATCTTGCGGCTCCAAAGTACTACCTGGCCGCGTCAGGAAGTTACTTTTGGGAACACTGAAAGTAATCGGAAGACGAGGCTGATAAGCTCCTGACCGAAGCTCTTGAGTAGTCTTTTCGATAAGTCGCTGCGAAGCCCGGTTGTAGATCAGATCGAAGTGCGGGCTGAGGACAAAATCTGACCTGGCATCCAGTAAGATATTTTGGATCGCCCTCTCCCAGTCTATCTCTGGTATAATTTCCCGATCAAGACCTGGCACGAATGGGCACTCCCTATTTGGCGGACGTCAGGCAAGAGTTTGCCAAACTATGATTTACGAACCTACTCCAATGTCTTTTTGCTTTCCATGTAAAGTGCAAGCAGATCGGCCGCTTGCGGCCCTAACCACTACTTTCGCCGCTGTCGGCAGGCAGGTACAGCCGTACCTGCAAGGTGCTGCCTGTCGGCGAGCTACCCACGTTACGACACGCTGCCATCATCGCCGATCTTATGTCGGTGCAATTTATCGTCAAATACTACCAAATCAGTGTCGGCGAAGCCGGCGAGGATGAGCTCTGCAACCCGGTCCGAGGTTATTTCGCTGACCTCGGTTTCGTTGGCGTAGAAATACCGGATGTCGGCAGAGTCGAAATCGACCGGCGTTCCACCAGCGACGGATATTTGCCAGCCTTCCGGGTAAAACCTCATGGCGTATTCTCCCTGCGCATTGCCGTCGCCATGCTCGTTTGCACGGGCAGTGAGGAATTCGTTGAAGGGCAGGCACAGGGAGGCCGTGTCCGAGCGGCTGCTTCGGGTGGAAAGTGGACGTTGCTGGCTTGAACGATGGAAACCAATCTACTCTAACTTGCTGAGTGACCCGTACACGGCCATTTGTGTTTCACCCCAATAGCGCTCATAATATTCAGGCACGGAACGTGCATAAATGAAATATGGGGGAAATAATTATGAATCGATTCAAAACGATTTTGGCAGCAACTGCGCTGTCAAGCTTGGCCGCGCCAGTATTGGCGCAAGACGAGCCGGAAGAAGCCCGGACCAGTTTTCAAGTAACCTTTGTGAAGTTTTCGGGTGGTGCCGGTGAGCGATGGCTGGAACTTATGAACGATCATTTCATTCCTGCCCGGCAAGCTGCTGCATTGCCAGTGCCGACAGTTCATTGGATGATGGATGGCCCTTGGGATCTCATGGTAGTTACGGAAATGCCAGATGGCATGGCTGCGCTAGACAGCCACAATCCTAGAGCACGCGTTGCGTATGACGCTGCCATTTTGGCCCAGGAAGGGTCCGAAGAAGCGGTCACTGCTCTGAACGAGGAAATGGACGGTCTGGTTGATGACAGCCAAAGATACCTTTCGCATACACATCCATAACTTTGAAAACTGCATGGATTCAGGGGTGCCGTATAGAGATCAGCGGCGCCCCTATTTTGTGTCCGCAATTGGGTCGGGAGCAGAATGGCAGCTTTGAAGCCTAAGTCGATCAGAAGCGGACTATCTGCAACCGGCCCAAAACCGGCCATTTCGAGCATCTGAATGGATTTGCATCAGGAAGCTCAATGTCGCCAGCCAATGTTCTTGTGTCGAACGAGGGCGCTATTGACGGCCCGTCCGACAAAGGACTGGACTTCGCCGCCGCAAAGAGCGGTAGTGATCCGGCGGGTCGCAAACGATGCGCTGCCGCCGCCCTGAACCTCCTGGTTTCGGGGCTTGGGCTCGTGGGAAGGCCTGGCACAGTGCCCAGCCTCCCGCCAAAGGAGCCTAAACATGACCACCACAACCAAATCCTGTGAACGCAAAGCCCCGACCAAGCTCGATACAATCCGCAATATGCTCACCCGCAAGAACGGCGCCACGCTCACCGAACTGATGACAGCGACAGGCTGGCAGCGTCATAGTGTCCACGGGCAACTGGCGACGCTGCGCAAAAGGGGCGCAGACATTGATCGGTCTGAACGCAAGGGCGGAGCAAGCGCCTATTTCCTGAAGGCCTGATTGGTGGTCAAGCGCGCTCAGAGCGTGTCCGATATTGACGTCATGACATCACATAAGCTTCGTGAAGAATGGCGGCGTATCCATCGGAATACACCGCCAAGGCTGCCTATCGACCTGATGCGGCTCGCTCTTGCCTATGAGCTGCAGCACAAACGGGAGGGCGGACTGTCGCGTGGCGTCAAGGCTCAACTACGCCGCACGCCGTCGGCCAATGTCTCAGCAGCGCTTCCCGCACTAAAGCCCGGCGCATGCCTGGTGCGGGAATGGCATGGCAAGACCCACAGCGTTGCCGTCACGGACGATACGTATCTCTATGAGGGGAAGAGCTACAGATCCCTGAGTGCTATCGCATACGAGATCACAGGTACAAAATGGTCGGGGCCCCGCTTCTTCGGAGTGCGCAGCACATGACTACCGCACGCCTCCGCTGCGCTGTCTATACACGCAAGTCGACCGAAGAGGGCCTGGAGCAGGAGTTCAACTCTCTCGATGCGCAGCGTGAGGCCTGTGCTGCCTATATAGCCAGTCAGCGTCACGAAGGCTGGGTACCCGTGAAGCAGCATTATGATGACGGGGGTTTCTCAGGTGGCAACATGAGCCGCCCCGGTCTGCAGCAACTCCTCGCCGAGGTCGAAGCCGGACGCGTCGATGTCATCGTCGTCTACAAGGTTGACCGGCTGACGCGCAGTCTCGCCGACTTTGCCAAGATTGTTGAAGTCCTTGATGCAAAGAGCGCAAGCTTTGTCAGCATCACCCAGAGCTTCAACACGACGACGAGCATGGGGCGATTGACGCTCAATGTCCTTCTGTCCTTTGCCCAGTTCGAACGCGAGGTTACCGGGGAGCGCATCCGCGACAAGATCGCGGCTTCAAAGAAGAAGGGCCTCTGGATGGGAGGGCCGGTGCCGCTTGGCTATGAGGTTCGCGAGCGCAAGCTTGTCGTCAACGAAGAGGAGGCCGAACGGGTGCGCAATATTATGCGGCATTATCTCGATGCGCCATCGGTCAATGCGCTGATCGGCACACTTCGCGAGGGTGGTATCATCACAAAGATCCAGAACAGTGTTAGTGGCCCGCACAGAGGCGGTATCCCATTCGCGCGCGGCAGCCTGTTCCATCTGCTCAAGAACCGCATCTATCTTGGGATGATCGTTCACAAGGGCGAAGCTTATCCCGGAGAGCATGAGGCCATCGTTGACCAGCAGTTATGGGAGGCGGTGCAGGCCAAGCTCCAGCGCAAGGCACCGCCGAGGACGACAGAGCGGAATGGGCGTCAGCAGGCGATGCTGCGCGGGCTGCTATTCGATCACCATGGCAGGCCCATGGTTGTGACACATGCGAAGAAGGGCAATCGCCGCTATCGCTATTACGCATCATCCCGCACGCCGGATGACGAAGTTGCGGTGGTTCGCGTCGGCCTCGACGCATGTGAAAACACGGTCGTCGACCAGCTCGGTGCATTCCTGTTGAACGAACCAGAACTGCAGCGCGCGTTCCACATCGATGATGCATCGGAGCTGGCTAGTGCTTTGCGATGCGCATCGGAGCTGGCTAGTGCTTTGCGATGCGCATCTGAACTGGCAAAGAAGCTTGGCGATCCGATCGAACGATTGCATGCGGTTCAGTCTCTGCTGCTGAAAGCCGAGTTCGATGGAGACACAATCCATTTGCATATCGACCAAGCCGCGCTGTGTAACGATCCTGACAATGTTGACCATCAACCAATCAAGGTGACTGTTCCTTTCAGGGCGAAGAGATGGTCTCGTGAAACACGCATGGCGTTCGGCACGGAGAAGCCAAGCAGTCCAACTGCGACAGGAGCTGGATTGCTCGCGCTCATCGGCGAGGCACGCCAGGCTCAGGCCATGGTGTTTGCATCGCCCGATCTGTCGCTCTCTGCATTGGCGACGCGCGAAGGTTGCAGCCGCCGGCAGTTCAATCGGCTTATCAAGTTGAGCTATCTGTCACCACGGATCGTCGAGGCTATTGTCGATGGCCGGGTTCCGGATCGGTTGACGCGGACGCGGCTTCTCGAAATGCCGCTGCCGCTCGATTGGCGCGAGCAGGAACGGGCGATCGGGCTCCAATAACAGCCGGTATCGCCGTCATCTTCAGTATAGCAATTGGGCACGATTCACGCGGGCCAGAGACTTTAGGGAAAACGGCCGGTTTTACGTCTCCGATGCCGTCTCTTCTGCCCGTTCTGGAAGCCCACGGCGCTGAGCCGCGCAGAAATGCGGCGTTCAGCGGGGTCCAAAAGAAAAGTCCGGTTCTCACAAGAGATACCGGACTGTGTGGTGCGGTCGAGAAGACTCGAACTTCCACGGGCGTTAGCCCACATCGACCTCAACGATGCGCGTCTACCAGTTCCGCCACGACCGCACATTTTCACAAGGCCGGCATTGCGTCCGGCATCTGGC
>CAJQMX010000052.1 GCA_905479515.1 uncultured Parasphingopyxis sp.
CGAGAGACCGGATGACAGCGAACCACGTGTCTCGACTACGCTCGACACGAACGGCAAAGCGGCAGACAAGCCCGCACCGGTGATGGCGCCTTCGCCCTATGAAGCGGAAAGCGATGCGGCGAAGCTCAATCGCAAGAGGGACTATCTCGAAGGATTTCTCGCCCAGGCACCGACAGAAACCCCTGCTGGCGAAGCCGGTAGCGATATTTACGAGGCGGTGATCGACACGCTCAAATCCATTTTTGATCCGGAAATTCCGGTGAATATCTATGATCTCGGCCTGATCTACGGCGTCGAGATCACGCCAGACAATCACGCGATTGTCACGATGACGCTGACCACGCCGCATTGCCCGGTCGCCGAATCGATGCCCGGCGAGATCGAATTGCAAGTCGGCAGCGTGCCCGGCGTCGGCCATGCCGAGGTCAATCTCGTCTGGGACCCGCCATGGGACCCGCAGAAGATGAGCGACGAGGCGAAGCTTGAACTGGGGATGTTGTAGGGCTGGAAAGCAGCATTGCCGTTCGTCTCGAGCGAAGTCGAGAGACGGACTGGGAGCGTAGAGTTGTCTCGACTACGCTCGACACGAACGGGACCGGAGAACGATTATGACCGACACGAAAACCAAGATTCGCGAAATACCCGCTGCGATCAAGTTGACGCCGGCGGCGGAGCAGCGCATCGCCGACCTGATGGCGAAAGCGCCCGACGACGCGATCGGTGTGAAACTCTCCACCCCGCGCCGCGGCTGTTCGGGCCTGGCCTATTCGGTCGACTATATTACCGAGGAAGTCCCCTTCGACGAGAAGATCGTCACCCCCGGCGGGCTGTTTTACGTCGACGGCGGATCGGTGCTCTACCTGATCGGCAGCACGATGGACTGGGTCGAAGATGATTTCACTGCTGGCTTTGTGTTCGAGAATCCGAACGCCAAGGGTGCTTGCGGGTGCGGGGAGAGTTTTACGGTTTAGAGCCGGAAACTACTCGTTTCAGAACGCGGTTTCGCTCGGATAGTCCGTGTAAAAATCATTATCGACCGGGAAATTGGTGAAGGACATGCCGATCGTGTGGTCGAGCGCTTCAACATGGTGCCACCAGCCGACGGGCAGGAATATTGCTTCGCCGGGACCGATGTCGCATTCCCATATAGTGGGAGCCTTCTCTCCCTGAGCCGCGATTTCCTCGCTTGAGGCCCATAAGCTGAAACAATGTAGATGGTTGCGCATTTGGGGCAGGTCATAGGCGGCGATCATTTTTACTCTTTTGCGTCCGGAAATCTGCAGCAACAGATTGTTGGTCAGGTCATGGTGGAAGGGCGTGATCGTGCCTTTTGGCCCCATCCAGAAGAAGCCGTCCCGGCCGCCGCTGGATTTGAGCAGGGCAATATCGCCGACATCCTGCCATAACGGTGCCAGTGCCTGTTTGTTGACCGTGTCATTATAGGCGGTGATGTAGAAATCATTGCTGCTCTCGGTCTGGCGGAGCAGGCTGATGAATTCACCAAAGGGCACATGGCGTTTGTGGCGATCCTTGGCCAGTTCATAATCTTCGCCCGACAGGCGCTGGCCCTGAAGCTCGACGACAGCATTACCGATTTTTTCCGCCAGATAATCGAATGTCCAGCGCTCCATCGCCGGCCAGTGGTCGACCAGTCCGGTCAGTTTGACCGGCCGGTTGCGATGATGAAAGTCGCGGAAGAATATCGCCGGATCGATCCTGTCGATGACCGGAATATTGCGGTCTTCACCCGCTTCTGTCTCATGCAGTCGGCGATAGATATCCAGAGCCCAGTCGCGCTTGCTTACCCGGTTGCTGATCGTCTTGGCGGCGTTGAAGAGCGGGTCTTTCACCGCTCGCCCGGCTTCATAGCTGGCTGCTTTTGCGCTATAGCCGGCGGCGATGAAGCGCTGCGCAAGGTCGCTGACCGGACATCCGTCGAGAATAGCCTGAGCCAGAATATCGCGTTTGTCCGGGCGGTTTTTGAAAGTGGGGCCTGTTGTCATCAAAATGCCATATCCGCGATTGGTGTCAGAAAGATGACGCTGGCGGTTTGGATTGGCCAACAAAAAACCCCGACGCTTTCACGCCGGGGTTCCTTATTTTTCATCCTGAACTTGGTCCAGGATCTCAAGCGGTCCGCGTCTGCCCGACGGGATGCTGAAACAAGTTCAGCATGACGGGTGAGGCGGGGCGCTGTGTTGATTTCAGACCTTGGAAGTCATTTCCGGCACCGCGTCAAACAGATCGGCAACCAGCCCGATATCCGCAACCTGGAAAATCGGTGCGTCTTCGTCCTTGTTGATCGCGACGATGATTTTCGAGTCCTTCATGCCGGCGAGATGCTGAATCGCGCCGGAGATGCCGATGGCGATATAGACTTCCGGAGCGACGATCTTGCCGGTCTGGCCGACCTGATAATCGTTCGGGACATAGCCCGCATCGACAGCCGCGCGCGAGGCACCGATGCCGGCGCCGAGCTTGTCTGCCAGAGGCGTGATGACTTCTTCGAACTTCTCGGACGAGCCCAGAGCGCGACCACCGGAAACGATGATTTTTGCGCTGGTCAGTTCAGGACGTTCGGACTTGGCGATTTCTTCGCTGACGAAGCTGGACAGGCCGGCGTCGCTGGCGCCGCCAACCGCTTCAATCGTGCCGGAGCCGCCTTCGGTTGCTGCCTTGTCGAACGCTGTACCGCGAACGGTGATGATCTTCTTGGCATCCGAGGATTTCACCGTAGCAATCGCGTTGCCGGCGTAGATCGGTCGGGTGAACGTGTCTTCGCTTTCGACCGAGAGAATGTCGCTGATCTGCATGACGTCGAGCAGGGCTGCGACGCGCGGGGCGATATTCTTGCCGGTGGTGGTCGCTGGCGCGAGCAATGCGTCGTGCGTTTCCATCAGGCTTGCGATCAGCGGCGCGGCATTCTCCGCGAGCTGATGTTCAAGCGCGGCATCGTCGGCGACATGGACGGTGGCAACGCCAGCGACCTTGGCAACCTGTTCAGCAACGCTGGCACAGCCGGAGCCGATAACCAGAGCGTGGACTTCGCCCAGTTGTGACGCGGCGGTGACAACGGCCAGCGTCGCGTCCTTCATGTTACTGTTGTCATGTTCTACGAGTACGAGAGTTTTCATTTTTGAACTCCTTGAATCTTTATTCCATTCCGTTCGCTTCGAGCCTCGTCGAGAAGCGTGTCTCGACTTCGCTCGACACGAACGGCAGGGCTGCTAGATCGCTCCCACAGCTTTGAGTTTCGCGACCAGCGCATCGACGTCTTCGACCTTTTCACCAGCCTGGCGAACCGGTGGTTCGGTGACGGTGATGGTGGTGAGACGCGGGCTGATGTCGACGCCATAATCGGCGGGTGTTTTCTCATCCATCGGCTTTTTCTTCGCCTTCATGATGTTCGGCAGCGAAGCATAGCGCGGTTCGTTGAGACGCAGGTCGGTGGTGACCACGGCAGGCAGGTTCAGCTTGACCGTCTGCAGGCCGCCGTCGATTTCGCGTTTGACGGTGATGCTGTCGCTGTCGAGCTCGACAGTGTTGGCGAAGGTGCCCTGACCCCATCCGAGCAAGGCTGCAAGCATCTGGCCGGTCTGGTTCGAATCGTCATCGATTGCCTGTTTGCCGGTGATGACCAGCTTGGGCGCTTCTTCCTCGACGATTTTGGCGAGGATCTTGGCAACGCCCAATGGTTCGACTTCTTCGTCGGTGACCACGAGGATCGCCCGGTCCGCACCCATGGCGAGGGCGGTACGCAATGTTTCCTGTGCCTTTTGTGGGCCAACCGAAACGGCGACGATTTCTTCAGCCTTGCCAGCCTCTTTCAGACGGATGGCTTCTTCGACCGAGATTTCGTCAAACGGGTTCATCGACATTTTGACGTTGGCGAGATCGACGCCGCTGCCGTCGGACTTGACCCGCGGTTTAACGTTATAATCTATGACCCGTTTTACGGGCACCAGGATTTTCATTGCTGTTTCCTTTTTCTAAATTTCACTACGCGATTAACTTACGTTCACGTAAACGTCAAGTTTTGCGCTGCGATGCAGCATTCTTGCCTTTGCCACGAGGGCACGTCCCGTTCGTACCGAGCGTGTCGAAGTACAGATTTGCGTACTTCATCATCCTTCGACAGGCTCAGGACGAACGGCGATTCATTGTTCGCTCGCTCAGGCTGCTTCTTTCACCTGCGCGACGATTTTCTTGGCGGCATCGCCAAGATCGTCGGCCGAGACGATCGGCAAGCCGCTATTGGCGAGGATTTCCTTGCCCTTTTCGACATTGGTGCCTTCGAGGCGCACGACCAGCGGCACCGAAAGATCGACTTCCTTGGCTGCGGCAACAATGCCTTCGGCGATGATGTCGCATTTCATGATGCCGCCAAGGATGTTGACGAGAATGCCTTCGACCGCCGGATCGGCGAGAATGATCTTGAAGGCTGCGGTGACCTTTTCCTTGGTCGCACCGCCGCCCACGTCGAGGAAGTTGGCCGGAAAGGCACCGTTGAGCTTGATGATATCCATCGTTGCCATCGCGAGACCAGCGCCGTTGACCATGCAGCCGATATTGCCGTCGAGCTTGATGTAAGCGAGGTCGGATTTGCTGGCTTCGACTTCTGCCGGGTCTTCTTCGGTTTCGTCA
>CAJQMX010000053.1 GCA_905479515.1 uncultured Parasphingopyxis sp.
CGATGCCAGAAAATTGTCGGTCACGGTACGAAACATTACGGGTCTCCTTCGCGCTGCTCATATGGCGAGAAGGGGGTGTTGGGCAAGCGGGGAGGGGGTGTGGAGGCTTCCGGAGTGTGCAGCGGCCCAATCCCAATTTCCGCTTGCGACCCATTGCAGACAATGGGCCGTCGACTTCAGACAGCACCCGCATTTTACTGACTTTGGTCAACAACGGCCAAGTGATGACCTCGAAATGGTCAAATGTCAGGTGCAGTGGCCGTCGCGATATCTGGTAACGCCGGAGTAATTCGGATGGCAGCCCGCACTGGTGGAACGGGACGTAAAGTGCAATTTAATTGCTTCGTATCGATCAAAGTCATAATCGCTTATCTTTGGGGAGCTGAGGAATGGCGCCAACAAGTCAATCGCCAGATGCTGACAAAGCCTTCCGGAATTCATTTCAATCCCAACTTGCGGCATGCTCAAAAGTAGTCGGAAAAGCGTTTTTTCCGGTGATGGTCGAGGCAATTGCGCAGACGCTTTCCGCGCGCTGGGTGTTTTTGAGTACGCTTCATCCAGCCGATCGCGGTAGAGTATGTACCGTCGCCGTCTGGGACAACGGTCCGGCAGAGAATTTCGAATACGCGCTTGAACACACGCCATGCGCGAATATCGTCGGGCAAGGAGCATGCTGCTACCCTGACAATATCACCAGCCTCTTTCCACAAGACCAGATGCTGACGGACATGGGCGCCACAAGCTATGTGGGAACACCGCTACGCGCTTCGTCTGGCGAAGTTCTGGGATTACTTGCCGTTCTGGATGAGAATCCATTCGAGAACGCCGAATATGCTGCTGAAGTGGTTGAGGTGTTTTCCGGGCGTGCCGCTGCTGAACTGGAGCGATTGGCTACGGCCTCACTCAATGAGCGGCTGGGGCGTATAGTTGAGGACTCCGTCAGTGAAGTGTATATTTTTGACGCAGACAGCTATCTTTTTAAACTGGTCAATCGCGGCGCCCGGGAAAATCTGGGCTATTCCATGGAGCAGCTTGGTCATTTGACACCGTGGGACATCAAGCCGCAATTCACAAAAGACCAGTTCATTCAATTTGTAACGCCATTGCGGAACGGAGATGTCGAGAACCAGCTATTTGAATCGGTGCACGAGCGCAGAGATGGTTCCACTTATGATGTCGCGGTGCAGCTGCAACTTTTCACCGGTGTCGAAAATGTATTCTATGCGTCGATCCGTGACATCACTGATCAAAAACGCGCAGAAGCCGCACAAGCGCATCTCGCAGCAATAGTCGCACATTCAAGTGAAGCGATAGTATCGAAGGATCTCGACGGAAACATACAAAGCTGGAACAAAGGGGCCGAAAAAATCTTCGGTTATTCGGCTGAGGAGATTATCGGCAAATCAATCCGCCTGCTCATCCCGCCCGATCGCGAGAATGAGGAAGAAGAATTCCTCGCGCGGGTCAGGCGTTCCGAGCAAGTCAGCAATTTCGAAACCGTGCGAATTCGCCGCGACGGGCGGGAAGTGGATGTATCTGTCAACATCTCTCCAATCTTCGACGCGGCTGGGCAGATTGTTGGCGCTTCAAAAATTGCGCACGACATCAGTGCTAGAAAACTCGCGGAAGCCCGTGAAAAGCTGCTGCTGGGTGAGGTCAATCACCGCGCAAAAAACATGCTGGCGCTGGTGCAGGTCATAGCGCGACAAAGTGCGGCAAATGATCCGGACACTTTCGCGCAGAGGTTTGAAGAGCGCATTCTTGCGCTCTCCGCAGCCCATGACATCCTCGTCAAAAGTTGCTGGAGAGATGTGCCTTTAGAAGAGCTTGTACAATCGCAGCTTGGGCATTTTCAGGACTTGTTCGGATCGCGCGTTTCATTTTCTGGCCCGCCTCTCAATGTGAATGCGCGGGCCGCTCAAGCCCTTGGAATGGCATTGCATGAACTGGCTACAAATGCTGCGAAATATGGGGCGTTGTCGAACGATTGTGGAACGGTTGATATCATCTGGAAATTCAATGAGAGCGAGGCGTCAGGGCAGAGTTTCGCAATGGATTGGATAGAGCAAGGCGGACCAGAAATAGAGAAGCCCACCCAGAGCGGATTTGGTTCCACGGTGATCGACCGGATTCTCAAGACTAGTCTGGCAGGAGAGGTCGCTCAACATTGGTATCCAACCGGGCTTGTTTGTCAGATATCCTGTCCGGCGGATACGGTGCTTGATAGTGATGCTATGTCGGTAAAATGGCCTGGCACAGCTATCGCTATGAAGCAGGCGCAGGATCAGATCGCCCCCCGCATCTTCTGACGGAACCCCTGTCCTATTTGGAAATTTTCTGTTCCACCCTGTCGGATGCCGCACGCGCCTTCTCCATCTGGGCCTCCCGGATCGTCATTTCCAAAGGTCACACTCGGTTGGCCTATCCGGCGCAGCTCGGCCTCTCTATCGCGTGCTTTTCCGGCGTTCCTGCCCGAAGGTTACAGCCAGGAAAAAGGCCGTTCCGTGTCAAGCTGTGCAGGCCAGCGCCTTGACATGGCTCGTCACCCGGGCGACGTCGATCCTTTAACACACTGTAAAATTGGGGGTTTAACATGATACGGAATCTTACATGCATATTGGCGGCTACAACCATGCTGGCAGGCTGCTCTGGCGGCGGGGGCGAGCCGCTGCAGGCTGGGCAGTGGGACATGAGTTTCGAGGTGACCGAAGTGACCTCCTCGACGGAAGACGGCATTGAAGACGAACTCAATCGGTCGCTGTCCAGAAACACAATGTGCTTCAGCGAGGAAGATGCCGCGGCACCCACAGCGGCGATGATCCTGGGCGATGACCTGATGGAAGAATGCAATGTCACCAGCTCAACCATTGCCGATGGCTCGATCGAGATCGCGGCTGTGTGCGGCGACAGCGGCACCTTCAACGTCAGCGGCACTTATGGCGGCGCTTTGATCAGCGCCGATGTTGATGCTGACATCTCAAGTCGCGATGACAGGTTCGTTTTCGATGCAACGATTACCCGGAATCGCACTGGCGATTGCTGAGCATCACCGTCGCGTTTTGCCCGGCTGCCTCTGAGATGTGGCCGGGCAAATCGGTGCCAGCTTTGATGCGCATCACGCGAAGATGAGCAGGCCGTTGGTCGCTAGCCATGTGCGGCGATTACGGCGAGGAAATCCTCTCCATAGGTAGTGAGCTTGCGTTCGCCGACGCCGGATATTTGCGAGAGGGCCGAGAGGCTGGCCGGTTTTGCGGTCGCCATCTCGCGCAGGGTTGCGTCGTGGAACACGACATAGGGCGGCACGGCATTTTCCGCGGCAATCATCCGGCGCTTTTCGCGCAGGGCATCGAACAGTGGATCGCCGAACGGATTGGCCGCCTGATTGGCGCTGCGACCGGTCCGGCTTTTGCGCGCACGCTTGGGCGGCAGGATCAGCGCGACTTCCTCCTCGCCCTTCAGGATGGCGCGGGCGCCGGGGCCAAGGGCCAGCCCGCCATGCTCGGTCTGGATTAGCGCATCGCGGGTCTGGAGCGCGCGGGCGACGGGTTTGACCAGTGCCTCCTCCTCGTCCGTGACAATGCCAAAGACGGAGAGCTGATCATGGCCAAGGCTCGAGACGCGATCATTTGTCCGGCCTGACAGCACTTCGCCGACATGGCCCATGCCGAAGCGCTGACCTGTCCGATATACGGCGGAGAGGAATTTGCGGGCGGTTTCGGTGGCATCCACAGTCTTGGGCGGGGTCAGGCAATTGTCGCAATTGCCGCACTGGGCGGGCGGATTCTCACCGAAATGCTTGAGCAGGATGGCCCGGCGGCAGGTTGCCGTCTCGACCAGCGCGCCCAGCGCGTTGAGCCGGGTGCGTTCGCCCGCGCGGCGATGCTCTTCAATCTCGGTCTCCACCCGCCTGCGCGCGCGCGAAAAATCCTCCGCGCCCCAGAAGAGATGCGCCTCGGCCGGATCGCCGTCACGGCCCGCGCGGCCGGTTTCCTGATAATAGGCCTCGATCGATTTGGGGATGCCGGCATGGGCGACGAAGCGCACGTCCGGCTTGTCGATACCCATGCCAAAGGCGATGGTCGCGCACATCACCATGTCTTCGGAGGCAACAAAAGCGGATTGATTGGCGGCGCGCTCTTCTGGCGGGAGCCCGGCATGATAGACGCCCGCGTTGCGGCCCGTCGCCGATATCTGGCTCGCCAGCTTCTCGGTCGCGGCCCGGCTGGTCGCATAGATAATCCCCGCGCCCGGCTGTTCGGCGAGCAGCGCCTTCACCTGCTGGCCGATTCCGGCACGCGGGCGGATGACATAGCGGATATTGGGCCGGTCAAACCCGGCAACGATCGCGCCGCTTTCAGGAATGCCGAGCTGTTCGAGGATGTCGGCGCGGGTGTGCCGGTCCGCCGTCGCCGTCAGCGCGAGGCGGGGAACATCGGGGAACTGGTCGAGCAGCGGACGGAGCAGGCGATAGTCGGGCCGGAAATCATGGCCCCATTCGGAAACGCAATGCGCCTCGTCAATCGCGATGAGCGAGAGCGGCGTCTGGCGGAGCATGGCCTGAAAGTCCGATCCGCTGGCGCGTTCGGGCGCAACGTAAAGCAGGTCCAGCGTGCCCGCGCGAAACCGCGCTATCGTTTCGGCCCAGTCGCTATCGGCGGAAGTCAGTGTCGCGGCTTCGATGCCGACGGCTCTGGCGGCGCGCACCTGATCATGCATCAGCGCAATCAGCGGCGAAACGACAAGCCCGGTGCCGGGCCGGGCAAGCGCGGGTATCTGATAGCAGAGAGATTTGCCCGCGCCGGTCGGCATCACGGCCAGGCTATGCTGATCGGCCATGACGCGGTCGATCACCGCGCGCTGCGAACCGCGGAAACCGGCAAAGCCGAAAACGCTGCGAAGAATCTCGTCGGGATTACCCATGGCACCCGCATATCGGGTGCGCGGACCCGGCGGCACCCCTATTCGCACGCATATGTTAGCGGGCGGTGTCGATTGCCCGCTCTTCGCGTTGGCGGGCCCACATTTCAGCATAGAGGCCCTGCTTGGCGATAAGCGCTGCATGGCTCCCGCGTTCGGCGATCTGGCCCTGTTCGAGAACGACGATCTCGTCACTATCGACGATGGTGGAGAGCCGGTGCGCAATGATGATCGTCGTGCGGCCCTGTTCGGCGCGTTCGAGCGTCGCCTGGATTTCGGCTTCGGTGCGGCTGTCGAGCGCGCTGGTTGCCTCATCAAGGATCAGGATGGGCGGATCTTTGAGGAGCGCCCGGGCCACGGCTACGCGCTGTTTCTCGCCGCCGGAGAGTTTGAGCCCGCGTTCACCGACGCGGGTCTGATAGCCATGCTCAAGGCTCATGATGAAATCATGGATCGCCGCGCCCTTTGCCGCTGTCTCTATCTCGTCTTGACTGGCGCCGTCCCGGCCATAGGCGATGTTGTAGCCAATCGTATCGTTGAACAGCACCGTATCCTGCGGAACGATGCCGATCGCTGCGCGCAGGCTGTCTTGCCGGACTTTGGCGATATCCTGTCCATCGATCAGGATGCGCCCGGACGTGACATCGTAAAAGCGGAACAGCAGGCGCGCGATTGTCGATTTGCCCGCGCCGGACGGCCCGACAATTGCAAGCTTGGTTCCGGCGGGCACGTCAAGGTTCAGGCCGCGCAGGATCTGCCGGTCGGCATCATAGCCGAAATCGACATGCTCGAACCGCACTGCGCCATGCGGCACGGCAAGCTCAGGCGCGTCCTCGGCGTCGACAATCTCGGCCGGCGTATCGATCAGGTCGAACATCGCCTCCATGTCGATCATGCCCTGCTGGATCGTGCGATAGACGGTGCCGAGGAAATCGAGCGGACGGAAAAGCTGCATGAGCAGCGCGTTGACGAGCACGACGTCCCCGACCGTGAACAGGCCCTCGCTCCAGCCCCAGACGGTATAGCCCATCGCGCCGGCCATCATTGCATTGGTCAGCAGTGCCTGGCCGACATTGAGGAAAGCCAGGCTGTTTTCGCTTTTGACCGCCGCCTGTGCCCAGCTCGATACCGAGCGGCTGAAGCGCTGGGCCTCGCGGGCCTCTGCATTGAAATATTTGACTGTCTCGAAATTCAGCAGCGAGTCGACCGCATGGCTGTAGGCGGTCGTATCGAGATCAACCATGTCGCGGCGCAGCTGCGTCCGCCAGATGGTCACGAGCCGGGTGAAGGTGATGTAAAGCGCAACCACGCCGATGGTGACGGCGACGAGTCCCGGCCCGAACTTGACGTAAAAGATGATGCAGACGGCAAGCAGCTCGATCGCGGTTGGCGCGATATTGAAGAGCAGGAAATAGAGCATGGTGTCGATGCTCTTGGTTCCGCGCTCGATAATCTTGGTGACGCCGCCGGTCTTGCGCTCGAGATGGAAGCGCAGCGACAGGGCGTGAAGATGCGCAAAGACATTTTCGGTGAGCCGCCGCGCCGCGGTCTGGCCGACTTTCTCGAAAACCACATTGCGAAGATTGTCGAACAGCACCCCGCCAAAGCGTGCTCCCGCATAAGCGACGACCAGCGCAATCGCGAGCATGATCGCCGGATCATTCTCGCCGTCCATGCTGTCGATCACTGCCTTATAGGCGAACGGCATGATAAGAATGATCGCCTTGGCGCACAGAACCAGCGCGAAAGCACCGATGACGCGCGCTTTGAGACCCGGGTCGCCCTTGGGCCACAAATAGGGAAGGAAGCGGCGCAGCAGGGCAAGGCCCGGTTGCTTCAGCTTGGCGTTGGTGGGGGTATCGGGCGGCATGCCTTGCCTAAATAGGGTATTTTGCCAAAACTCCTAGCCTGTGATCTCCTGCACAGGGGGAACAAGCGGCCCGGTCTATGAATTGGTCTATTGAAAGGGAGCAAAGATCATGGGTCCGGGTTTATTCGTTTTGGCAATATTGGGATGCGGCGATGGGGCGACCATGTGCCACCAGGTGGCGCGCGAAGACACCGTCTATCGCAGCGAAGCCGCGTGTCTCGCCGGTAGCGATGAGGCTCTCATCCGCGAAAGCAACCGCCCCTATCCACTGCTCATGGCCGAATGCCAGCCCTACTCCGCACAATCAGCGTCTTTTTGGGGTCGCCGCGAAGGCTAGTCGGTATTTGCCGGTTTATGGCAGGTCGAGAATGATGAGATTGCAACGTTCCTGCGTTCGTTCATCGTCGCAATCCCGGCGGATAACCGCTGCCGGAGCGACCGTGAGCCCG
Source organism: uncultured Parasphingopyxis sp. (assembly GCA_905479515.1). The sequence continues at coordinate 7,237 of CAJQMX010000053.1, forward strand.
GAAGTCTGATCGAAAGATGTCCCGATATTTTCCAGCTCGGCTGCACGCAGTGATGCCGGGTTGACGATTGTTGCGCTCACCCGGGCAATCGCGGAAACGCCGCGCACCGAATCATCTTCGGGCGCGGCGCTCGCCATCCCACTCGCGATCAACAGGATCAGGCCAGCCGTGCACACAGCCAGCCGGTGAGGGCTTTTGCGACTATTTGGAAAGAGACGAGGGGGTTTGTGCATGCCCAGCCGACGCCTGAGAGCGCGAAAGGTTGCGCGCCAGCTTTTGCCAAGCGATCCCGATTAGCGGGGTAACATTCCGGAAAAGGCGCATTTGCGCGCGTGTCGGCCTCACAATGTAACCCCCGGTTTAACCGTTACATAAGGTTTGGCGGCTATTGAGACCGCAGCCGGGGGCGCGATTGCGCGAGGCTGAAATGACTGACGTTACCGCAAACGTGCCGGGTACGGCCGACCGCGAAGCCATAGACGGGGAGTTGCGCCGCATATTCGTTGCGCCGCAGTTCAATCACTCTCCCGTGATGCGCCGCTTGCTATCCTTTCTTGTCGATCAGACTCTGGCGGGCAATGGGCCTCGCCTGAAAGCCTATACCATTGCGGTCGATGCGCTCGGGCGGGATGCGGATTTCGACGCGCGTATCGACAGCTATCCGCGTGTTCAGGTTGGCCGACTCAGAAAGCTATTGGACGAATTCTATACCGACTACCCGTCAAATACCGGGCTGCGCATCCATATCCCCAAAGGGGCCTATATTGTGGATTTCGAGGGGGCTGGGATTACATCTCCCCAGCCCCGTGTTCAGGATGAAAGCCCAAACGGCATTCCGGTAAAAAGGACCGTTCGAGACGTTTCGGCGATCCGCACATTCGATCTTGGGCGCTTCGCCGCCGCCGCGCTTGTTGGGGTGCTGGTCAGCCTGATTGCATGGCAGGCCCTTGGCGGTCTTGCGCATGCTGACCAGCCCTTCCAGCAATCCGGCGTGGAAGCGGACGTCCGGCAAGATGAGTATCGGCGGTGCAGCAAGGTGATCGCGGCAGACCGATGCCGGGAAATGCTGAGCCGTGAGAGCAGCCCGAACGCGCTTTAGAAGCTGCCGCTTACCTGGAAAGAGAAGATCGGACCGAATTCCCGGCTGCGATCCTCAATAATGGCAATTGGCCCATCGCGCCGATCGACGAAGAAGGTGCGGGTGAAATTTTCGTTGCGATCCATCAGATTATAGACGCCGCCGCGAACGCGCAGGCCGAACACGTCCTTATGCTCGATATAGGCGCCGACAATGCCTGACGAATTACGGTAGTCGTTGACCTGGGTGAGGCGATAGCCATTGGCCTCCTGATAGTCTTCATAGGTAAAGGCCCATGCCCATTCCGTGCCTGGTACATCATGGCGCAGTTCGACATCGACATTCCGCTGCATATCATTGGATATCGGCCGGTTCTCACCCGTCAGCGGATCGCGGACCCGGCTGCGCTGAAGGGTAAATTCAACATTCAGCCGTCCGCCTCGCCAGCCCAGCGGATCGAAGTTGAACGTGCTGCTCCATTCCAGCCCATAGCGTTTTGCGCTGTCGATATTTCCCGGCGCTTCCGCGGTCGGGCTTAGCGGCACCTGATCGACGATATCGCTGATCTGTTCATAGTAAAGCCGCGCCGTGATTGAACCAAGCAAACCCAATTGCTGGGTTGCCTCAATTTCGTAATTCCAGCTTTGCGGCGGTACGAGATTGGGGTTGCCAGCGTCTTGGGCGTTGGTTCCCAATATTGTGGAAGCGACGAAATCCGAAAAATCGAGCTGGCCGACTTCGCGCTCGACCCGGACGCGGATGTCGAGCCAGGGATTCGCTGACCAAGCCAGCGAAACAAAGCCTTTCGGGCGGTAGAAGGAGCGCGTCAGTCCATTATTGCCACTCTGTGTAATCGTGGAATATTCGCCGCCGAGCGACGCCTGCAAGGAAAGATTGTCCGTAAGAGGCCGGCCATAGGTGATATTGATCTCGGCCCGCTCCTCCTCGACGCGAGAATTGGAATTGGGGAGAATGACTGGCTGGAAAACGCCCGCCGGGTCGAGGGCGAAGAGGTCTGACTGGACATCCAGCGTATTGAGCGCGCCTTCAACGGCGACCTGCCAGTCTCCACCCATCGCCCAGCCATATTCAGCGCGGCCAATCCATTCGCCCTCATCAAGCTGGCGGGCGAAGAGATCACCGATTGACGGCGTCGCATCGACGAACTCGGTTATCAGGCTGGTTTCGAAGGGGCTGTGTTCGAAGCTCCGAAGGCCGATCAGCTTGAGGCGACCGGGGCCGAAGGCAAATTCGAAATCGCCGCTGATCTCGAAATTCCATTCATCTTCGCGCTCTCGGAAAAAACGGGTCCGGTCGGGCAGCCCTTGGCCTACGCGATCGGAATCTTCGCGCCCCCGGAAATAATAGCGGCCATAGCTGAGGTTGAGGTTGCCGATGGAGCTACCCGGCCCGTCATAGCGAAAAGTACCGGAGAGCACGGGCTGGTCGCCAGAGGATGTTCCCCACTCTTCATGCATGCCGATAACCGTGCCTGCCGGATCAAGGACGAGTTCTTGCCCTGCACTGCCCCCACGGAACGAATTGTCCGTGTTCGAGAGGCTGAGCGTATAGTCGAACGCGCCTTGCGTGCCGCTTACGGAAATCTCGCCATTGGTCAGGCGCGGATCGGTGATGCGGGTGCGAAATTGTGGGTTCCAGGAAAAATTGCCACTGATCCCGCTGGTTTCCGCGATGATATTGGCGACCTGCCCGGAAAGACCGGGAATATCCAATGATGCGCCATCACGCACTTCGATCCGGATAACGTTGGCGGCCGAAATGCGACCGAGCGTGGTTATCGCGTCGTTCGATTTCCCGGAAACACGTTCGCCGTTGATCAGCACATTATCGCCGCCCTGGCCGAGGCCGCGACGGTCATCACCCTGTTGAATCGTAAAGCCGGGGATCTGGCGGACCATGTCGAGGGCCGAGTTGGGTGAGAAGCGACCGAAGAAACCCGGCGTGTAATCCCGGCCACCCGTTGGCACGATAGCAGGGTGAGCAAAAGGCGCATCGGCAGTTTCCGTGCTTTCTTCGCTTTGTGCGAAGGCCGGAAATCCGAGCAATGAGCTCGATACTAACAACCATGATGTACGCCGCATTTCAGTAATCCCTTCCCTGAGATGCAGCGTCCATTGAGCAATCCCCGGCGATCATCCAGTGCCCGGACGGGGCTTTCCGACCAGCGGTGTCGATCTTTCGACAAATGTCGTAAAAGTGTCGTTCGTCGGAAAATCTGTGCGACGAGCGGAGGCGGGATTAGCGCCTGTGATATCCGCCTAGGCGGGGCATCGCATCCGGACCGACATGCTGCCATCGGGCGAGGTTACCGTGAGGCGTTCGCCATCCTCGCTCAATGCATAGGCCAGTGTCTCGGTCCATTCCTCGCCCTCACCAGAGAAAAGATGATCGATCGTCACCGTGCCTGGTTCCGTCTGCCTAATCGTTTCAGGCACCGCACTGCTTTCATAATAGCTGATGCGATCAGCCGCGATGTCGAGCCGCATTTCGCTGGCATCGTCGGCGCAGGTATCCTCGGCGAAATCCCAGCGCCCCAGAAATTCCGCTGGGATCGTCTCGAGCGTTTCCGGTGCAGCCAAATCGGTTGCGGGTCCAGCGGTGCCAGGCTCTTCGCCGCTTGGCTCATTGCTGCCAGAACAGGCGGCAAGGGCCAGGATGGCGGCGGTGATTGCTATCGTACGCATGGCTACTCTCCTCATGAAATCGTTCGCGCGATCAGCGCTTCTGCCGCGGCAGGCGCGCGGACCTTCGCCCCGTTGATGAAAAACATATAGACGTCTCGGCCCTTTGGGGCAGGCACTGCTTCGGTCAGATAGTTTTGATCGTCAGGCTGTCCGCCATCGCGCCATGCCCTGGCAGTATCGGCCCAATGATCAAGCGCAGGCGCAGGATAGCCGGTCTCTACATCCTCACGCGCACCGAGCAACCGGGCATAGGAAAAATCGGCTGTCTGATCGGTGATCTGCGGATATTTCTCGCTATCTGCGCAGATGATCGCGGCACCATATTTGCGCGCCAGCTCGACAAACTCCGCGCAGACAAAGCTCTCATGCCGCACTTCCAAGGCATGGCGGAGGGATATTCCCTGATAGGTTTTCGGCAGCATGGCCAGGAACGCGCCGAATTCTTCCGGGTCAAACTTTTTGGTCGGCATGAACTGCCAGAATAGCGGGCCGAGCTTGTCGCCGAGTTCGGTGATCCCCTGGCCGAGAAACTTCTCGATGCTCTCCCCGGTTTCGCGGAGGTCTTTCCGGTTTGTGCAATAGCGCGAGGCCTTGATCGTGAATTTGAACCCGTCAGGCGTGGCGTCATGCCATTTGGCGAAGCTTTCGGGTTTCTGCAGCCGGTAATAGGTGCCGTTGATCTCGATCGCACCGAGCCGCCCGGCCGCATAGCTGAGCTCGTCAGCCTGACGCAGGCCTTGCGGATAAAATGTTCCGCGCCATGGCTTATAGGTCCAGCCACCAATCCCGGCGCGAATTCTATGGTCGTCAGTCATATGAGCCATCGATTCTGTGCATTCCCCTCTTATGCCATGAAGCCTTCGCCATAGGGAAGCATCAGAATGAAGCGCTGTCTTAAAGGTTCATCCGACTGGCGCGCGGGGCTTGGTGCAGCTAGGCATGGTGCATGACCTATTTTTCATCTGATCGCCCCGCACTGCAGCGCGGATTTCTTCCAGGCCTTACTTTGTCGGTCGCTTTGCTCATCACCGCCTGTGCCGAACCAGCGCCGGAAGCGGAAGAGACCGCTACCGATCCGCAGGTCGCCTTCATGGCAAACCTGTCCGAACTGTGTGGCCAGGCTTTTGCCGGGCAGCTCGTGTCGACCGATGAGGGCGATGCGGATATCGCGTCTGTGCCGCTCGTCATGCATGTCGCCTCCTGCGCGCCGGATCAGATCCGCATTCCTTTTCATGTCGGCGATGATCGCTCGCGCACCTGGGTGATCACGGACACCGGCACGGGCCTGCAGCTCAAGCATGATCACCGGCATGAGGATGGCAGCGAAGATGCTGTCACCCAATATGGCGGCGACACGGCCGATCTTGGCACCGCGAACCGGCAGGAATTTCCGGTTGATGCAGAATCCATCGCGCTGTTCGAGCGCGAAGGGCTGGCGGTATCCGTCACCAATGTCTGGGCGGTGGAGGTCAATGATCAGGTCTTTGCCTATGAATTGCGGCGACCCGCAGGCGAGAATGAACGCTTCTTCCGTGTCGAGTTTGACCTGACGACACCGGTAGAGACACCGCCGCCGGCTTGGGGCAGCGAATAGGCCTTTCCGCGAATATCGGAAAATCTCCTGAAAATATTCCCATTGCTTCGGAATATTTCCCAACTCTCCGCACGCAATAATATGTCGTGAAACGATCGAAATCGGTTAAGCTACTGTAAAAGGTAGCTTATCCATTTCTGGCACGCATCCTGCTTAGTATGGGGCAAGCCGGCGGAATGGTCTGCCGGAACAAACAGGAGCAAAACCATGTCCATCAATATCAGCAACCTTCAGAGCGCCGCCCTCTCCGCAGTCGCTGCCCTTGTAGTCAGTGCAATCTGCATCAGCGCCGCCGTCGGTCCGGTTCTTCCCGTCGCCTAGTTGGCACGGGAACACCGATCTCCAAACCCATATGAAAGACACAATCATGACCTTCAATCTCTCAAATCTCCAAAGCGCCGCTCTTTCTACAGTTGCCGCCCTTATCGTTAGCGCAGCATGCATCAGCGCCGCTGTCGGCCCGGTTCTTCCTGTCGCTTAATCAGGCGCAGGAAGTTCCAGACACCCACCAGTTACCCCTTTTCAAGAAAGACCAGACCATGACGCAGAATTTCGCCCTAGACCGCAGCAACGCCAAAGTGATGGGTGTTTGCGCCGGTTTCGCCCGCTGGACGGGTTGGAACGTGCTGGCGATCCGCATCGGCCTGGTCGCTCTCACCCTTTTCGCCCTCGGCCCGGTAGCGCTGCTCGCCTATCTGATTGTCGGCTGGGCTGCCAACTAAACCGCCTTCGGACGGCCCTTGAGGGCACCCCTTCCCTCGGGCCGTCCGTTCCCCAGGAAAACCCAACACAAAAACCCCAAGTTGACACGTGTTGACACAGGCCGGGGGTAAATGGCCCGGCCAAGATCCCGATCCAAAAAACATGACGGGGCAAGTCTGGCCCATTGCTGGATGATGCCACAAGGCGCCGTGAATAGGACAGCGCAATTTGCACGTCCCTCTCTTGCGCTCGCCGGTCAGGCGGGAGACAAGAGGCGATGGCTTCAACCCTCGCCCGGCTGTGTGCAGCACTCACCGCGATTATCGCCTGGACAGGGCTGGCGATCCAGCTGGCCCTGCTGATCGGACAATTTGAAGCGCAGGGTCTCGGCCCCGCCTCCGCGCTCTGGCGCTTTCTCGGCTTTTTCACGATCCTCACCAACAGCGCGGTCGCACTGGTCGCCACGGTGATGGCGCTTCGCCCCGATAGCTGGCTGGCAGGCCCGCGCAGCCGGATGGTGACCGCCTCCGCGATCCTGCTCGTCGGGATCGTCTACTCGCTCGCGCTTCGCCATATCTGGAGTCCGGAAGGGTTTCAGCTGCTGGTCGATCACATGCTCCACGATGCAACGCCGCTGCTGTTCGCCCTTTCCTGGCTGCTCTTTCCGCATGAGGGCCTCAACTGGCGGCAGGGTTTCTGGGCGGCCGTCCCCCCGCTTGCCTATTGCGTCTATGCTTTTGCGCGCGGTGCGGTGGATGGCTGGTACGCCTATTATTTCCTCGATCCCACGCAGATGACATTCGGACTGCTGGCATCAAGCATGGCATTGCTGCTGGCGGGCTTTGTGGTTGTCGGAATGGTGCTGGTTGCGATTGACCGACTGCTGGCACGGCGCAGCGCGAAATGAGCAATCCGATCAAACTTGATGAAAGCTGGAAGGCACCGCTCGCACCGGAATTTGCTGCGCAATATATGCAGGATCTGCGCGCCTTTCTGGTCGCGGAGAAGGCGGCGGGCAAAGTGATTTTCCCCGCTGGTTCACAATGGTTTCATGCGCTGGATGCGACCCCGCTTCCCAAGGTCCGCGTCGTGATATTGGGGCAGGACCCGTATCACGGCCCGGGCCAGGCGCATGGGCTGTGCTTCAGCGTCCGCCCCGGCGTCCGCCCGCCGCCCAGTCTTGTGAATATCTATAAGGAGATGGAGAGCGATCTCGGTATAAAGCGCGCCAGCCACGGCCATCTTGAGCATTGGGCCGAGCAGGGCGTGCTCCTCCTCAACAGCGTGTTGACCGTGGAATCCGGCATGGCCGCTTCACATCGCGGGCGTGGTTGGGAGAAATTCACCGACGCGATCATCCGGCTGGTGGCGGAAAGGCAAGAGCCCGCCGTGTTTCTGTTATGGGGCAGCTACGCACAAAAAAAAGCGGCGTTCGTCAAAAGCGTGGAGCAGTGCGGGCGGCACTGCGTGTTGAAATCGGTGCACCCGTCTCCACTATCGGCGCATCGAGGGTTTTTCGGATGCCAGCATTTCTCAAAGGCGAATGCGTTTCTGGAGGCGCAAGGGCTGGAACCGATTGATTGGGCTTTGCCCGAAGGCGGTCAGCTTCACTAGCGATGCCTGTCGTCACATTTGACAGGATTAGCAATGCGATGGTTCGAAGCAAATTTCCCTTACTATCCGGCTTTGCGATGACCGGAATCGCGGAACATCGACTGTAATTCGCGCGCCGTCTGCATTGCCTCGTCGCAATTGAAAGAGCACTGGGTGATTCGAACTGTTTCTTGCCATCGCACTAAAACGCAAGAGTCGAATGCTCAGCCGGTCAATTTCGATTTCTCCGTTGGAAGCCCAGCCCAGCAAATACGCCTGATCCCAGCTACTCGGTCCATTTCTAACAATTTGAGCGTGGAAACCATCTGTGGATTCCTGAACCCTCGATAGCCGGTCAGGCGGGAAACCACCTTCCGGTCTGGTATGCATGTCGACAAATTGGCTGGCCGTCAGATCGATCCGGGCGGAACTGCGTTCGAAATATCCACCAAGGCGGCGCCCATCCCGATACCATCCGCCGTTTCGGTAGATGTGCACGAAATTTTCATCCGTTCCGGTGTCATACTCGATCCTGATGGCGGCGAAGCTGGCCTCTCCGGCTCTTGCGACGTTGCGATGATTCATCACGAACCAGTATATTTCCTGAGGCGGCAGCTGATAGCATTGCGTGTCGCCCAACACCCTCACGCTGCGAAGTGTTGTGGCGGCGTGCCTGCTATTAGCGTGGGGCACCCAGGCGATGGTGCCAACAGGATTATTGGCATAAAACTGTCCTCGGGTCGCACGTTCACCAGTATTTTGCGCTGCCAGCGCACCGCTGAAATTCAGCAACAAGCCAATCAGAATTGCGAGATGTGTTTTCGAGAGCCGGGCGTTACCCATCGGTTGAACTCCCCCGCACGACAAATGGGGCTACCAAGGTTACAATTATCAGGAAACAGGCCGGTAAGAAGCGTTTGTCGGCCAGATAGTCTATTCGATCTATAGCGATGCTGCTCGACCAAATCGGGAAAGCGATAAGGGAGGTGAAGGCAAGCTGCAGCTTGCTGGTGACGCCTTGAAACCGTGCGAGATATAGCCAGCAAACGGGTATCAAGGCGATGAAGAAGCCCAATATCCAGCGCCAATAATCGTCGTTGAAATCTATTATGGAATTAATCGCGAGAAAGGCTGCACTAACTTCTGCCGGTATTAGTTTGCGCACCTGATCAGTATATGCATCATCAGTTGTAACATTGCGTTCGTTGGTCATCCGTCCACCCCCCGATATACTGATATCAATAAAGGTCCGGGGAGCCGATTTCTATGCGCCAAGCCATGTGTTGAGACCGTTTTGGAGCAATTGTCCGAAAGGCTTACTCTGGATTGGATAGAGTCTCAGGTGACAGGAAATTTTGGACCAGTTCACCCATTGCCACGCCCAATCTCCTTAATCAGATCCTTGCAATAGGTCCTGAAATCCACCTGGATCGTATGGCGTTTTGACTTGTAGAAATGGGACAGATGGACTTGCTCGTCCGCGACAATCACCCGCTCCATTTCCGCTGCATCCGGGAACGCATAGGCACCGGTCAGCGCGGCGGCGACGAATTTGCTTTGCTGTTCGGCGAGGTTGACCAGCGTCGGCAGCGGTTGGGCGAGCCCGAGGAAGAAAAGATTCTCAAAACCCGGCTTCACCATGCGCTTGTAGAGGGGATAAGCGTTGTCGACCGGTTGCAGCGCGGGATCGGTGAGGAAGGGAAAGCTGATATTATAGCCCGTGGCCCAGATGATCGCGTCCACTTGCTCCCGGCTGCCATCGGCGAAGATCACGCCGTCACCATCCAGCCGGTCGATCGCCCCCTTGGGCAGGATGTCGCCGCAGCCGACCCGGGTCAGAAATTCGCCAGAGACGCTGGGATGGCCTTCGAGCGGTTCATGATCGGGCTTGGGCAGGCCGTAATCTTCCATCCGGCCGAGCTGTTTCTTGATGAAACGCTGGGCGAGCTTGCGGCCAAGTTTGGCGGGTAGCCAGCTGGGCAGCACGGCCTTGTCCGCCGGCTGGCCGTTTGAATATTTGCTCAGCACCCAGACCCCGCGCCGCATCGAGATGAAGAGCTTCGCCGCGAGCGGTTTTTGTGACAGCTCGGAGGCAATATCCATCGCCGAATTGCCGCCGCCCACCACCATGACATTTTCGCCGCGATAGTCATGCGGTGCGAACGGATCGGAATAGGCATGGCTGTGCGTCTGATAGCCGTCAAACTGGCCCGGATAATCCGGCATGCGGGGATCCCATTGATGGCCATTGGCAACGATCAGCGCGTCATAAATGCCGGTCTCGCCGGTCGAGAGGGTGACGCGCCAGCTTTTGTCTTCCAGCCGCTCGGCCTTCTCGACGCGGGTGTTGAACGTGATCGCCTCGCGCAGCCCGAAATGATCGACATAATCGTGGAAATATTGAAGCAGCTGGGCATGGTGCGGGAAATCGGGCCAGTCTTCGGGCACCGGGTAATCCTCAAACGCGAGCCGGTATTTGGACGTGTCGATATGCAGGCTCTGATAGCAGGCCGACATGCCGTTGGGGTTTTTGTAATACCAGTTGCCGCCAATATCGTCCGACGCCTCGAACTGGTCATAGGCAAGGCCATGATCCTTCAGCCGCTTGGCCATGGTGAAGCCGGAACAGCCAGCGCCGATGATACAGATACTGGGATGGGGATCGTTCATCATCGCAGGATAAAGCATGGCGCTTGGCGACGAACAAGCCCGGCCCTATTGCGTGCTCGCCAGAAACCAGACCGCGACGCCTGCCAGCATCGCCGCAAAAACACGGCGTGCGATGCGCTGGCGTGCTGGATCAGAAAGCCAGCGCTGGGCTGTGCCGGCCAGACCGACAATGCCGAGATGGATGGCGGTCGCGAGCGCAACATAGAGCAGGGTGAGGATCACAGCCTGCGGAATGATCGGACGGGCGGGGTCGGTAAAACCGGGCAGGATCGCCACGAAGAAAAGCGCGGCCTTGGGATTGAGCAGGTTCACCATCAATCCGCGGCGAAAATGCTGCGCAGCATTTTCACGGTGATTGCTTCGGCTGGGGGAGACTTCACCCGCGCCGGTCCAGGCCTCAAACGCAAGCCATAACAGATAGGCCGCGCCGCCCCAGCGCAGCACCGCGAACGCGATTGGCGAGGCGGAGAGAATTGCGGCCAGGCCAAGCGCGGCGGCCAGCCCGATGATCGCGAGCCCGAGAGCAATCCCGAGCGTGGTCGCCAGTCCAGCGCGCCGCCCTTCTACCGCCGATACCAGAGCGAGATAGGCCATGTTCGGCCCGGGGGTCAGTTCAATGAGCAGCGCCGTCCCCAGAAAGGCGGCAAGCGTCGCGGTTATAATCAGTGCCTGCCTCCTTTACCCATGATGCACAGGGCTAGCAG
>CAJQMX010000054.1 GCA_905479515.1 uncultured Parasphingopyxis sp.
GACAGCCATACGCTTGTATTTAGGCAGGGGCTCCTGATCTCCGCGTACGAGCACCCTCTCCGCTTTCGGCAAACCTTCCTCGACATCGTTCAGTCGCAAGGCATAGTCGGGTTCCATTATTAGTAATCTGGCACCTGCATCATCGAACTGATGCCGCAAAAATTCGCCCTTGTAGGCGGTATTAACAGGCACATGGACGGCGCCGAGTTTGGAAGTCGCGAACCATAGCGAGATGGAATCAACATTGGAATCAAGCAAGCTGCAGACACGGTCACCCCGCTTTACTCCACGCGCAGCTAAGCCGTGTGCCAGCCGCGTAGAGCGTTTGTCCATTTCGGCGTAGGTGAAAGTCTCGCCCTGAAAATCGAGCAGGATATTTTCCGGAAAGCGCTTCGCCCCGCGGTGCAATATCTCGGTGACTGTTTCGCGCACATCGGGCGACCAAACAGGAAAGTTCACAGAATCTACCTCCCGAACTGATGATGTATCAGCTTTATCGTGTTTGACACAATAGTAACAAGTCCGCTGCGGGGCAGTCTCAGGTGTCAAAGTCCTGAAACTCGATATGTCGGAACTTGGGTCTTCAAGCCACGATGCGCACCATGACCGACCAGAGATAGGGGGCTTGCATGCGATTCGCAGACAAGGTTGCGATCGTCACTGGCGGTACAAAAAATATCGGCTTAACCGTCGCCCAACGCTTGTGCGATGCGGGCGACGCCGCAATTGCTTTCCTCGCCTCTGGCGATACCTCCTTCACAACCGCCGAACCTATCATGGTCAGTGGAGGCGCGTTTTGTCGAACCTGAACGACACAGCGCCTGCGTCCGAGACGTCGGACAAGATACGGACCGAACGCCCATGGTACATGCTGGCTTTGCTGGCGCTGGTGTATGTTGCCGGTTCAATCGACCGTGCCGTGCCGTCGGTTATTGTCGAACCACTCAAGGCTGAATTTGGCTTGAGCGACGGGCAATTGGGCTTCCTCACCGGCTTTGCCTATTCGATACCATATGCGCTTGCGGCTTTGCCCGCTGGCTGGTTGATTGACCGGCTTGACCGCCGGGCGCTGCTATCAGCAACCGCAGCAATCTGGAGCCTGCTGACCATGGCAGGGGCGACGGCTCAGAACTTTCTAACCCTCGTGCTAGCCCGTATGGGCGTGGGCGCGACAGAGGCGCCCGCGTCGCCCGGCAGCCTGTCACTGATCGGCGATATGTTTCCAAAAGAGCGGCGTACCACTGCCATCAGTCTCTATTATGCGGGGACGGCAACCGGGCAGATGATCACCTTTCTTGTGGGCGGGTGGCTGCTGCTCCACTTCAGCTGGCGCGCACTGTTTCTTATCGCGGGAGTACCAGGCCTGATACTGGCATTGCTGCTTTTTTTCACCTGCCGCGAGCCCAAGCGCGGGCAGTTTGACGAGGGCCAAGCGAAACCGCCTGTGAGCTATAAGCGGGCGCTGAAGGTGGTTATTGAATCTAAACCCCTGCGCCATGCGATCCTGGCGAATATGCTTTCAACCGGAGTCAGTTATGCGGTGCTCGTTTGGTCGATTTCATTTCTGGTGCGCATCCACGGGCTAAGTCACGAATATGCCGCGATTATTGTGGGGCTGTCCGTTGGTCTGATGATGATGCTCGGATCGGTTACGACCGGCTTTCTTACCGACCGGCACGCACGGGGAAGCGCCGGACGCATGGCGCAAGTCCCCGCCCTTGGCACATGCCTCGCCGCCGTGATCGGCGTCGCCATGTGCCTTATGCCAAACCTTCCGGGCACGCTCATTCTGCTCGCATTGTTCGCTTTCTTCATGGGGATCAACACCGGACCAGGCTATGCCACGATCGTCACCATGACAGGCTCCAACATGCGCGGCTCAATACTGTCGATTGCCAAGATCGCGTCGATCCTGATTGGCAACGGATTCCTCGCCTATTTCACCGGCGCGGCCAGTGACCTTATTGGCGGCCCGGAATCGATCCGCTGGGCCTTGTTGTTGACCCTGTTGTTCCTGTTCTGGGCATCCTTTCATTTCATCATGGCATCCCGCGCAAGCCACCGAGAGGAGGCCATATGACAATGGCCGGCAAGACCTGAAACCAGCCTGTCAATATCTGGCCCGCATATCCACGCCATCTCAGCGTGATTACGTTTCTGACACGCCTTGGTAGAATTGGTATTTTCGCAAATATACGGAGCGTATTAGTGCGACCCGAGCGTTGTTAAGCTCACGGGAACAGGCAAGGTCACCCCCGGATCCCAGGTATCCTCGCGCCAACGAACCGACCCGGTCGGCCTTTCTAGATAGCGGCGAACCCGCGGTGGATCGTCGCCAGCATGAAATGCAACTGCGCTATCGCGGTATAGGCGATCTTCTGCTGTTGGGCGGTCGCGCGAGCGCAAATAGTCATTCCACGTAGCATAGACGAACTTCTCAACCCAGATCTCCGGGTTCGAGATGTCGCGCATTAGGGTGGTCGCATATGCGCCATTGCGCTCACGAGATTGCCGTACAAAGCGCATGGCTTGGTAGAATTTCCGCGCATCGACATCGCGCACGCGGTATTCGATTTCGATAACCAGTGGGCCGCTGCGTCCAGTCAGAGCCATCTGAACCAATGGGTCGCGGCTTGGCGTCGGCCCGGCCTCCGCGGCGACCGGTTTGCGTAGCCCTGCGAACAGACCAAAAAATGCGGTGGCAAGCAGGTAGGTGCCGGCAGCCACCAGCGCAATCGCGATGCCATGTTCTTTGGCGAGAATGCCCCAGAGAGCGGCCCCGAGCGCCATTCCACCCGCGACCGACGCCTGGAATGCTGCGAGCGCCCGGCCGCTAACCCAACGCGGCGAAGCAAGCTGAATCGATACATTATACGTGGAGATCGAGATCATCCACGCACCGCCCGCCGCAAACATTGCCAATGCCGAGACGGATATGAGCGGGCTGTACGCGATGACAAGGAGAGCCCCGCCTAGCACGATCGAGCAGGTCACAACGATGCTCTCAGGCGAAAATCTATTGAGTATTTTGCTGGTCAGCGTACCGAATGCCACCGCGCCGAGACCGAAGCCACCTAGCAGAAATCCATATGTACGGGGGCCTCCGCCAAGAGTGGTTTCAGCGACAAGCGGGAGCATGGCATAGACCGCAACACCACCTACGGATGTAAAAAAGGCTCGCAGGATCACACTCCGCGATGGCGGCGAATGACGGACATAACGCAATCCCGCCATCATGGCTTGGTGAAGCCGTTCGGGCGGTAAACGGGGGGAACGCGCTTCGCGTTTCCAGAGGAACAGTGCGACGATGATTGGGAGATAGAGCATGGCATTGATCGAAAACGCCGCAACCATGCCGACCGAAGCGACTACGAATCCGCCAATAGCCGGACCGATGCTGCGCGCGGCATTGCTCGACAACGAGTAAAGGGCGATCGCGGCGGGCAGCGCTTTTACTCCGACAATTTCGGCTGCCGAGGCCTGCCATGCTGGCGAGTAAAGCGCGATGCCTGTCCCCGTTATGAACACCCCAAGAAGGATAAGCGTTGGCGAAATACTACCCGTTGCGGCGACTACGGCCAGGATAGTCGCACCCGACAGCGATAGAAGCAGCGCAGCCAACGCCACACGTCGGCGGTCATACATGTCGGCCAGAGCTCCGGCGGTCATCGCAAGAAGCATAACAGGCAGCATCGCGGCCGTTTGAACCAGCGCGACGAGATCCGGTTCACCAGTGAGTTGGAGCATCGCCCACGCTGCGGCAACGGCCTGCATCTGCTGGCCAAGATTCGACAACAGGCTAGAGCTCCAAATCCTTCGAAAGGTCGGATCGCTCAAGGGCGCGCCAATGCCGGAATGTTGGTTTTGTTCTGCTATCTTTGAACCCGTTCTCTGCTTTCAGAGCTTTAGCCTAGCAAGAAAATCCAGTGAGCTAAACAATAAATGATGGCACGTCAGTTATTGTTTAGCTCACTGGATACCAATGCACAAAACCTGTTCAAGGTTGATCAGCGCGTCTCGCAAGCATCCTATCGCCGCCGTCTTGGTAGTTTAAAGCGTTGCCGAAATTGCGCAGTCCGTTTTCGCGGTTTTCTGCAAGAAAGGTATAACAAACGCCGCCCTGCCAGCGGCCGGCTGCGGTTGGCACCGTGTCGGGATCCAGGCTGCGTCCACTTGCCACCATGATGGCCCGCCTCAGGACGGAGGCTGCTTCCGCCTGTTCCACTGGCATGGCTTCCGTACGCCCGCGAAACCCCTTCCCCAATGCTTGCCCGGCCCATTCTGCTGGTCCGACAATGGCACGCTTGTCTATTTGCCAGCGCAGGATTTCAATATTGTCGCACAGTAACCAGGCTTCCCCCGGGCCGAGCAAGCGACGCGCTCCCTCTTCCCATGCAACGATCTCGCGATCTGCGACGATTGCCTCATACTGCCGATGATGGCGCCCGGCTGCGGCCTGAGCCATTGCGAGACCAGCAAGGTCGAACATGTGCGTGCATTGTTCTCGCATCTTCAGCATCGCACCGATATCGGTACTACGCGGGGACAATGGCTGGCCGACAAGGTTTTTAAGATTGGCCGCAGCCAATGGGCAGGTGGTGAAGGGAAGCCGTTCCGAGGCCACACGGATATCGGTGACGCGCTCGCCATCATGGTCGAGAGTCAGGCCCAGATGGTGAAAATCGTCCTCCAACCATGCAACAATTGCGCCGCTCGGAGTGCGCCGCACATCAATACGGCGGCGCAAACATCCGCCTTTTCTGGGATATGCATCATCTCCAGCCATGTATCGCGCCTCATTAAAATTTATGGCGATAGAACACGGTTGCGAGGCCCTTGGTCAAGCCCGACAAGCAGCAACTTGGTTTACCAGACTCGTTGGACCGGCGCATTATGGTCTCACGGCGCATAAACCGCCCACACACGTTGGGATGATCGCACCAATTTGAGCTAAGAATATTGTGATATGAAAGCCATTCGTCGGCCATATCGCAACGAAAAGGAATGTGAAAATGACCGCGCCTACCCCTTCGTCAACCGGGCCGACGCTCGCAGAACGACAGGCCAAATGGATTCATGACCTCGACTATGAAGCGATCCCGGTCAAAGTGCTGGAACGGGCGCGTTTGCTGTTGCTCGATTTCCTTGGCGTAGCGCGGCGCGGCGCGACGCTGCCCCAAGTAGAGCCCGCACGCGCATTGCTGAAGGATTTGGATACAGCGCCCCAGGCCTCGGTCATTGGCGGCGGCAGGGCTGCGGCGGCCTATGCTGCCTATGCCAACGGCACCTATGGACATAGCTGTGAATATGATGATGCACATTTCGACTGCGGCCACGCCGGGGTTTGCGTGATTCCTGCTGTATTGGCTTTGGCTGAGCGCGAGGGGAAAAGCGGAAAGGACATCCTTGTTGCAATCGTTGCCGGGTATCAGGCGATGATTTACTCGATGGGACCGATTAATCGCGCAACGCTCGACATTGGCTGGCACGGCATGAAGGTTGGCGGTGTGTTCGGCGCGGCGGCTGGCGCGGCCAAGATACTTGGCCTCTCCGAATTGCAGATTGCGAATGCTCTGGCGATTGCTGGTAGCGATTCCTCGGGTACGATGGAGTATGACCAATCGGGCGGTGAAGTGAAACGTTTCCATGCTGGCATAGCCACACGCTCCGGCCTCCAGGCCGCGATTCTTGCCAGAGCCGGATTGACTGGCCCGCTTACAATTTTTGAAGGGCTACGCGGCATCCACCGGCTGTTTTCCGAACGCACCTCTGTAGATGTCGAACGCCTTTGGGACGGCAGCTGGCATATCATGAACACTTTCGTGAAGTTATATCCCATGGTTGGCACCGTACACGCTGCGCTCGACGCGCTCGGTATGGTGCTGGACCGTCATCCGGCAGACCCGGACGACATTATAAAAATCGAGGTTGGGCTGGTCGACTGGGCAGTTCCGCACGGGGCAGCAATCGTCCACCCGCACGATATGCTGAGCGCGCAGTTCAGTTTAGCGCATGCCTGCGCGCTGCGCGTGATACGCGGACAGGTGGCAATCGCAGATCTCGCAAATCCCACGATCCGAACCGATGCAACGATCAACGCATTCGCAGAAAAGGTGAAACCGGTCGCGATCGCAGTTCCCGACGGCGCGGAACAACTATTTGGACAAGCTACCGTGCACTTTGCCGATGGCCAAACTGAATCGGTCTTGCAACATGCCCCGCGCGGCCATCCCAAAAACCCTGCCACAAGCGAAGACATCACGGTCAAGTTCCGCGAAGTCGTCTCCGGTTTGATCGATACCAAGACGATAGAAATGCTCATCGCCACCGTACAAAACCTCGAACAGTGCAAAGACGCTGGCGGCATAGTCGCCAGCATGGGTTGATCAACATACCAACCAAAGACATCCACAAGGAGTAGTCCGCATATGCGATTCACAAACAAGATCGCGATTGTAACCGGTGCTGGCCAAGGAATTGGCGAGGCATATGCCAAAGCACTGGCGGCAGATGGCGCCGCCATATGCATCGCAGAGATCAATGCCGACAACGCCCGGCGCGTCGCCGAAGAGATCACCGCAAATGGCGGCCAGGCCATCCATACTGCTACGGATGTCTCATCTGAAACTTCCTGCAATGCCTGTGTGGAGGAAACCGTGAAAGCGTTCGGGGGGCTCGATTTTCTGGTCAATAACGCGGCGATCTTCGCAGGGATGCGTCGCAAGTCATGGATGGAGATAGAACTGGATTATTACCGCAAGTTCATGGCGGTGAATTTCGAAAGTATATTATTAATGACGCGCGCCGCCTATCCCGCGATGATCAAGCGCGGCGGCGGTGCAATCGTGAACCAGTCCTCCACTGCGGCATACTATGCTGGCAATTACTATGGGCTGGCAAAGCTGGGTGTAAACGGCCTCACCATTGCGTTGGCCAAGGAGCTTGGCCCGCAAGCCATTCGTGTGAACGGCGTCGCACCCGGACCGACCGACACTGAGGCCACCCGCACATCTGTGCCTCAAGACAGGCTCCAGGGAATTGTTGATGGACTTCCCCTGCGGCGACTTGGCGACACCGAAGACATTGTTAGAACGGTGCTGTTCCTGCTTTCCGAAGAAGCGGATTGGGTAACCGGACAAACTTGGTCAGTCGATGGCGGGCAGCTGATGCGGCCCTGAATGCGCTGCTCAATCCGGGGCCGATGCGCCTGCTTGCATCTCCAGCACCGCACGGCGAGCCATTACCGCAACCAGATGGGCGCGATATTCATTGTCGCCGTGAATATCGCTGTTCATCTGGTTGATGTCTGGCTTGAGACCGTCAAGCGCGGCGGCCGAAAACGTCTCGGCCAATGCCTCTTCAGCTTCGGTCCAGCGATAAGCGCCTGAACGTCCGGCACCGGTCACACCAACGCGCACAAACTCGCCAAACCGAGCAACAAAAACACCTGCGAGAGCAAATCGCGACGCCGGATGGCGGAACTTGGCATAGCTGGCGTCATCGGGCACGGGGAATTGCACGCCCGTCACCAGATCGCCGTCATTCAACGCGGTTTCGAAGACGCCCTGGAAGAATTCTTCGGCCTCAATATCGCCGCCCGTAGTGTTGATTGTTGCGCCCAGCGCGAGGCATGCCGCAGGATAGCAGGCCGCCGGGTCGGCATTGGCTATGGAGCCGCCCAATGTACCGCGTGCGCGCACCATCGGATCACCAATCCCTCCTGCCAGCGCAGCCAGAGCGGGAATCGCATCGCGCACTTGCGGCGAATCCCCAACATCAGCATGGCGCGTCATCGCACCGATTGAGACGGTTTCATATGCGACCGAGATATCGCGCAGCACATCAAGATCGCGGAGATCGATGATGTGGTCAGCCTTCGCAAAGCGGAGCTTCATCATCGGCAATAATGACATACCGCCGGCAAGATAAATGCTCTCGTCCAACGACTTGCGCAGCGTCAGCGTGTCATCGACAGTTCCGGCGCGGTGATATTCAAACGCATACATATGTGTCTCCAGCCATGATCAGGCGCTACCGGTTGGCCCGAGGCCAATTTCGTTTTCCGCTTGCGGTGATGGCGCGGGTTCCGACGCGGTTTCTTCCATCGCCTTTGCTCCGGCGCGCACCGATTTCATGATGTTGTGATAACCGGTGCAACGACAGATATTGCCGTCAAGTTCCTCGCGAAGCGTGTCATCGTCGAAATCAGCACCCAGACGTTCTACAATTTTGATTGCGGCCATAACAAAGCCCGGCGTGCAATAGCCGCATTGCAGGCCATGATTGGCCCTGAACGCCTCTTGCATGGGATGAAGCTCGCCGCCCTTTGCGATGCCCTCAATTGTGGTAATTTCACTACCCTCACAAGACATGGCGAGAGCGGTGCAACTTTTCACGCGCCGGCCGTCAAGATGGACTGTACAGGCTCCGCACTGCGTAGTGTCGCAGCCCACATGCGTACCGGTGAGGCGCAAATGTTCACGCAGAAAATGCACCAGAAGGGTATTTCCTTCGACCTCCCGGCTTACCTCGGTTCCGTTGACGGTCATGGTCAGGGTCTGCATCATAAATATCGTCCGTTTCTGGGTGCGGCCAGGATGGTCAAGCGACGGTGGCCTGCTGCCTGATTGCATCAAGGCCACCAACCTCCTCTATCGCCTTCCAAACGCGCGAGGGTGTTGCCGGCATATCGAAATGGCGGATGCCAAGCGGCTGTAAAGCGTTGCACACAGCATTGAGCCCGGCAGGCAATGCTCCGACGGTGCCGCTCTCGCCTGCCCCTTTGATTCCCAGCGGATTGTTTGGTGAAGGTATGTTGTGACTGATCGTGTTGATCATTGGCATGTCGAGTGCTCGGGGCATCTGATAGTCCATGAAGCTGCCGGTCTGCAGCTGCCCTTCGCTATCGAAGGCAATAAACTCACCCAGAACCTGCCCCAAACCCTGGACGACGCCGCCATGCATCTGGCCCGCAACAATCATCGGATTAATCGCCCGGCCAACATCCTCACACACCCAATAACCGACAAATTCAGTCTGGCCGGTTTCGGGATCTATCTCGACTTCGCAAATGTGGCAGCCATTGGGGAATGTCGGGCCTGCAGGGCGAAATATCTGTTTATGGGCAAGGCCGCCTTCCATCCCCTGTGGTAGGCCCATCGGCTGATGCGCAAGGGCTGCGACCTCAGCCAGCGTCGCGCTCTGGTTTGTGCGGCGCGCCGTGAAAACGCCATCCAGAAAGTCGATTTGATCCGGCTCCGTTTCCAGCATCACCGCGGCAATAATCTTTGATTTTTCAATGATTTTTTCGGCAATGGTCTTGAGTAGCGCGCCGCCGATCGCGGCAGCCCGAGACCCCCCACTGCCCAAGCCAAAGGGCTGGACGTCAGTATCGCAGGGCTTCACGCGAATATTATCGGGCGCAACGGCAAGAAACTCGGAAACCAGCTGGCGCATCGTGGTTTCCTGGCCTTGGCCGTGATTGTGAAAACCGGTGCTGATCGTCACTGAGCCATCAGCCTCGACTTCGATAGAGCCCATCTCGTCCATCATGCCTGCGGCAATCTCGACCACATGGCCCATGCCTATCCCGCGCAGCTTCCCGCGCTGCAATGCCTCGGCCCGCCTTTGTGCAAAACCAGCCCAGTCAGCGGCTTCTTCAGCCTTTGTCTGGCTTACCGGATAATCGCCGCTGTCATAGGTGAACTGGAATCCGGTATCGTACGGCATCTGCTCGGGCTGGATGAGGTTGCGCCGCCGCAGTTCTGCAGGGTCCATGCCCAGGTCATAGGCCGCAACATCCACTGCCCGCTCCACCAACGTCAGCGCCTCAGGGCGACCGGCTCCGCGATAGGGCCCAATGGGCACGGTATTGGTGAAATAGGAGCGTATCTCGGCATATATCGCCGGGATCGTATAGACCCCTGAAAGATGCCCAATATTTCCTTGCGCGCAATGCATTCCCGCAAGGCTGATATAGGCACCGAGATTCGCCTTTCCATCAAAGCGCATCCCGAGGATTTTTGCATCCTTGTCGAGCGCGATCTCGCAATGCGATATCTGATCACGGGAATGGCAATCTGAAAGGAAGGATTCCGAGCGCTCCGAGGCCCAGCGGACCGGTCGACGGATTTTCCGTGCTGCCCATATTACCAAGGCGAGTTCAGGATGAGGCACACCCTTGAGGCCGAAGCCGCCGCCGACGTCCAGCGCCTGAACACGAATCTTGCTGGATGGAACCTTGAACACACAGTTCGCGAGCAAGGACCGCATCATATGCGGACTTTGCACACCTGCGGTTAGTTCATAGCGCCCCTCTGCCTCATTCCATTCGCCCAGCGCCGTGCGCGGTTCCATCGGATTAACGGCTACACGGCTGATGCGAGCATGGACTGCGTGCCTACTTGCCGCTTTCGCGAACGCATCATCCACAGCATCTTTGTCGCCAAAGCAGCCAATCCCATCAAGATTACCCGGACATTCTGGCCAAATCACGGGAGCCCCTTCGGCTTCCGCCTCAGCCAGCGAAGCGACCGCTGATAGTGGTTCATAATCGACGACAACATGCTCTGCAGCCGTCTTCGCTTGATTAAGCGTTTCAGCGAGCACAATTGCCACCGGTTCCCCCGCATAGCGTGCGGTGCCCTGGGCGATCACCGGAAAAGGCGGTGCAAAATTTGGTCCCCCGTCGGGAGCAGTACTTGGAACCATGGATGGAAAACCACCAAGATCATCCTCGCCCGCCTCCCGACCGGTCAGGATGTTGACGACACCGGGGCTCTGCATTGCCGCCGCGACATCAATCGAACGGATATGGGCATGTGCGTGCGGCGAACGCAAAACATACATCTGGACTGCATTTGCAGGAGCCAGATCGTCGGTGAATTTTCCTTCGCCACGGAGCAGACGCGCATCTTCTGCCCTTGGTACGGACTGTCCAATGCCGAATTTCATCACACCAACCCCGCCTCTTACCATTGCCTGTATTGTCGTCGTCGCTTCTGCCAGAATTTTGCCAGAGATACGCGCCCTGTGACAGACGATTTCTAGAAACCTTAGGGCGCGGACAACATACTGAGCAACGGTTTCCTGCGCGGCGCCCGTGAAACGGCGGGTTCGCGGGGTATTGCGCGGCATCTGCCGGGTAGTGGCCCGTTGTACCGCAGCTTGGGCTCGGTTATCTGACCAAGTGCGAGGAGCCGTCCATTCGCATCGCATTCAGTTCGGTTTGAGACGGCGTAAACCGAAGACAAAGCATTGGCAGACAGGAGCTGAAATGGCTTTCGAGATGGACGGTGAATTTGTGCTGCCTGCCTCACGCAATGACGTGTGGGCGGCCTTGAACGATCCAAATGTCCTGGGCCGCTGCATCCAGGGCTGCCAGTCTATGGAGCGCGTCGGCGACAATAGCTTCGCGGCCAAGGTCAAAATGAAGATCGGGCCAGTATCTTCGGTGTTTAACGGCAAGATTGATCTGCTCGATCTCGATCCTCCCAACGCTTATCGGATAGAAGGCAAGGGCGACGGTGGCGCTGCCGGATTTGCCAAGGGCGGCGCGCGCGTAACCCTATCGGACGTCGATGGCGGCACGATGCTGCGTTATGATGTCAACGCCGATATCGGCGGGCGTCTGGCTCAATTGGGCGGGCGCCTGATAAATGGCGTCGCCAAAAAACAAGCAGACCAGTTCTTCGAAAGTTTCGCTACCCAGTTCGGGGCCGAAACCGCCGCCGACTATGGCGATGCCGCCAGTGCAGCTGTGCAATCAGGCCCTGCCGCCCCTACTGCAATGTCCTCCCATGTCGCGCCTCGGACCACGCCCTGGGCTTGGTTTGTCGCGCTTGCCGTTGCCATAGTCGCTGGCTTTGTTCTCGGCCGCAGCACCGTTGCTGAACCATGGGTCATCGCAATGATTGCGCTCGCGCTCGTCAGCGCAGGGGCAGGCTTTAGAGCCGGACGGCAATAGCGAGGAATGGGTAAGCGATTCCAAGGTAAATCCGCGCTAGTTACCGGGGCAGGCAAAGGCATCGGTTTTGCGACCGCGGTGCGGCTGGCCAGCGAAGGTGCCAATCTGCTCTGCGTCGACCAGGATGAAGAGGCCGCAGCGCAGGTCGTTTCGGCTATCTCCAAACAGGGTGGAACAGCGATCGCCTGCCACGCAGACGTGTCGCAGGCGTCGGAGGTGGAAGCGATGGTCAAACGTACCGTCGATGCTTTTGGCGGCCTTCATTTCGCCGTCAATAATGCAGGGATCGGAGGGACCGCATGCCCAACTGCCGAACAAGACATTGAAGAGTGGAGAACCGTCCTTGGCGTCAATCTCGATGGTGTTTTCTATGGTCTGAAATATCAGATCCCAGCAATTCTCAATGCCGGCGGCGGCGCGATCGTCAATATCGCCTCCATGTTCGCTCATCATGCCCTGCGAGGGCGTGCGCATTACACGGCATCCAAATACGCCGTGGTCGGGCTGACCCGCACGGCCGCAATCGACTATGCTGATCAGCCAATCCGCATCAACACCGTCTGCCCGGGAGTGATCGATACACCGCTCGCGCGCAGCGGCGGCGACGCGACCGACGCAGTTGCATCAATGATCCCGCTCGGCCGTCTGGGACAGGCTAGCGAAGTGGCAGGCATGATCGCCTTCCTGCTTTCAGAAGAAGCATCCTACATCACAGCCAGTGAATTCGACGTCGATGGCGGAATTCTGCACTAGGAGAAAATTATGGATATTTCGGGGAAAAATGCAGTCGTCACTGGCGCAGGCAGTGGTATCGGTCGAGGCATCGCGCTAGCGCTGGCTCAGGCGGGAGCGAACGTAATCGTTGCAGATATTGAAGCGGAGAAGGCGCGAGCAACGGCAGACGAGATTGCATCCCTCGGTGTGAAATCAGGCCATTTCAAGGTTGATGTTTGCGAAGCCAGTGAGATCATTGCTCTAGCGGATTACGCATGGAATACACTCGGCCGGGTCGAGATAATCTGCAACAATGCCGGCGTCTGCGCGCCGGGCGCGGCAATCGACATCACCGATGCTGATTTCCGCTGGCAATTGGAAGTGAATGTCGTCGGCGTGTTCAATGGCATGCGCGAATTCGTCCGCCGCTTTGTCGATCAAGGCGGCCCTGCCTGGGTGGTCAACACCGGCTCGCACCATGCAATCGGCGCTCCGACCAAAGGCGTCGCCGCCTATGTCGGCACCAAGCATGCTGTGCTCGGTCTGACCGAGGCTTTTCGCTTGGAGCATGGTGATCAAATCGGCTTCAGCATCCTCTGTCCCGGTATCATCAACACCAGCATCTGGGACGCTGGGCGCAATCGCCCGGAGGAATTTGGTGGTAAATATACAGGCGATGTGCGGAACCAGCAAGCGCTTACAACTTTTGGCATGCGGCCCGAGCGGGTCGGCGAACTCGTGGCCAAGGGGATCGAGCAAGAAGATTTCTTCGTCTGGACGCATCCGCAGGATATCGAGCTGATCGAGAAACGCTATCAAGAGAGCAAGAAAACGATCGAAAGCCAGTGGCCCAATGGCCCTGACGAGGAACACAAAATGACCCCGCACGACGTGACGTAAAATAGGGAGGTTGGCGAAGTCGTATAGCGGAGAAGTGCGAGCGGAAAGCGTTGCCGATCAAAGAAATTTGGGCCCGACGACGCCAGATAACCGTTCATTCGTACGCCCACCAGCCAAGCCAGCATGACAATGTCTTAGCGCGACATCGAAATCGGTGCCGTTGCGGAGAAGGAGTTACCGCCCTGCTGGCCTTCGAAAAGGAGCACTCCGCTTCCCGAATTCGGGCTAGCGAATCTCACGATCAGGGTCATGACCATCTGTCCGGGAGCGGGCTGGGGAACCTCGGCTGGCGGATTGCAGCTGTGGTATTCGCCTTCTTCCGCATAGACCGGCAGCGGCACCGGACCGAAGCCGCCCTGGAAAATCTGGAAGCTCGATTGCGACCCATCAGCGGAGCCGTTGTAGCAATAGCCGAATTCGACGCCCAATATCTGACCGAAGACCCCGTTATTGGTGCTTTGCGGCCCTGGTCGCAGCTCATAGATGTTGCTTCCGACCATCAGCGGCAGCGATGCCCAGTCGCATTCCCCTGCGTTGGTGGGGCTGGTGCCATTTTCGGCAAGCGCATCTGCCGCGATCGCCGCTTCTTCGGCAGTGGCGGGCAACAAGAGCAGTAATTCATCAGGTGCGGCCCCTTCAAGCAGGGCAGTGCCGTTCGAAGGGTCGTAGTCCAGTGACAGGTTTTGCGCCGGATGTCCGGGCAAGGGAATGGCCATTCCTGCAGCCCTCGCCAACCCAGGCCCTTGCGATATTCGCCAGCTGCCATCGAGCGCTTGAAGCGTCGCCACGGGAGCAGCCGTACAAAAATCAGCGGCACTGCCGGATTGCGCCTGCGCAGGCGTAGCGATCGCGAAAATCAGTCCCGTAAGGGCGATCGAAAGTTTCCCAAACATGTCTTTCCGTACCATGGCCCAGACTTTTTTGCACTATCCATGACAGTTTGGGCGCGTTGCCCCCTGCTCTCGGCCTGTCGGCGGTGCAGCGGGCTGGTGCAATTTATCAGTGCGGGTTTTGACCCAAGCTCAGGACGCCATGCACGGGCCAAGAAAAAAGACAAAATTATCGCAGTAGACCTCGTTCTTTTCGAAACTGAGGCTAGAAACCATACCCTTATCGCCGCGAAGCATTCTTCGTCCAGTACTGGCGACAGATACCTTCGAATTTCACCTTTCCAGTGGTGCCGACGACATCTTCGCAATGGATATGAGTTCTGTCGATGGTGCGCGACCGAATTTTGACGATTTGCTAGGCTGCGGAACTCGGCCCCATTCCCCTGACAGAGCTAGCCAATGGCCTTTGATGCTCAGGGAAACATGTCGGTCTGCGCCTATATATTGACAGCTCAGCGGGACCTAGCGAATGTGAATCTCCGCAATTTATTCCCACCCTGTGTGTGAGTTGGAACGAGGAAGCGGCTATTAGCAGCACATTGATAGATATTACCAAGGAAAGACAAAACTGGATGCGATATCTATTCAATAGTGAAGCCCAATAAAATTTGGGCGCATGCGGTTACCAGCGCCTGGTTTGTCTTGAGATGCATAATATTACGGAACATTCATGAAACTGACACAGTCGGCAGTGGTATCAACACATGAGACCCTTCTTGGTCGCACCCCGGATCCCCATTCCGAAGTCGAGTATTGGCTCAATAGGTGCGAACCACTCAGTGAATATCTGAAAGAGTTCGCTCAACTTATCGCAATGTCTTGGAGCGGTTCTATCCGGATACCTTGTAGGACCCACACCCGATGCAACTTTTCCAGCAGCATTCCGGGAGGCATAATACGGGGTACTGGCTTACCCCTTCAGGGCGGTGCAGCTCTTTGCTCAGAATTTGCATCGAAGCCCGGCTTCTGTGATTATATTCGCATTGAAGTTCCGCACAGGAGGCGAAGAATTTGGCAACCGCGGGGGCATTGTCTGCTTGGATCGCAATCGGTTTTGGTGCCTATATGCTTGCTGCCAGTATTGGTGGATTGGTCCATCCTGATCGCTGGACGACAATGTTCGAAGAGATTGAAAGGTCGCCGACGCTTCAATTCTTTTCAGCTGTGCTGACATTCTTCCTCGGACTCGTCATTGTACTTGTGACCCCGGGGGGGGAGAGATTGTCGACAGTCGTGACACTGATCGGATGGATCGAGTTGGTCGAGGGACTTACCATTTTTGTCGCTCCCGGACTTGTATTCGGAACTGGAAGACGTCTTACCTACTTGGGGCGCGGCCTATACGCTGGTATTTCGATCGCGGGACTGGGACTTATCACGGCAGGGCTGTTCGCCATATAATAATGGCCATGGGGCGATATCCCTTCGAGCGACTGGTCGAAATCGTGGCAATCTCTAGCCCGCAACAATACGGCAGTTGGCGGCTATGGTTCGCAGAGTAGTTTTGGGGAAACGACCGGAGGCCGGCTTGTATAGTTGGGGCAAATATACAGTTGTTGTTCTGTTGTGTGCTTGTCTGTCGCTGCTGCACGGGGCGGATGCGCGGGCACAGCAGATCGAGCACCGCCTGCAGTTCGAAGAATATACTGGCAGTGATGCCGCAATATTGTCCATCGACGAAATCTGTTGCGGGACCGGCGAGCGGGACTGGGTCCCGACACGGGAAGCCAGCACGAGCTTCCTGCGTCCGGTGATCTGGATACGATTGCCACCATTGCCGAGCGGAGAGGTTATCGAGCTGCCGCAGATGATTGACCGGGTTCAGCTTTACGAGCGGGAAGTGGGCGCAGTCCGTTGGACGGTGCAGACGACCGGCGACACCATCCCGGTTTCCAGGCGTCCGATGCAGGTGGCCGAGATGGCGATCCGCCTTGATCCGCAACTGCATGGGGATGTTGAGCGCTATATGCGGTTTCAGCAGCCATCGAGCGTCGCCTTTTCAATCGATGTCTGGACGATCGACCGGTTCGGGGAATCCGCAGACCGCAGGTTCCTTGTCCAGCTGCTGTTGTTTGGCTTCTGCGGTGCCATGATCGTGTTTAACTTTGTCGTTGCCTTTGTCACGAGAGAGAAAATCTTCGCTTTCAACGCCGCAACGATCAGCTGCACGATGATCATTGCAATCTATCTTACCGGGCAGGCAGGATACTATATCTGGCCGGAATCTCCCCAATGGAGCTATATTACGCTGGTGCTCGCAATGGGCGGGCTAAGCCTGTTCGCCACCCAGTTCATATCGACCTATCTCGAAAGCGGTCCGGCCAACCCGAAGCTGCTGCGTTTCAACCGATGGTTCGGCGCGGCGCAATTCGCGACGTCTGTGGTCATCGTTTTCACCTGGTCCGAATGGCTTTACGCCCTGCTGCTCGTCGTCGGTCTGTTCTCGATGGCGTATCAGCTGTTCCTGGTGTTCCGCAGCATTTTCAAGGGGGACAGGCAGGCGATCCCGCTGCTCATCCCGCTATCCATATTGATCGCTGGCATCTTGATCCGCTGGGCACGGACGGCCCTGTCGCTCGACCTTGGCTGGGCCAATTATCATATCATGGAGATCGCTCTCGCACTCGAAGCGATTACCTTTTCACTCGTCCTTGCGGGCCGCATCCGCTTTTTTGCGCGAAAGGCCAGCGATGCCGAACGCGAAGTTGACCGGATTCGGCTTGAAGCGGCGGAACGCTTCTCCAGCCTGCAGGATCATGAGCGCAGCAGGATTGCGAGCGACCTCCACGATTCCATCAGCCATAGCCTGGCGATAGCGGTCGGGCAGCTCGAACAGGTGGGGCGTGGAGATCCGATCTCCCCTGAAGCCAGCCAGCGGCTCGATCATGTCCGCGCCAATGTCAAAGAAGCCATTTCGGAAACGCGGCGGATAAGCCATGCGCTGCATCCTGCCCGGCTTGACCATCTCGGTATGGCCAAGGGTCTGCAGAGCATGTTCGATGATCTTGCACGCTCGCGAAACATCCGCTGTTGCGTTACCATAGAATGTCATGAGGACCTTCTCGACAAGGACGAAAAGACGCAGGTTACACGCATTGTGCAGGAAGCCGTTTCCAATATCGTCAAACACAGCAGGGCGACTGAATGTCGGTTTGCGATCCAAAGGATAGACGACACAGTCGCCGTATCGATTGAGGATAATGGAGTTGGAGAAACTCCACAGGATGATGACGCGGAGGGACATTTGGGGCTCATTTCCATTGAACAACGTGTTTTCCACCTTGGCGGCACGCTTGATATCGAGGCTGATGAGCGGGGTTTCCGGATCGCATTTTCCTTTGTGCCGCGGGCTTGGAATAACCGATGAGCGGCGCAACCGTCACCCAAACGGTCATTCTGGCGGACGACCACCCGGTCTTTCTGGAAGGCATCAAGCAATATTTTGAGGAACGGCCGGATTTTCGCATTGTCGGCGAAGCGCAGAATGGCACCGCCTGCATCGAAATGGCCAGAATGTTCCGGCCCGATTGGGCGCTGGTTGATCTCGCCATGCCCGGCAAGAACGGATTCGAGGTGCTGCGCGCTGCGCTCGATGCCAATATTCCGACGAAGTTCATCGTCATGTCGATGTATGCTGATGCGGCCTATGCGCGAATGGCAAATGATGCCGGGGCATTTGGCTTTATCGCCAAGGAAGACGCGCTGAGCGAACTCGACCAGGCCCTTTTATCGCCCGACGGCCAGTTTTTCGAAAGTGCTTCGGTCGGCCGACCGACGATCAGTCCGCGTGATCCGAATTCGGTGGAGACCTTCGACAGGCTCACGCCTGCAGAACGGAAGATATTGCTGTATCTGGGCCAGGGCCAAACCAGTCGTGAAATTGCCGACGCGCTCGAAATCAGCCCGCGCACCGTGCAGAAGCATCGGCAGAATATGGCCGAAAAGCTCGGGCTGCACGGCCCCAATCGCTTGCTCGAATATGCCGTTCGCCATGTCCAGATTCTGAACGACTAACCGCGGCTGCATCCCGCTACGCACATGTGCGAATGGACGCCTCCAACGGCAATTCTATTCTGATCCCATCTTTTCGGGAGGGGATTGAGCCATGAAAAAGCATCTGACCGTTGCCGCCGCGATCGCAGCATATAGCTGGGCTAGCCCAGCACAAGCTTTGCCATGCGACGATAGAGGCTCGAACTGGAACGGCACTGTCCAGATTGGTGCCGCATATTATAATTTTGAACTGCGGCGCCAGAGCTGTGCACCCTCTAGCCTCTGGAACTTTTATCTGCGGCCCACGAGTGGCGGTGGCGCGGCCTCGCAAGGTCAGGTTACCGTTGGTCTCACCGGTAGTTCCATTTCCGTCACGCCCGTATCCGGAACGGCAAGCGGTTGCCCGCTCAGCTTGTCTGGAAGCTATGCACGGCGCGATGTGACGAATGGCCGGCCCTATAGGGGGTCAGGCACGGCGATGTGCGGCGCCGGTCCCACTGGCGTCTGGCGAGCTGTTATCCGGTAGTGATTCAGCGCGGCACCCGTAGTGTGAGGGGGGCGGATTTGAGCGTCAAAACGGCCGCAGGCCATGAGCCCTTTCTCGTGAAGACGCGTTGGGAACTCGACTGCACAGCTGGTGAACTGCGATCCCTGCTCATGGAGCCGCTGGCGATAACCCGCTGGTGGGCGCCGGTTTTCCTCCACGCCGAATGCATCGAAGAAGGCGCAGATGACCGGCACGGCTATGCAATGCGCTGCTTCACCAAGGGATATCTGCCGCACGCGTTCCAGTTTGTAGCCCGCATCGCAAATGTCAGCGACACCGTGCTGGTGATCGAAACCCATGGCGACTTTAACGGTGTGGGAACGATCGAGCTTTGGTCGGAGGGACCGAGAACGCGCGCTTCCGTCGAGTGGTCGGTCAATGTGAGCCATCCTTATATCCGGCCCTTTCTCAAGTTGCTGAAGCCGGTTTTCGTGTGGAATCACCGCTGGGCAATGCGCCAGGGTCGCAAGGGCCTTGAGCGTATGATACGCGTCGGGGGGCAGAACGCGGAAGCTTTCATCCCGATGCGCCCGACCTTTCCCCACAATCTCGCCTGGTTCCGGACACCACAGCGGTGGAGGATTTGACCTCTCTTACCGACTGGATCGTACGCATCGTTTTGCACAGTCCGCGACGTTTGACGGCGCTGCTGGCGGTGTTGCTGGCGGTCGCACTGGCTGGTGGCGCACAGCTTGAATTCGACGACGGCATACGATCAATCTTCTCCTCTTCGCGTGCTGAATCCACCGCCTATTCAGCCCATGTCGAGGCCTTTGCCCAAACCGATACCGTGGCTGTTGTCCTGATCGAAGCAGAGGGTGCGATCACCGACGCGCAATGGGCCTGGCTGCGCGATGCCATCCTTTCATTCCAGAATGTGGATGGCGTTGAGGCGACCTTCTCCGTGTTCGGTGTGAACACCTTCCATGCCGAGGCCGGCGATGTCAGTACCCTGTCTCCGCAGGAGCTTGGTTCGCTTCCAAACCTGAGGCTAGGCGGCCAGCCTGTTCACAATGTCTCGATTGCCGAACGCCCGCTGGTATCCGGGAATCGCAGCGCGACTGTGGTCGTCATTGCACTTGGCGATGAATTGCAGGATTTGGCCGTCGCCAGGCCGACGCTCGCCAGTTTGCGCGGGATCATTGCCAGCGCTGACGATGTTGCGCTTGAGGCGCAGCTCACCGGGATGGTGCCAATCCGCGAGTGGATAATCAATGGTATCGTGCGCGATCAGATCGCGATCAACCTTGCCGCAGCCATCATTGGTTTTCTCGTGTCACTTGTGATGTTCCGCAGCATCTGGATCGCCGTTCTAAATGGTATCGCGCCTTCGCTCGCGCTGCTCTTCTCCCTCGGCGCGTTCGGTCTTCTCGGTTTCGAGATCAATACCGCGCGCAATGCATTGCCGGTACTCATCCTCGTGCTCGCCATGGCCGATTGCATTCATATGACTTTCGAGTTTTGCAAGACCTATGAGCGCACGGCGGACACGCAAGCGGCGGTGCAGGGGATGGTGCGCAATATTGCACCACCCTGCATATTGACATCGCTCACGACGATCATCGCCTTTGCGGGTCTCTATTATTCGGAATCGCCGCTTATCCAATCGCTCTCGCTAAGCGGCATGATCGCGGTTGCGATCGCGCTTGTCGTGATTTTGTTCATCCATCCCTTGGTGTTCCTTCTGGCGTCACATAGTGGGTCGGCGCGGAAGGCTTTCGCGCAATCGCGGCGCAGCATGATCGGCGGATTGCCGCTAAAAGGGCTATTCTCATGGATATCCGCCCGGCCAGTGTCGATCAGCATCGCCGGGATTGCATTGGCCATTGTGCTGCTGGTCACCTTCCTGCCGTTCAAGACGGATTTTCGCTTTTACGAATATGTCGGGCAGGATACGGAAATCATCCGGGCTCTGGACCGGGCAGAAACGGTCGCAGGTCCGATGCAGTCGATTGATATTCCTTTGCGGTTTGAGGGGCCGCCCACCAGCGAAACGCTCGCCGATATCCGGCGCATTCACACAGCTCTCGCCGCGGCTTTTCCTTCAAATCCAGTGGTTTCGATAAGCACCGTCGCAGATGCGCTCGACAGGCGCGGCGAATGGCCAAGCTGGAGCAACATTCAGCTTGCATTGGCACCGCTGCCCGCTTTCGTATCCGACTCATTGATCAGTCGGAACGGCGATGCGGCACTTGTAAGAGTGATGACCTCGGACTCCAATGCAGAAGACATTCGCGATCTCGTCGAAGAGATTGATACGGTTACCGCGTCAATCTCCGTGCAGTCGCTTGAGGTTGAAAATGCAGTGGGCCTGACGGCATTGGCGGCGACCCTTTCCGACGCAATGATCCGGCAATTGACAGTCTCCTTCCTCCTGGCTGCGCTGCTTTGCCCGATCATCATTGGATTCTGGTACGCAAGCTGGCGATTTGCCGTTGCTGCTGTTCTGCCCAATCTGATCCCGATTCTTGCGGTTGGGGCGTGGCTGAGCTGGACGGGTTGGAACCTGCAGTTCACCAGCGCATTGGCGCTTGCCATCGCTTTCGGCATAGCGGTCGACGACACGATCCACGTCCTCAATCGCTATCGCATTATACGCGACAAAGGAGCGCCGGAAGATCATCGCTCCGGCCTTGTCGCGGCAATGAATCATGTCGCGCCGGCATTGATCACGACGACCCTGATCCTTATCGCGGGGCTTGTGGCAACGCTTTTCAGCACCATGCCGACAGCCCGGTTCTTCGGCGAGATCTGTTTGGCGGTCTTCATCCTGGCGCTCATCAGTGACCTCATTCTTCTACCAGCCATACTCGCGCTGTTTGCGCCCCGGACGCGGGCCCATCAGAATTCTCCCAATTGATCGGACGCCGTGCACGGCATCTGATGGTTTTGAAAAATTAGTTGCCGACCTGCGCGGCCAAGATACCCCTTTGGACAAGCATTCGTGGCACAATGAATGGCCACCATATTTGAGATCCAAGAGATCGCGGCCAAGACAAAAAACGGCCTAAACGCGACAGCGAGACAATTGGGCTTCCTATAAAATAGTAGCCATCCTCTGCGACGGACCTTTTGGAAAACTTCGATCCGAAGACTTTTGGACTGGCAGTGCGCACTGAAGAAAAGGAGCACGGCCACTCAATGATCCATTCTCGTTTTGCTCACCTATGTCTCGCGACCACGCTGCTTTGTGTGTCGAGTCTTGGCCTAGCGCAATCGTCGGAAGGGGCAGTCCAGCGATATCTGACAATTGAGCCGCGCGGTCGATTGCAGCTTGAAGCGTTGGTCTTAAACGAAGGTGACGATCCTGAATTCCGGGACGAACAAATCCGGCGTCTCTATCTGGGGGTGCAAGGCGCATTCTCTCCCCGGATCAGCTATCAGGCTGACATCGATTTTGCCGATGGTGAAGCCAACTATCAGGATATTGTGCTGCACTACGCGTTCGACGACCAGACCGAACTTTCCATCGGATTTATCAAGCCGGCGATTAGCGCCGATAATCTGACATCCGACGTCTATACGGTGTTTCTCGAACGTTCGGCTTTCGCCGGTCTGTTTTCCCCGGGCCGCCGGATCGGTGTCGGCGTAAGCCATACGGGCAATGACTGGGGTCTTCAGGGCGGCATTTACGGCGATAAGGATGCCTCCATCCCATTCAGTTCGGCGAGCGAGAGCCTCGTCGCCAGCGGGCGCGGCCATGCTGATCTTCTGCCGGGCGACGCGGTGCTCCATGTCGCGCTGTCAGGCTATTATATCGAACCTTCGAACGAGAGCGGGGGCGTTCGCCTCAGCCAGTCTCCCGAAACGAGCGGCGCCGCGACGGTTATCGATACCGGACGTTTCCTCGTCGATCGCGGGTTCTTCATTGGAGCCGAGGCCGGATATGGCGATGGCCCGGTTACGGTTCAGGTAGAAGGCGGGCTCCTTGATTATGCCGGGCCTGCCGTGGACCCCAGATTTTACGGCGTTTCCGCCCAGATTTCCTGGCGTCTCACCGGAGAAGAGCGCCCCTATAGTTCCAAGTCGGGTGTGTTTGGGCGGGTGTCTCCTTCCCGTCCCGTCGATCAGGGCGGCCCCGGATCTTTTGAGGCCGGCCTGCGGATGACCCATATCGACATGGACGACAGACCCGTAAAAGGGGGCGAACTTTCCAGCTATAGCGCGGTACTTAACTGGTACCCGATTGAACATCTGCGTTTTTCTGCCAATTATGTGCATTCCGAATCTGTTCGCACTGCGGGCGATTTCGACCAGGATCTGGTGGCCGTGCGCGCGGCCTATGACTGGTGAGAGCTAAAAGCCCCTTCCCCAGACTGCATCGACCGCCCGGCATCGGAGTGAAGGCGATGCCGGTGAGCGACGGGCAGAGCGAAACACGCCTAGCCCCATATCTGTTGCCGGTTGGCCTGGCCTGTCTGGGTGGAGAGATGCCGCTTGCTGCGGCACAACCCGATGACCGGCCTGCACCCCTCGAACTCAGCGCAGACTATACAGCGGATATCTGGGCGGAGCCTGTCGGAGACTCGAGAGGCGGCCTGCGGTATCTCGACAATTTGTCGCTGGCGGTAGATCTGGATGCCGAACGAACATTGGGTATCGATGGTGTGAACCTCCATGCCCAGTTGCTGTACAACAACGGCACAGAGTTTTCAGGCAGCGTTGTCGGCGATGTGCAGGGTATCAGCAACATCGAGACCGGCATACGCGCCTTGCGCCTTTATGAGGCCTGGGCGGAGATCAATCTGAACGAACATGCCTCGATCAAGGTCGGTCTCTACGATCTCAATTCCGAGTTTGACGTGACCGAAACCGGCGGTTTTTTCATCAACAGTTCGCACGGCATAGGCCCGGATTTCGCGCAGTCGGGAGAGAACGGCCCCTCGATCTTTCCCTCTACCGCGCTGGCAGTGCGCGCTGAACTGGAAATCGCGCCCACCTGGTATGCACGGGCAGCAATACTCGATGCGGTTCCCGGCAACCCGATGCGTCCAAGGCGAACGATCATCCGGCTGCGCAGGGATGAGGGTGCGTTGCTCGTGGGCGAACTCGAATATCGCACCGACAGAAGCCGAATAATCGCTGGTTACTGGCGTTATTCTCACACATTCGAAACCCTGCAAGGCTCGGGAAACACCGTTTCCGACGGCGCATATATCATGGCGGAACGGCGCCTGATCACTGAGGATGGAAATTCCGACCAAGGTCTATCCGGCTGGGTCAGGCTGGGTACAGCAGAGCCTCAGGTCAATCCGATCTCGGTCTATGCTGGTGGGGGCCTTGTCTACCAGGGGCCGTTCCGGGGGCGTGACGCGGACCAGATCGGCATCGCAATTGCATGGGCTGAATTCGGACAGCCATATCGCGACTCAGCGATCGCGGATCAACGCGAAGTGAATGTTGAATTCGGTTATCAGGCTGTCGTGTCTCGCCGCCTCACCGTTCAGCCCAGCGTGCAATTGGTTTTGAGCCCCGGGGACGCCCCCGATACCGATGCTGCCCTGGCTTTGGGTTTGAGAATGCTTCTCTCACTATGAGCAGAGCGCTTGGCGGCCGATCCCGCCGCCCGGTAGAGCGATGATAGCCAATAGCGGTTCAAAACGGTGTCTTCCGGGCCAGAGCGAAATCCCATAATCGGCCTCGATCCGCCAGATTCTGGCCTGCACTCAGTAGCAGTTTATGTCGGCGCGGCGATACAATGCGTTGAACGGAGCAAGGCCAACAAACCGATGCCTACCAAGCGTCAGATCATTCGCATTCATCGCTGGCTCGGCATTGGCGCCGCTTTGTTCTGGCTGTGCCAGGCGCTCACCGGGCTTGTGATGGTATTCCACTGGGAAATCGACGATGCACTGCTGCCCGGCCCCCAAGCCGAACCGGACTGGGCGGCCATAGAAGTCTTGACCGAAACACTGGCACCGGTTGGGTCGGAAAGCAGCATATCCTCGATATGGACGTCGGCAAGCGGCTCCAATCGCTTCGATATTTATCTCGATCACCCGCAAGGCTCGTCGACCATCCGCATCAATGGAAACGGCACGATCCTCCGCGAGCAGACGGAAGATGACCGAATTGCCAATGGTGGCTGGGTGAGCGCATTGGTCAATTTCCATCACAATTTTCTGGCGGGTGAATTGGGCGGCTGGATTGTGGGATTTAGCGGGATTCTGCTGATTTCAAATCTGGTTCTGGGTATTGTCCAAGCCTGGCCACGCCGGGGAATGTGGCTTCGCACACTTCTTCCAAGACGCTCAAGCGCCAAAGCAGCACATCGCTATGCCTGGCACCGTGCAGTCGGCTTGTGGGTGGCCATACCGGCACTCTGCTCGATCACTGCGGGCACATTGCTGGCATTTGAAGACGGCACGGCCCGGCTGCTGGGCGCGCCTCCCATCGAAACACCGGCTGCACAGCCCGGTGGTTCTGATGTTGTGGGAATGGCAGCGGCGACGCGGACGGCCCTCGCAGCTTTTCCCGGTTCCCAAGTCTCGGGAATAGACTTTCCCTCCGAAGAAGAAGCAATCTATCAGATTCGTCTGTTGCAGAGCGATGAACCACGCCGCGCCTATGGCAAGACCAGGGTTTATGTGAGCGCTTCAGATGGCCGCATCCTCCAGAGATATGACGCGACGACAGCGCCTTTGAATCGGCGATTCATGGATTCGCTCTTTGCCTTTCACACCGGAGAGTTTGGTGGATTTTTAGGGCGCGTCGCGGTTTTTGCGATTGGCCTCTGGCTGGTCACGATGATCATGCTCGGCTTGTTCCTATGGCTTGCGCGCCGCGGCTCACGCAGGCCTTGAACAGGCATCTTATTCCAGATTCACGCGGCCGTTTCTGCCTTGCTTTATGCGAATGATTAGCGTTATCAGCTGCGCGGCGGCCCGGATGCGATAGCAACGGACCCGTTCGCGAGCGCAATTTGATGCACCGCTTTTATGATTTTACTTGGCCGTGAACAGGCGGTCAAAACGGGGGTAGCTATGTCTAACTACAATAACCGGGGATCAATCCTCGTTCGCAGCGTGTGCACCACTATGCTGGCCGGCCTGGCAACTTTCGGGTCTTCGGCTGCCATCGCGCAAACAGAGGGCGTGACGGAAACCGCTCAAACGCAATCCTCAACCCCGAACCAGACGGAGCGCCGTCAGGTGGATGGCCAAGATGTCATTATCGTCACAGCGCGCAATTATGTGCCGGATGGCAGCAGCTCGGCCACGAAAACGGATGCGCCGCTGATCGAAACACCGCAATCGGTGTCGATCATCACGCGTGACCAGATCGACCTTTTGAACTTTATCGATATCCAGCAGGCCGTGCGCTACACGTCGGGTATTGTCGGTGAGAATTACGGCCCCGATCTCCGCTTCGATTTCCTTACGCTGCGCGGCTTTACCCCCGTGCAATATATTGATGGCGTTCAGGCACCGATCAGCTCGACCATCCCCAATGTCGGCGTAGATCTGTACGGCTTTGAAGGCATAGACGTTCTCAAGGGCCCCTCATCGGTGCTCTACGGTCTCACACCTCCAGGCGGCATATACAACCTCACGAGCCGCAGACCGTCCCGCGAATTCGGCGGCGAAATCGGTGTCCGCTATGGCACTGACGAATATATGCAGGTCAATGGCACGATCACTGGCCCGATCGGGGACAATTTCAGCGCCCGTTTGACGGGGCTCTATCGTGACCGCGAAAGTCAGGTCGATTTTGTCGATGCCAATCGCACCTTCATTGCACCGGCCTTGATGTTCGAAGCCCCTTGGGGAACCGAAGTCACGTTGCTCGGCTATTATCAGCATGACCGCGTCAATGGCGATACCAACGGCTTCCTTCCTGCGGCCGGCACGCTGCTGCCGAATCCACTGGGCCGCGTATCGCGTTCCACCAACCTCGGCGAACCCGATTACAATTTCTATGAGCGCGATCAGTTTGGTGTCGGTTTCCAGATCGTCCAGCCGCTGGCCGATGGCCTGCGGTTTGAGAACAACACCAAATGGTTCGACTATAGCGAGCTCCAGAATGTCATTTATGGCGCAGGGCTCGATGTGGATAATCGCACGGTTTTCCGGTTCAATTTCCCGTACAGCGAAGATGTTCAGGAATTTGCGACGGACAACCGTTTCCACGGTGAATTCGCGACCGGAGCCATCGAGCATCGCATGATTGTCGGCATGGATTTCCGCAATTTCCGCAACGAGAGCATGTTCGGTTTCGCGGTTGCCCCGTCAATCGACCTGTTCAATCCGGTCTATAATCAGGGCGCGCCCTTCACGACGCCGGGTTTCTTTCCCTTCACCAACCAGAAGCAGGAACAGATCGGCATCTATGCGCAAGACCAAGCCCGGATCGGCAATTTCATCCTTACGCTCGCTGGGCGTCGGGACTGGGTCGACACTACCAATCGCAACGCCGGTGTTTCGCGCGACGATGATGAATTCACCTATCGTGTTGGCGCCAACTATCTGTTCGACAACGGCTTTGCGCCCTATGTGAGCTATGCGACGTCCTTCCAGCCGATTTCGGGTCAGGATCGCAATGGCGTTCTCTTCGTCCCATCAACCGGCGAACAGATTGAAGCTGGCATCAAATATGAACGCGGAACGCCCGGCGATGATGTTCGCATTTTCGCCAGCGCCGCTATCTTCAGCATCACGCAGGATAACATTCCCACGCTCGACACATCAGCGGGCGCGGGACCGTTCGACCAGATCCAGATCGGCGAAGTGGAGGTGAATGGCTTCGAGCTGGAAGGCATTGCCCGTATTCGTGACGAGATCACGATCAACGGCTCCTACACCTATCTCGATGCCGAGGTGACGCAGAGCAATGTTCCTGACGAAACGGGCAACCGTCTTGTCACGACACCGCGGCACAAAATATCGGCCTATGTTGATTACACTATCCAGCGCGGCCCCCTTGGCGGCCTTGGTTTTGGCGCGGGTATTCGCCATCTGAGCAGCAGCTTCGGTGACAATGCGAACACCTTCCGGATGCCCGGCACGACCCTGTTCGATGCGATGGTCCATTATGACCTTCCAGACTGGCGCTTTGCCATCAATGCATCGAACCTGTTCGATGACCGGTTTGTCGGGCGCTGCGCCAGCAGCTCGAACTGCATCTATGGACAGAGCCGTCAGGTGATCGGCTCAGTCACACGCAAGTTCTGATCCGTTAATCCCGCTCGCGGCGGCCGAGATAATCGGCCGCCGTGGTCGGGCCGTTGACGACTGTATCGGTATGCTCGGCAACAAATTGCCGAAACTCGATGAAGAAATCGGGCCCAGACGGCAGGTCCATTTCGTCCCAGGCCGCATCAAGCGCAGCGCGATTTTCATCGGGGATCGAGGCTGGCTGGATCAGCATGAAATCCCAGCTCGCACCGCTGCTGTGCACATAGAGCTGGCGCGGCGGCAGTCCGGCCCGGCGGTTCACCTCGTCATAGGTGGCAATCGCTTCGAGAAACGCCGCATGCTGGCCGGGCGCTATCCGGTAAATCTCGACGACCATTTCAGGCACTTCGGCGGGCTCGGCTTCATCCTGGGCGAAAGCCGGTACGGCGAGAGCCAAAGCGAGAGCGGCGGCGACATATTTCATCAGTCAGTCCTTTCGAAATTCACAATGCAGGGATCGGGCGTTCCCGGCGGGCGATCATCGCAGTACCAGCGGCGCGGCAGTGGCTGTGGCTGCGGCCAGATTTCGTCCATGGTCGCGCCATCGCGGAGCCGGCCGCCCAGCATGACCGCTTCGATGGCCAGCGTGTTGGCGATGTCCTCCAGCGGATTGCGTGTCAGGATCACAAGGTCTGCGAGCTTCCCCGGTTCAAGGCTCCCAAGATCGGCCTCTCGCCCGATGGTCGCTGCGGAGCCGATCGTGCCGGCATGGATCGCCTCGGCGGGCGTCATTCCGCCCATAACATGCGCCTGCATTTCCCAGTGAAAACCGAGGCCGGGATTCTCACCATGGGAACCGAGACCGATGAGCCCATCTTGGCGCTGCACACGGGCAACGCTCTCGGCGATCTCGGGAAACAGATAATCGTCCAGTTCGCGGAAGGTGCGTTCCCGCATTTTCATGTCGACGATGAAACGTGGCACAAAACGGCCAAGCAGGGCATCATTGGCTGGCTGGTCCCGAACGATGAAATAGTCTTGGCCTTCAGCGCCGCCATTGGTGATCTGAAGCGTGGTCGTATAGGAAATCCCGCTTTCCGCCAGCAATGTCGACAGGTCGTCATAAAGCGGAACGGCGGTCAGCGCATGTTCGAGCCCGGCATAGCCATCAATGATCTGCGTCATGTCCAGCTTGACCGACAATGCGCCCTCGGTCGTCGGATGCAGCCCAAGCTCGCGCGCGGCCATCGCAACCCATTGCCGGACACGGCGGTTCCCGGTGCGGTACATCTTGATATTGCCGAGCCGATAATGATCGCGGTAGCGCCGCAGCACAGCCTCAACCTCGGTATAGCTGGTGAATTCGTTGAACGAGAAGATGGCTGGCCCGGTTGAGCGGATGCGTGATCCCACCATCAGCCCGGCATCAATCGCATCCTGATACGCAAGCATATCGATGCTCAGTGTTGACGGGTCAAAGGCTGTGGTGACGCCATAAGCAAGATTGGCCAGTGGCCCCCAGCTTGTGAAATCCAGAACGCCGCGCCGGATGTCCGCGATATGGTCATGGGCATCGATTAGCCCGGGTATGATCCACCGGCCCGAGACATCCCGAATTTCCGCACCGGCGGGAACAGGCACAGAGCCGCGCGGCCCGATTGCGACGATGCGGTCTCCGGATATAACGATATCGGCATCTTCGATGGTCCCGAGAGCGCTCATGGTAATGGCGGTCGCACCGCGCAGCACGATGCTGCCTAGGGGTACGGCGCGCGGCAGCTCGACGACCGCCTCAAAAGCAGCTCCGCCAATGTCCGGCTCCGAGGCGACTTGGCCGGGCGGATCAAGCGCCACATCTGCGAGTGGGCGGCGGTAAAAAGTCGATCCGATCGCCCATGTGATCGTGCTGCCCTCATCGGCCCAGCCGAAGAAATCTGCTCCCACCGAGGTGAGTTGGCGGTGCGCAACGCCGGGATCGCTGAGATCGAGCGTTGTCCCGGGCTCGGGCAGCACAATGAGGTGAAGCTGCTGCGCCAGTTGAACGAGCGCGAAACGGCCATCGGGGCTGACCCGCAGATCATCCGCCTGGGCGCGGCTGTCGGAAAAATACCAGCCTGGCCCGGTGACATTGACGAGCGCGCGGCGCTCACCGGTCTCAAGATCAACAGCATTGGTGCCGTCACCAAAGCTCAGCAGAACTTCACCCGGATCGCTGGCGAAATGCGGCGTCCCGCCCATGGTACCGCGTGTGATAACTTCCGCTGCACCGCCAGCCACCGGGATGGCAACCAGCTCGGCCTGCCGCAGCGGTCCATATTCCATATAGCTGTGCATGCGCACGACATTGCTTGAGCGCAGTGCGATTATCGTGTCGCCATCGGACGCGAATACAGGCGATGTATAATAGGCCGGAACGTCAGTGATGCGCCGCGCTTCGCCATTCGCCACCGGCATCGCCCAGACATGGCCAGCATCGCGCGCTGTCCAGCGGACAAAAGCGATTTGCGCCCCATCCGGCGACCAGCTTGGCTGGAACCCGCCTGCCAGCCGGCGGGGTTCGCCAGTCCCGTCGAGCGGCATGAGGTAAATGCTGCCAAGCGCCGAAAAGGCGAGGGTCGTACCATCGGGCGACTGAACCGGGTTCTGGATGATCCGCGCGCGAACCGGCCCGGTGTCTTCCCGCACGGCCTGCCGCGTCGATGGACCGATGCCCAGTTCCGTTTCGACATGAAAGGGAATGTCGGTGCGCGTACCGCTCGCGATATCCAGCCGCACCAACTTGCCACCCTCGTTGAGGATCAGGGCACGGCTATCGGGCGTAAACACATGGCGCGGCAGAAAGTCACGCCACGCCGAAGCCTGAAGTTCGTCCTGCTGGACCGGAAAGGCGAGCCAGCGATCATCGCGCGTTTCTAGGTTCAGCAACCGGAGCCCGGTTCGGCCGCGATCACGCGCACCGTACACAAGCAGGCGGCCATCCGGAGAG
The DNA here is from genome assembly GCA_905479515.1 of uncultured Parasphingopyxis sp. The sequence continues at coordinate 31,109 of CAJQMX010000054.1, forward strand.
ACGGCAGGCCGGAACGCCGTGCCGAGGATAAGGTCGGGGCGCGGGCTGCGCGGTGCGGAGACGAGAACCTCATCCTCGCCGCTGGCAAGATCGCGCCGGACAATAGTCCATTCCGGGACGCGGACATGGTCAATGGCCCCGATATGCCGTGCGAAATAGAGATACCGCCCGTCGGCAGAGGGCGCCGCACCGAGCACGCTCGACATCTGACTGCCTGAGGGGTCATTCTCCGCCTGCACCGGGATCAGCAGCGTTCCGTCGCCGCTCTCCACATCAAAGCGCCACAGCTCGAAACTCGCATATTCAACCCGGTAGCGGGATACGAAGATGCTGCTGCCATCCGCGCTCCATGCCGGGGAGGCAAAGACCGCATTGTCATCACGCAGGCTGAGCTGGCGCGGGTTCGTGCCGTCAGGCCGGGCTATCCAGATATTCTCGGCACCCGAACGATCGCTGAGAAAAGCAATTTGCTGCCCATCGGGCGCAACAACCGGCTGGGAATCAAAGGCCATGCCCGAAGTCAGTTGCCGTGCCTCGCCTCCTCCAAGGTCAACCGAATAGAGATCGCCAAGCAGTTCGAAAAAGACCGTGCGGCCATCGGGCGAGAGATCGGGAGAAAGCCAGGTCCCCTCGTCGAGATCGATGGCAATGGTGCGCGCGGGTTGTAGGGGCAAGGCTTGGCCGCGCCGCCCTTCTTCTGCAGTTTGCTCGGACCCGGTTACGGGATGATAGAGCGCCTCGCTGTCCTGCGCGGTGGCAGGGGTAGCGAGCAGGATCAGCGAAAGAAGTGCCGCTCTCACCGGTAGCCCGGTGGCAGTGGATCATTGGCGCGCGCAGGATGGTAGCGATCACGCAGCAACGTCTGACGCGTTTCGCGCGGTATTTCGCTCCCGGCAATAAACACATGTAGCGGCGCGCTGGCAGGTTCGAGTGGATCGCCATCCCAGACAACGAGATCGGCATTCTCACCCGCTGCAAGCGTGCCGCCGCCGCTCCCCCAAATCTGGCCGGGGGCTTGCGTGATAGCGCGCAGTGCCGCCGCATAGGGCAGGCCATTTGCAACCGCGATGCCCGCGCCTTCGCGCAGCGCCGGGCCGACATTGTAGCTCAGATAAATGCCTTGGCCTGAAACCGAAAAGGCGGTGCGTACACCCGCTCGGGTCAGCAGCGCGGCATTGTCTCGCCGCGCGCCGATCATGTCATAACTGGCGGGCAATTCATCGAGCGGATCGAGGATGACGGGAATCTGGGCAGCAGCAAGATCGCCCGCCACCCGCCAGGCTTCCGCACCGCCAAGGATGATCAGTCGGATGCGATATTCACGCGCAACGGCCATCGCCTGCCTGATATCGGCCTCGCGCTGGGCGACCACGGCGAGCGGGATTGCGCGCGACAAGACCGGGCGCAGCGCGGCGAGATCCAGCGCATTGAGCAGATCGTCGCGCGGCGCATTGCCACGGCCGTTATCACCCCGAACTTCATCAAACGCGTTGCGCAGCAGAGCCCATACCGCGCCGCGCGAACCACCCGCCGCGTCGCCTGCACTGCCACCGCTCACCATGAACATGGCGGCGCGTGGCCGTTCAACAATATCGAAACCGGGCACAAGGTGTAACAGCGCGCCGCTTCCCGCGAAGATACCCTCCCCCGAACCCGGAAAGATCATGGCGCGCGCAACGCCCTCCGCGCGTGCCTCTTGGACAGTCAGAAGGTTGGGATCGACCGCGAGAGCCACATCGAACGCTGCCCCAAGTGGGCCGGAGGAATTGCTGCGGTCATCGGTATCGTCCGAGCTGCCAAGTTCAACGAGCCCGATCTGGGTCGTCGCCGCATTGAGCGCCGGGGTGACCGGACGGCCGTCCGCATTGATAATCCGGGCATTGGAAGGCGGTGCAAGACCCGATCTGATAGCAGAAATCCTACCATTTTCGACGATGATCGTGGCATTCTCAACCGGCTGGTCAGACCTGTTCGTCCAGGCTTGCGCGCCGATAATGGCAAGTGTTTCGGCCTGACTGGGCACAGCCAGGATGACCAGAATGAGGAAGAGTAGCTTTCTCATCTTATGCCTTCCCGCTGTGGTCGGCCAAGCTCGAAATCGGGAACCGGTTGGCGCGCGGGATCGGTTCGATCATAGGCGACCGCGCCGTCGATAAGCACGAGATCGGCATGGCTGTAGACGCTGAACGGATCGCCCGACCACAAAACAAGATCGGCATTCATGCCCGGCGCAAGCTGCCCGATCCTGTCGCCAAGGCCCATAGCGCGGGCCGGGTTGGACGTGATCCAGCGGATTGCACGTTCGGGCGGAATATCCAGCCCTGCACGCCGCCCAGCCGCTGCCGCCTTGGCTGCTTCGATGTTGAGCAGACTCCCAAGCACGGGAATGTCGGAATGCATGACCGCGCAGCCCCCGACCGCATCTACAAAAGCTGCGTTTTCCGGGATCGCATCTTCCGCCTCGCGCTTAAAACCCCACCAGTCAGGCCAGACCGCCGCGCAGACGCCGCGTTCGGCAAGCATCGGGGCGACCTTGTACGCCTCGGTCGCATGGTGAACAGCAGCC
>CAJQMX010000055.1 GCA_905479515.1 uncultured Parasphingopyxis sp.
GAAACTTTAAACCAATGTTTGTAGACCGAAAGAAGCAACGCTTGTCGGGTATTCCAGAACTTTGGTAGTCGGGGAGTTAATAAACCGACCTAAGTCGGTCCCCATGGTCTTTAGTCGAAGGCCTGTTGTATACACCACAGGCTCTCCGACTTGACCTCAAATATTCGATCAGTTCCCGCGTGGCCCGAAAATGATCAATCCGACGCCAACAATGCAGATAAGAGCGCCTATGCTGTCCCAGCGGTCAGGTCTCTGACCTTCCACCGCCCAGAGCCAAAAAAGCGAGCTAGTTATGTAGATGCCACCGTAGGCCGCGTAGGTGCGCCCAGCGAAATCGCTGTCGATCCGAGTCAGAAGCCAAGCGAAAACTATCAGGCTGGCAACGCCTGGTACGCTCCACCAAGCTGATTTGTCCAGCTTCAGCCAGACCCAGAACGCGAAACATCCTGCGATCTCGGCTAGCGCCGCCGCGAAATACAGCCCATAGGTGGTGGTCGTCGCACTGATGGTCATCATCAAGGACGGACCTTCGGTAAAACATGATCGTCCGTCTCGCAGAGACTATGATCGCCAAGTGTCTCAATTACCCGACAATCAGCGATCCGCCCTCCCTTGCATTGCTCAACCATACGCTCAAGCTCGCTCCGAAGCGCCTGAAGACGTTGGAGTCGCTTGCCAATGTCCTCCAACTGTTCTCTAGCAATCGCATCTGCTGCCTCGCACGACTTATCCGGCCTATCCGCCAGACTTATCAGGTCTCGGATGGCTTGCAGAGGGAAGCCAAGTTCCCGTGCATGGCGGATGAAACTGAGCTTCTGTACAGCCGAGTCGTCGTAAAGTCGTTGATTTCCTTCTGAGCGCCGTGGCAATGGCAAGAGGCCGATTTGCTCGTAATACCGGATCGTTTGCACGTTGCAACCAGTACCTTTGGCTACGCGACCGATGGTGAGCTCATTGGACATGTTAATTTTCTCCTTGAACCTATAGTTACTGTAGACTGTATATATGTAGCATTGAGATGTAACCAACAATATTGGAGAAGACTATGTCTGCTGGTTGTTGCCAACATGAACCCAAGTTTGACGGAGCGACAAAAGGGTTCCGTCGAGCTTTGTGGGTCGTCATTGGCATTAATGCGAGTATGTTCGTCGTCGAGATGATTGCGGGCTCGATTGCCGGTTCACAGGCGCTGAAAGCGGATGCGCTAGATTTCTTTGGCGACTCTCTGACCTACGGCATCAGTTTATTCGTTCTGGGAATGTCTGTTCGTGTTCGCACCACGGCGGCACTTCTCAAGGGGGTCAGTCTGGCTCTTATGGGGCTTTGGGTTTTCGGATCAACGGCCTATCAGGTTCTTGTGCTCGGTCTCCCGTCGGCACCGGTTATGGGGGCTATAGGCGTGCTCGCGCTTGCGGCCAATCTTGCCAGTGTCGGTGTGCTTCTGCGCTATAAGGACGGCGATGCCAACGTTCGGTCGGTGTGGCTCTGTAGTCGCAATGATGCAATTGGCAATGTCGCCGTCATGCTGGCGGCGGGCGGTGTCTTTGCCACTGGCACGGCATGGCCGGACCTAGCCGTTGCCGGGTTGATGGCCGGTCTCTTTCTGTGGTCGTCCATACAAATCATCGCGCAAGCGCTCAAGGAACGCCAACATACAGTTGAAACCGTGGCTGCCGAGTAGACGGGTAATCGGATGTGCACTGAAACCCAGAAAAATTCCCTGTTTCTTGCGTGGCTGATTGCACTCGTATCGACGCTCGGCGCGTTATTCATCGGCGAGATTATGGAACGAACGCCATGCGTCCTATGCTGGTACCAACGTATAGCCATGTTTCCACTCGCGCTAATTCTGGGTATTGCATCTTTCTCATCTGACATGGCAGTACGCCGTTACGTACTACCGATCGCAATAATAGGTGCCGTTATAGCCATTTGGCATAGTCTTCTCTTTGCCGGAATAATTCCAGAAACAGTCCAACCCTGCACGAGAGAGGGACCGTCCTGCACGGGCGACGAACAGACCTTGTTTTGGGTTTTGCCTCTGCCATTCCTGTCCGCTGCCGGTTTCATAGCTATTATTCTGTTACTCACCATTCCTTTAAGAAAGTCTTCGATATGAGCCGCCGAATCGTCATAGGAGCCACAGCCTTGGTAGCTATCGCAATTTTTGCGTTCGGCGCATTTCTTTATCAGCCCATTGGCGACAAACCGTCCGATATGTCATCATCCAATACTTCAAATAATGCGGAGCTTGTTCGGCCACATTCGCCTGTACTCGGCACTGTCGACGCACCTGTTACTATTGTCGAGTTTATTGATCCTGCATGCGAGGCTTGCCGAGCCTATTACCCTGTCGTCAAAGAAATCATGACAGCTTATCCTGACAAGGTACGCGTAGTACTTCGTTACGCCGCATTTCATCCAACATCAGAGGAAGCCATTCGCATCCTTGAAGCATCCCGTTTGCAAGGCAGATTCGAACCGGTTCTCGAACGGCTCTTTGAAACACAATCACGATGGGCCCCTCATGGACGTTCAGCAGACAGTGTCTGGACAGTTCTAGAAGGCACAGGGCTTGATATCGAGAAAGCGAGATCGGATGTAAAGATGCCGGATATCGTGGGCACTATGAATTTGGACGCGTCCGATGTAAACGCAATCGGCGTGAACAAGACACCAACGTTTTTTGTTAACGGAAAACCGCTAACGGACTTTGGAACTCAGCAATTGCAAAGTATGGTCAAGGCGGAGGTGGCAGAGAATTGAAGACAATTCATCTTATTCTTTGGGGAGCTGTCGCAGTTGGTTTGATCCTCTTTCTTTGGCTAAATATCTTTCAGGATGCTAGCCATCTTATAGAGGATGGCACATCGCAGAACACGGCAACTACCTTCACTCCGACCTTCTCTCTGACCGATCATCAAGGAAATGTCGTCACGGAGAAAACTTACCGGGGCAAATGGCTTCTGGTCTTTTTCGGATTCACCAATTGTCCGGATATCTGCCCGACGACGCTCGCCGATCTTGCCAGCGTGATGGAACAACTCGGGGCGGACGCAAAAGCAATAAAGCCACTATTTATTTCTGTTGATCCTGATCGCGACCAGATGGAGACCATGGCGCAGTATGTCTCCGCCTTTCATCCGGCCATTGTTGGATTGACAGGAACGGGCTCGCAGATAACTGAGACCGCGGAGTCATTCAAGGCCTACTTCGAAAAACAGCCGCAGGAATCTGCTCCAGACGGCTACATTATGGGGCACACCTCTGCGGTGTATCTTATTTCTCCCGATGGCGCTTTCATCCGGACATACAGTTATGGGATGTCGCCGGAGGAAATCGTTGCGGACCTTGAACAGAAATTATGAGATTCAATATGTCAAAAGCTTTACCTTCACTTTTATTAGCCTTTTTCTTTTTTGCTTTTGCATTTCCAGCGTCGGCTGAGCCTACTCGGGTTGGAAATCTGGTTATCGAAACTCCATGGGCGCGCGCATCGATCGGCATGTCCCGTCCGGCCGCCGCTTACGTAACTATCAGGAACGAAGGTCAAACTGCTGACATCCTTACCGGAATTGAAACAACCGTTTCCGCCATGCCGGAAGTACACAGGATGGAGATAAAGGACGGCGTTTCCACCATGGGGCCGGTCGGCCCTCTGGAAATACCAGCGAATGGTTCCGTCACACTGGCGCCCGGAGGCCTGCATGTCATGCTCATGAAACTGCAGCAACCGCTGACAAAAGGCGGACAATTCTCGATGACGCTGATCTTCAAGAACGCCGGACGAGTCGACGTATCCGTTCCCATCTACAGCGTGGGCGCCTCCGGACCCGAGCAATGAAGCGCAATCAAATGTATGGACTTATTGGGATTGCGGGTGTCGGAACGGCTATAATGCTTTCAGTCGGTTCACTCTTAGGAAGTTCCGACACCAAGCCATTGGTGGAAGTAGTATCCGCACCGGTGTTTCTTGATGCTGGCGATTACGAGCGGAAAAGCAAACGCGAAAATTTGTCTGTTCGGCGTGAAAAGAGCGAGCAGACAATTGAACTGCTTCTTGAGCCGGGGGACACGCTGCTGGGTGCCCTCGTTAGGGCTGGCGTCTCCGGCAGTGAGGCCCGTGCGGCCAGCGACAGCTTAAAATCGATGATCGATCTCCGTGCGCTTAAGGTGGGTCAGGAATTGAAATTGAGTTTCCGGGCAGGTGACGAAGCAGCCACGGAGCGCCGTCTCGAAAGTCTTGCGTTGGTTCCGGAGATTGATCGCCTCGTCGCTATAAAACGCTCCGCCGACAATAACTTCGAGGCTCAAACCCAGCTGATCGAACACAGTATTGGCCTGATCTCGGCGTCGGGCAAGATCACAGCCAGTCTTTATGAGGCCGCACGCAATCAGGACACACCGATGCCTGTTCTGCTGCAAACATACAGTCTTCTGGGTAAAGCCGTCGATTTTCAGCGCGATATCCGCAAGGGTGATCGCTTTGTTTTAGGTTA
>CAJQMX010000056.1 GCA_905479515.1 uncultured Parasphingopyxis sp.
CAGCTTGGCGAAGACCTGTTTCTTCACATCCATATTTTCGAACACGGCCTCGATCACCAGATCGCAATCAGCCAGATCATCATACTCCAGCGTCGGCGTTAACAGGCCCATCGCCTGCTCAACCTGTTCCTCGGTCATCCGCCCGCGCTTGGCCGTGCGCTCATAATTGGCGCGCATGACGCCCGTGCCGCGATCCAGCGCTTCCTGCTCCATTTCAAGGATCGTCACCGGAATGCCTGCGGAAAGGAAGTTCATCGAAATGCCGCCGCCCATTGTGCCGGCCCCGATTACGCCGACCTTCTTGATGGGGAGGAGCTCGATATCCTTCGCGATGCCCTCAATCTTGTTGGCTGCGCGCTCGGCAAAGAAATAGTGGCGCATGGCGGCTGATTGCGTGCCGCCCATCAGCCCCAGGAACAGCTCACGCTCTTTCGCAACGCCATCCTTATAGGACATCTCCCCAGCAGCTTTCACCGCGGCAATTGCAGCAGCAGGCGCGTCAAATCCGCGCAGCTTGCGGCCATGCTTGGCGCGGAATTCATCAAAAATAGCCGGATTTTCAACACCATCACGATTGGCCGTGCCCTCGCTCGAACGCGGCACAGGCTTGCCGATCTGCGCGCGCGCAAAGGCAATCGCATCTTCGGCAAGGCTGTCTTCGCCGACAATCGCATCGACAAGTCCGATGGCCTGCGCCTTTTTCGCCGGGATCGGATTGCCGATAACAACCATCGGCAGCGCAGCCTCTGCGCCAACAACACGCGGCAAGCGTTGGGTACCCGCAGCCCCCGGAATCAATCCGAGCTTAACCTCAGGCAGGCCAAGCTTGGCCGATGGAACGGCAACGCGGTAATGACAGGCCAGCGCAACTTCGCAGCCGCCGCCCAGCGCCGTGCCGTGAATCGCGGCAACAACAGGCTTGTCGCTCGCTTCCATCCGGTCGATTGCTTCACCAAGGCCCGGCCCTTGCGGCGGTTTGCCAAATTCGGTGATATCCGCGCCCGCGAAAAAGGTCCGGCCGTCACAGCGAATGACGACGGCTTTGACGCTATCGTCTCCGAGCGCCTCCTCGATGCCGTCAACCAGCCCCTGGCGCACGGCAGCGCCCAGCGCGTTAACCGGTGGATTATTGGAAATGATGACGAGCACATCGTCATGGCGTTCGGTGGTGATCACTGACATGGGGGATTCTCCGATAGAGTTTTGTTTTGCTTGTCGCGCATCGCCTGGGGGGCTGGCAAGGCTGACGTTACGTCAACTACTTACACCCTTGTGATTAGTCCCGGCGCACCATAGCAAGAGCAAAAGATAAAAAGCCGGGGAATCGCAAATCCATCGGCCATTTTTTGTGGAGAGACATTCCGTGACGAATATCGAACTCAATCCCGACCATCCCGATTGGCCGGTGGTCTCGCTCGAACAGGCTAACGCCATGTTGACGGCCGAAGGTAGTCCGTTCGAAACCGAGACGGTCGAGATTGAAGGCCGCCCGACGACCGTCTGGAAAAATATTCCTCCCACATTCGCTGATTTTGCCCGCCTCGCCCGCGCTGCCTTTTCCGAACGCGAATTGATTGTGCTTGAGGATGAGCGCGTGACGTACGAAGCATGGTTCCGCGCTTCCGTGACGCTGGCGCATAAACTGCGCGAACTGGGCATCGAAAAAGGAGACCGGGTCGCCCTTGCTGCACGCAACCTGCCCGAATGGCCCGTCGCCTATTTCGCGACACTCTCCCTCGGCGCAATTGCCGTGCCGCTCAATGGCTGGTGGACAGGCGGGGAGCTCGAATATGGCCTGCAGGATTCCGGCGCAAAGCTGCTGATTGCCGATGGCGGGCTCTATGAGCGTATTAAGCCGCATCTCGACAACCTTCCGGCGATTGAGACGATCATCGTCACCCGCCCGGGCGGGCCCCTGGACGAGGGCGTGATCGCGCTCTCCGATCTGATCGGGGAGAGCAGTGACTGGGCAAATCTTCCCGAAGCTGATTTCCCCGAAGCCGATATCGGGCCGGAAACGGACGCTTCAATCCTCTATACGAGCGGCACGACAGGCAAGCCCAAGGGCGCCGTGGCGACCCATCGCAATTCGCTGACCAACCTCCTTTCCTCCGCCTATGCCACGGCACGCGGAGCGCTTAGGCGCGGTGAGACACCGCCGCCTCCCGGCACATTGCCCGATCCGATGACGGTGCTGCTGGTCATCCCGCTCTTCCACGTTACCGGCTGTACAGCGATGATGGGGCCGGTCATCGTCAGCGGATCGAAGCTTGTGCTCATGCACAAATGGGACCCGGTACGGGCGATGGAGATTATCGAGAGCGAAAAGATCACGCTGACCGGTGGTGTTCCGACAATCGCCTGGCAGATCCTCGAACATCCGGATCGCAATCAATATGATCTCTCAAGCCTGAACGGCATCAGTTATGGCGGCGCACCCGCCTCCCCCGATCTTGTCCGCAAGATCAAGAGCGATTTCAAATCTTCGCCGTCAATGGGTTGGGGCATGACGGAAACATCCGGATCGGTGACCGGCCATAGCGCCGAAGATTATCTGAACCGGCCCGACAGCTGCGGCCCGGCGGTACCGGTCGCCAAGCTCAAAATCATGTCGGAAGACGGCACGCGCGAGCTCCCGACCGGTGAAATCGGAGAGCTTTGGGCCTTTGGTGCAATGGTGGTGAAAGGCTATTGGAACAAGCCGGAAGCAACCGGAGAAGCCTTTGTCGATGGCTGGATCCGCACCGGCGATCTCGCCAAACTGGATGAAGAAGGCTTTTGCTATATCTGTGATCGCGCAAAGGACATGATCATTCGCGGCGGCGAGAATATCTATTCGTCTGAAGTCGAAAACGTCCTGTACGACCATCCTGCCGTCACCGATGCAGCGCTGATCGGGCTGCCGCACAAACAGCTTGGCGAAGAGCCGGCCGCCGTGGTGCATTGCACGCCCGGCATGGAGGTAAGCGAAGCCGAGCTGCAGGCATGGGTCGCGGAGCGGCTGGCCAAGTTCAAGGTGCCGGTGAAGATTGTTTTCGTGAAAGACACCCTGCCCCGCAATGCGAATGGCAAGATCCTGAAAAAGGATCTGCCGGATCTCTATTTTGCGGAGGCCGTCGCCTGACGCAGGTCTGAAACGCGTTTAGCTGAAAAGCGCGACGCTCTGCATACCAGCCAGCACTGCGGTGCCGTCTGTTGACCATAGTCCCATCTGCTGGCTGCTATTGCCGTGCCGAACAAGATCGGACTCGGTACGCAGCAGCCACCAGCCATTCTCGGTCACGGGCGCAGGTTCCAGAATATTGGCGAACCAGTTGATCGAACTGACCGGCGCGCCGCGAGTCTGCAACGCCACGGCAGCGGGCGGCAGGGCATCGCCCATTACCATCAGCTCGATCATCGGATCGATCCCGTCACGTTCGGCAAGGCGCAGCCAGCGCGTGAAGCGCGGCAGGCCTTCCTCGTCCGGATTGCGGCTTTCGCGATACTGGAAATGATGGGTGAAAAATTCAGGCGGGCCGGATCGCAAATCCTCATCGGGCGGCGGCGGCCCGATATTGGGCGCGTCGTGATGCGCATAATCCACTTCGGATTCGAGCGCCTTCATGAACACATAGATGGCGCGAAATCCCAGCCCCTTTTCGGACGTAATGTCGGACTGGATAAAGGCCGCCGTCCGGCCCCGCCGCAGCAATTTTGTCGTGATCGTCACCGCACCGGCAAGCGGGCCAATGAAGGATATTTGCGCTGAACGCAGCGGCGGCAGGTCATCGGCAGACTGCTGCGCGGCATGCAGGCCAAGGGCAGCGCTCAGCCCGCCATAGGCCGTACGGCCCTGCATCCAGGTCGAGGGAATCTCGACGGTGAAACCAGCATCGGCAGGCGCGAAATTCGCGAGAATTTGTTGGAGGTTGGTCGGCATGTTTTGCTTTCTGAAAACAGATTTTTAGGGTCGCGGTATGGCCGCCGCGATTGTTTCCGCCTGGGCAAACAGCGCCGGATCAATCTCAAGTCCGCTCGCGGCGGCATTGTCGTCAAGCTGCTCCGGGCGGCTCGCGCCGACAATCGCGGAAGCGATATTCGGTTCACGCAGCACCCAGGCCAGGGCGAATTGCGCCATGCTGCACCCGGCTTGCGCGGCCAGCGGTTTGATCTGATCAACGGCGCTGATCACCTCTGGCCGCAATAGCCTTTCCATATAGCCGCCCATTGAATCGCTCGCCGCGCGGCTGTCTTCAGGCGGCGGGTTATCGGCAATGTATTTTCCGGTAAGAACCCCCTGCCCCAGTGGCGACCAGACGATCTGGGAAATGCCATTCTCTGCGCACAGCGGAATGACGGCCTTTTCGGGCCGCCGCCACAGCAGTGAATATTGCGGCTGACTGGAGACGAATTTCTCGACTTCCGGAACCATGTCGAGCGCGGCCTGAATCTGATCGGGTTCCCATTCGGAAAAGCCGATATAGCGGGCCTTGCCAGCCTTCACGATATCGGTCAGCGCCGCCATCGTCTCGGCAAGCGGCACATCCTCATCATAGCGATGGCATTGATAGAGATCGACATAGTCAGTCTGCAGCCGTTCTAGCGAAGCGTCCATTTGCTTGAGGATCTGCGCGCGGGAAAGGCCGCGATCCGTATCCGACATCGGGAAATAGACTTTGGTCGCGAGAACATAGCTGTCACGCGCCCTGCCTTTCAGCGCCTCACCGGTCACGGTTTCGGATGCCCCGCGTCCATAGACGTTGGCCGTATCGATAAAGTTTATGCCAAGATCGAAAGCGCAGTTGATACAGGCGATGGCCGTGTCTCTTTCGACCCCCACACCCGTGGTGAGCCATGTGCCAAAGGCAATCTCGGACACTGTAAGATCGCTCGATCCCAATTTGCGATACTTCATTGTTTAGCCTTTCGAATCTTCCCCCAATCAGCCCACCCTTTGACAAGCTCCGGGTGAATGCGGGCGTGTCGCTTCTATATTTCTTTGCCGGGCCTGCGTGACAGGCCGACATCGAGATGCGCGCCGGCGTCGAGGAGCAAGGTCTCCCCCGTCGCCAGCCGCGTCGCGCCATCGAGCAGTGTCACAATCCCGTCGGCAACATCCTCGGCCTGCCCGGCATGGGCGAGCGGGACTTTCTCGGCGATGGATGCGTTCAGCGCCTTCAGCCCTTCCTCACCGAACCGATCGGCGAACCAGCCGGTTCCGACATAACCGGGGCAGACGGCATTGATCCGGATGTCAGGCGCGAGTGCACGGGCCAGCGATTTGGTCATCGTGACCATCGCGCCCTTGGAAGCTGCATAGGCAACCGACGATCCATTGCCGAACATCCCGGCGACCGAAGCAACATTGACGATGGTTCCCCCGCCGGCTTCGCGCATCGCGGGCGTGCAGGCGCGGATCATTTCAAACGCGGCCACGACATTCAGGCGGTAGATCGTCAGGAAATCCTCGGCATCAAGCGCGTCCATATCCTCATGGTTCGCGAATTTCGTCGTACCGGCATTGTTCACGAGCAGGTCGATCCGGCCCCATTCAGCCAACACGGCCTTGGCAAGTTTGTCCGCCTCGCCAGCCGCAAGATCGGCTTGAAAGGCTTTTGCATTGGCACCGCATTCGGCCGCCAGAGCCTCTGCGTCATCCTTGCTTTTCGAATAGTTGATCGCGACTTTCGCGCCGCGCTCGGCCAATATCTTCACTGTGGCCGCGCCTATCCCGCGCCCGCCGCCCGTGACGATCGCGACTTTGCCTGCAAAGAAATCCTCGGCCATCAGTGCGCGGCCTGTTTCGGAAGCTGCCGGGTGACCGGATGAGAGGACGACAGCCCACCATCGACCGCCAGCGCCTGCCCGTTGACATAGCTGGCATCGTCAGACGCGAGGAAGGTAACCGCCCCCGCCAGCTCTTCCGGCTGGCCGCCGCGTTTCAGCGGATTGAGCTGGCCGATCTTCTCAAGCTTTCCGGCATCGCGCGCATAATCAAAGACAGGTTTGGTCATGCCGGTTTCGATAATGCCCGGGCAGACCGCATTGATGCGGACATTGCTGCCCGTCATCTGCTGCGCTGCCGTCTTCACCAGATTGATGACACCGGCTTTGGACGCCGAGTAGGAGCTCGGCCCGGCGCCTGAACGAATGCCCGCAACCGAAGCCGTGCAGATAATCGCACCGCCACCGCGTTTTTCAATTTCCGGCGCGGCATATTTGATCGCAAGATACGGCCCGATCAGGTTGACGCGGAGCACTTCGGCCCAGCCTTCAGCATCGGAATCAAACAGGCCGCCCGAAAGCCCGCCGGTAATCCCCGCATTGGCGAAGACGATATCGATCCCGCCATGTTCGGCAATTGCTTGTTCGACCAGCGCCTTCACGTCGCTTTCGCTGCCCGCATCCATTTCAACGCCGATCGCCGTGCCGCCATCGGCAGTGATCATGGCAACCGTTTCATGCACCGTCGGCATCTTGTCTGCCGCGATCACCTTGCCGCCTTCTGCCGCAAAGCGCCGCGCCGTTGCCCGGCCAATGCCGGATCCCGCGCCGGTAACGATGATCGATTTTCCTTCAAAGCGGTTCATAGGCTTATCCTCTCGCGTTTTTTGGTCTTGTTATATGGTTCGGCCGCCATCGACGACGAGCGACTGGCCGGTCATGAAAGTGGACGCAGGCGATGCCAGATAGACGGCGGCACCGGCCAGCTCGTGCGGCTCGCCAATCCTGCGCAGCGGGGTCGATGCATTGACGGCTTTTTCCGCCTCGGGATTTTCCCAGAGCGCGCGGGCGAAATCGGTGCGGACGAGCCCCGGCGCAATACAGTTCACACGGACATTGTCCGGCCCGAATTCATGCGCCAGATTGCGGGCGAGCTGCATGTCGGCCGCCTTGGAAATGCAATAGGCACCGATGGTTTCGGACCCGCGCAGCCCGCCAATCGACGACACGATGATGATCGAGCCTTCGCGCCGTTCGCGCATCTCGGGTGCCACCATCTGGATCAGCCAGTGATTGGACACGATATTATTGTCGAGGATCTTGCGGAACTGCTCGTCCGCCATGCCGGACATCGGGCCATAATAGGGGTTGGACGCCGCATTGCAGACCAGAACATCGATCTTGCCAAAGGCCTTGCGCGTCTGGTCAACGAGATTTTGCAGATCATCCTTCGAGGAAATGTTCGCCGGAACCGCAATCGCCGTACCTTCGCCATGCGCAGCATTGATCGCAGCGGCGACTTCATCGCAGGGCTCGGGCTTTCGGCTTGAGATGACAACCTTGGCGCCATGCTCTGCCATTTCTTCCGCGATGGCTTTGCCGATGCCGCGCGAGGAACCGGTGATGATGACGACTTTACCGTCGAGATTGAACTGAGACATTGTCCGTCCTTTCGTGACTAGGCTGGTGCACCTGCAGCGCGGGCGAAGCCCCATGCGGCCTCGGCAAGTTCCGGCACGCGTTTGGAACGCTCCTCGGCTTCTGCCGAAGAGGCCGTGCCATCAAGCCAGCGCTTCTTGATGCCCTGCAAAATCCCGGTCAGCCGGAACAGGTTATAGGCGAAATACCAGTTGAGTTCGGGCATTGAATCCCGGTTTGTCAGCTCGCAATAGAGCGAAGTCGCCTCTTCCAGCGTTGGGATGCCCGTGCCGGCCAGATCCTGCCCGCCCAGCGATGCCGTGCCATTACCCTCCATCACCCAGTTCTGGGCAAGATAGGTAAAGTCGGCCAATGGATCACCGATTGTCGACAGTTCCCAGTCAAGCACCGCAACCACCTCGGGCCGGTCCGCCGCATAGATCATGTTGTCGATCCGGTAATCTCCATGGATCACCGACGTGCGCGTCTGTTCGGGCACGGTTTTCGGCAGCCATTCGATCAGCCGCTCAACCTCGTCGATCGTCTCGGTTTCGGATCGGCGATACTGTTTCGTCCAGGTGTTGATCTGGCGTTCGAAATAATTGCCGGTCTTGCCGTGATTTTCGAGGCCGATTTCCTTGTAATCGAGATTATGTAGCCGGGCGAGCGTGCCGATCATCGAGCGATAGATGGACGTCCGCTCGGCAGGTTCCTGATCGGGCAGCATGCCGTCCCAGAAGGTCCGCCCTTCCACCATCTCCATGATGTAAAAGGCAGATCCGATCACATCGTCATCTTCACACAGCGCATAAGGCTTTGCGACAGGAAAGCCGGTCGGGTGCAGCCCCGCTATCGCCCGGTATTCCCGCTCTACAGCATGGGCCGAAGGCAGGATCGGGCCAAACGGCTTGCGGCGTAGCACCAGCGCGCGCCCGGCCTGGTCTTCCACCCGGTACGTCGGGTTGGACTGGCCGCCCGCGAACTTCGTGTATGAGGCCAGCCCGGCGAACCCCTCAACATGCTCGCGCATCCATGCGTCGAGATTATCCTCGTTCAGCCGGTCTTTCTCGGCAACGCCTTCGGCGCTGATCGCTTTTTCACCCATCACATCATCCTGCTTCATTATCTCGCGAAACTTGACGTAAGCGTAACCCGGCACCGCCATCAAGTCGAGTGCAGGAATTGCCAGTGGCATCACAAAACTTGACGATCTGCCACCAGTGTTCATTCATGCGCTCGATCATATCTGATTCCCAGCCTGAGGATGCCGCCATCATGAACACTCGCCTCTTTCTGCTATCCCTTGCGCTTGGCTGCTCGCCGATCGCCTTTCCAGTCGCCGCTGCCGCAACAGCTATGCAGAGCGAAGCCCATGCCAGCGCCGATGCGCAGTTGCGCGCGCTGTATGAAGCAGATTGGGCGTGGAGCATGGAGGAATATGCGCAGGTCCATGATGCCGATGGCCAATTGACCAGAGGCGATCATCTGCCGGCCGCCGATGCCGATACACAGCTCCGCCGCCTTGCGCATTGGGAGGAGACCCTTGCGGCGCTCGACACGATTCCGGTCGATGCGCTTTCGGAAGCCGAGCGGATCAACGCGGCCGTGTTCCGTGCCAATCTTGAAAATGCAGCCTCTGACGCCCGGTACCGCGAATGGGAGATGCCGCTGACCAGCGACACCTCTTTCTGGACCGGCCTCAATCCCCGACCCGGCAGCCTGACGACCGCAGAAGATTATCGCCGCTATCTGGGCCGGATGCGCGATATTCCCCGTTATTTTGCCGAGAATATCGCCAATATGCGAGACGGTCTCGCGCGCGGTTTCACCGTGCCGCAGGTGACATTGACGGGCCGTGATGCCTCGATTGCCGGCTATGCCGTGGCCGACCCTGAGGCCAACCCCTTCTTCGTGCCTTTCGTGGAATTTCCGGCCACGATCCCTGCCGACGACCAAGCCGCCCTGCGCGCAGAAGGGCTTGCGGCCGTGCGTGATGCCGTCGTCCCGGCCTATGCCGAACTGCTCGCATTCTACCGCGATGAATATCAGCCGGGTGCGCGAACGACGACAGCCGCCAATGCGCTGCCCGATGGCGAGGCATATTATGCCGCGCAGATCCGCGAATATACGACGCTCGACCTGACGGCTGAGCAAATCCACCAGATCGGCCTTGATGAAGTGGCCCGTATCCGTGCGGAGATGGATGCAACCATTGCCGAAAGCGGCTTCGAAGGCACGTTTGACGAGTTTCTGACCTTCCTGCGAACCGACCCGCAATTTTATGCGCAGACGCCCGAAGAGCTGATGATGTTCTCCGCCTATGTGGCGAAACGCGCGGATGCGACGATTGGCGATGTGATCGGCCTGTTGCCGCGCCGCCGCTTCACGATCCTGCCGGTGCCGGACGAGATTGCGCCTTATTACACCTCCGGACGCGGCGGGCTGAGAAGCTGTCTCATGAACACCTATGACCTGCCCAGCCGGCCGCTTTACAATGCACCTGCACTAACCCTGCACGAATGCGCGCCCGGCCATTCCATGCAAGCGGCGCTGGCTGAAGAACGCGATGCCGGCCCCGAATTCCGCCGCTACACCTATTTCTCCGGTTATGGCGAAGGCTGGGGGCTGTACACCGAATATCTCGGCGTCGAGATGGGCATATACCGGACACCTTATGAGAATTTCGGACGGCTTTCCTATGAGATGTGGCGTGCGGCGCGGCTCGTGATCGATACCGGCCTGCATCACTATGGCTGGTCCCGCCAGCAGGCGATTGACTATCTCTCCGCCAACACCGCCCTGTCGGAGCTGGAGATCGTGAATGAGATCGACCGCTATATCAGTTGGCCCGGACAGGCCCTTGCCTACAAGCTGGGTGAGTTGACGATCAAGCGGATGCGCCGCGAAGCCGAAGAAGCGCTGGGCGAGGATTTCGACCGGCGGACCTTCCATGATGCCGTTCTTGCGACAGGCTCCGTACCGCTGAGCACGCTGGAGGAAGAGATGCGCCGCTGGATCGCGCGTCAGGCCGAAGCGGAATAGGGGCGCAAATTTCAGCGGCCCGAAATTCGTGGCCTAAATGTTGGTGAATCACACCAATAATGCGCAATTATTCGGCGTAAAATCCCACCCAAAACTACTTAACCTGTTGTGAATCGGCCATTTCTCGATTTTGGCACGGCTCCTGCATAGCTATTGGCGTTACCGACACAGGTCGGAACATTGACAAGGCCAAGGTTCAGGAGACCGAACATGAATAACCAGAATAGCATCC
>CAJQMX010000057.1 GCA_905479515.1 uncultured Parasphingopyxis sp.
GAATATGGGCGCGCATGCAATCCGCATGACAGCCTGCGAATCTGCGGCGGGTCTTCGGGCGGCTCTGCGGCGGCGGTCTCGGCCGGGCTGGTAGATTTTGCTCTCGGTACAGATACATCGGGCTCGATCCGCGTGCCAGCCGCCTTTTGCGGTACATTTGGTTACAAACCGAGCGCCGGTGTTTTCAGCAACCAAGGTGTGCAGCCCCTTTCGCCAACCTATGACAGGCCCGGTATTTTCGCGCGCGACGCATCTACGCTCTCGCGCGTCGCGCACGCTTTGGCCCTGCCCGGTACGCTGGATTCAACAGATATCATGCCAAACAAGATTGCTATGCTTGGCGGGCCATTCGTTGCCGGTCTGGACCCCGCAGTCGAAGAGTCAGTCTGCGGATTTTCTGATAGTTTGGTTGCGCGTACAGGCATTGAAGTTCCCGGCGTTCAGGCGGCCCGGGCGGCGACCTATATTCTGGTCGCGGATGAAGCAGCCCAGATACATGGCGGGAACCTGCGTTCGCATCCGGAGCGTTTCGACCCCGAGACACGGCACCGTCTGGCCGCCGCCTCGTTGATCAAACCAGAATGGTGTAATGCAGCGAGAAAAATTCAGGCCGATTTTGCATGGCGTTTCGAATGCCTGTTCGAGGACTTTGATATCCTTTTGGCACCGTGCGTAAACATGATTGCCCCCTTCGCCGAAGACATAGAAAAGCCGCGCGCAATCGGTCAGCCGCCGCTTCGTGCCTCGTTGGGCCTGCTGACGCAGCCCATATCTCTGATCGGCGCGCCGGTCGTGGCTATCCCGCTCTCAACCCCAATCGGGCTTCCCACTGCAATCCAGCTGATAGGGCGCATCGGCAGTGACGCCATGCTGCTCAATTTTGCCAAGGAACTCGGCAGCCAGATATGAGGTGCGATCTAGCCCGCTCTCCAGCTGGCCGGTCAGGCTTGCCCCGCCAAGTCCAACGCAACATCGACAATCATGTCTTCCTGTCCTCCCACCATCTTGCGGCGGCCAAGCTCGACAAGAATAGTCCGTGTATCGATGCCATATTCCTCGCCAGCCTTTTCGGCGTGGCGGAGAAAGCTTGAATATACACCGGCATAGCCAAGCGTCAGCGTTTCGCGATCAACCCGGACCGGGCGATCCTGAAGCGGACGCACAAGTTCCTCGGCAGCGTCCATAAGCGCGAAAAGATCGGTGCCATGGTTCCAGCCCTCAACATCCGCAGCAGCGATGAAGACTTCAAGCGGTGCATTGCCGGCCCCTGCCCCCATGCCGGCCAAACTCGCATCAACCCGCATCGCACCATTCTTCACCGCGACAATGCTGTTCGCGACGCCGAGCGAGAGATTGTGATGGGCATGCACCCCGCGCTGCGTCTCGGGTTTCAGCACCCGGTCATAGGCCTGCACACGCGCTGCATATTGATCCATCGTCATCGCGCCGCCGCTATCGGTGACATAAACACAATGCGCGCCATAGCTTTCCATGAGGACGGCCTGCTGCGCCAATGCGTCCGGCTCTGACATATGGCTCATCATCAGGAAGCCTGACACGTCCATGCCCAGATTGCGGGCCGCTTCGATATGCTGTTTCGATACATCGGCTTCGGTACAATGGGTGGCGATCCGCACGGAGCGCACGCCCAGATCATAGGCACGTTTGAGGTCGTGCACCGTACCAATGCCGGGCAGCAGCAGCGTGGTGAGGACGCTATGTTCGAGCACCTCGGCTACCGCGCCGATCCAATCCCAATCGGTATGCGCGCCGAAACCATAGTTGAAGCTGGAGCCCTGCAAGCCGTCGCCATGCGCCACCTCTATGGCATCAACTTTCGCCAGGTCGAGCGCCCTGGCGATCGCCTTCACATGATCAAGACCATATTGGTGACGGATCGCATGCATGCCATCACGCAGCGTCACATCCTGGATATAGAGTTTGTCCGTCGTCGGATCGAAGGTCATGCCGCCACTCCTTCGTGCATTCTTGCTGCGACCTTCTCTGCGGTTTTGAGAGCCGCCGAGGTCATGATGTCGAGATTGCCCGCATAGGCCGGCAGATAGTGCGCAGCCCCCTCCACTTCGAGGAATATCGTGACCTTGAGCCCGGTAAATTCCCCTCCCATTTCCGGAATGCGCAACGGACGGTTCGAACCGATATGTTCGAATTGCACCTTCTGTTTCAGCCGATAGCCCGGCACATATTTCTGCACTTCGGCCACCATATCCTCGATAGACTGTTCGATTTCTGCCTGATCGCCTTCTTCGGAAAGGCAATAGACCGTGTCGCGCATGATCAGCGGTGGTTCGGCAGGATTAAGGATGATGATCGCCTTGCCGCGCTCCGCGCCGCCCACATCGACGATGGCCTGACTCGTGGTTTCAGTGAACTCGTCGATATTGGCCCGTGTGCCTGGCCCAGCTGACTTCGATGCGATCGAAGCGACGATCTCTCCATAGCGCACCTTCGCCACGCGATTGACCGCCGCCACCATAGGTATCGTCGCCTGTCCGCCGCAGGTCACCATGTTGACATTGGCCTCGTCCAGATTGGCATCCCCATTGACCGGCGGGATGGTGTAGGGGCCAATCGCGGCCGGCGTCAGATCGATAACCCGCTTTCCCTTGGCCCGCAGAACTTCGTCATGATGTTTGTGTGCGCCTGCAGAAGTGGCATCGAAAACGATCTCGATATCCGCAAATTCCGGCATGGCCAGTAACCCGTCAATGCCGTCCGCAGTGGTCGCCACACCCATTTTTGCAGCCCTTTTCAGGCCGTCAGAATCCGGATCTATGCCAACGAATACGCTCATCTCGAGCACATCAGACAGACGCATCACCTTGATCATCAAATCAGTGCCGATATTGCCCGATCCGATGATCGCGACTTTGGTTTTTTTACACATTGCCGTCATGCCTCATAGCTAAAGGATACCGAACCGAGCCCGCCGATCGTCGCTTTCACTTCATCGCCGGGTGAAAGCGTGACCATTGGTCCCAAGGCGCCGGTGAGAAGGATGTCCCCCGCCCGCAGCGGCTCACCGCGTTCCGCAAGCGTATTGGCCAGCCATGTCGCTGCATTGAGAGGATGGCCAAGGCAGGCAGCGCCCGCTCCGAGCGACTGGACTTCGCCATTCACTTCCAGCGCCATCCCGCAGGTCCAGAGGTCCAGCCCCGGCAGGGCTTTGCGCTCGCTGCCGAGCACGAACATGGAGGAAGACCCGTTATCGGCAACGGTATCCGCAAAGGTGATTTTCCAGTCGGCAATCCGGCTGTCGACAATCTCTATCGCGGCCATGACCTCCGCTACGCAATCGGCCATTTCATCCTGGTTGATTTCCCGCAAAGGCAGGTCCTTGCCGAGAATGAGAGCGATTTCGGCCTCGGCCTTGGGCTGAATGCTTCGCGACTGTTCGAGCACACCGCCATCGGCGATTTCCATATCATCAAACAGCACACCAAAATCCGGTTGCCCCACGCCGAGCTGCGCCTGCACGGATTTTGCCGTCAGCCCGATTTTGCGGCCAACGACCCGCCGCCCCTGCTCTTCCCAATATTTGGTGTTGATCGACTGGATCGCATAGGCGCCATCAACATCTGTGGGGTCCAGCGTATCGCGCATTGGCGGGATCGTTTTGCCGGAATATGCATCGCGCAGTTTCCGGGCAGCCAATTCATGAGTCTCTGTCATGTCTCTCTCCATTTGCGATTCTCCTATCACGCTCCCTGACTTGCAGCGACACGGCCAAACACGCTATCTCTCATATTGTGAAAACTAAAAAAGATACCAACAAGTCGGTCACAAAAGCATTCCGGCTGCTTTCGCTGATCGTTGCCGACGGCGGCAGGGATAGCCTGACAGAAATCGCGGCGTCGCAAGCCATTCCGCTTCCCACTGCGCATCGCCTTGCCGAGACATTGGTCCAGCAGGGTTATCTCGTGCGAAGCCGGCGCGGGCATTATCATGCGGGGCCCGAACTGCGCCGCCTTGGCGCAAATCTGTCGATTGCGGATGTGGCATCCGGCATTGCCCGCCCCCTGCTTGCGAAACTGGCGAGGAAATATGAGTGCACGGCCCATCTCGGCGTTCTGGAAAGCGGGATGGTCACCTATCTCGTAAAAGAAGGGTGTGCGAAAACAGAGCTTTTCACGCGCGAGGAAATGCAGCTGGAAGCCTATTGCTCCGCTATCGGCAAGATCCTGCTAGCGGCAGAGCCAGAACAAGAGCTTGAAGCCTATCTGGACAACGGCCCATTTGTGAGCCTGACCGCCAACACCCTTGTTTCACCCGATATATTGCGCGCCGAGATCGTTTCCGTCCGCGGCAACGGATATGCACTCGACAAGCGTGAGGTCAGCGAAGATCTGTTCTGTATTGCAGTGCCATTGATCAATTGTGACGGGGAAACTTTCGCGGCGATTTCGCTGTCTTTCCACCAGGTGGAAATAACCCCGCAAAAGATCGATCGCTATGTTCCGGTACTGAACGATACAGCATCCATTATCGCCCAAAAACTCGCCGGCCACCTGTAGCGCAAACAATCATGCGCCATTCTCCTTGACGCCGCCCCCCCAATTCGGTGATGGCTTGCGCGCCCGGAATTTCGGTCCATCGATTTCCGGTATAGCCAAGGAGATGCCCTGTAATGAAAACCCGTGCTGCCGTAGCGTTTGAAGCAAAGAAGCCGCTTGAGATTGTCGAGTTGGATCTTGAAGGCCCCAAGGCTGGCGAGGTGCTGGTTGAGATCATGGCGACGGGCATCTGCCACACCGATGCCTATACGCTGGACGGGCTGGACAGCGAGGGGCTGTTTCCTTCCGTGCTCGGCCATGAAGGCGCAGGCATTGTCCGTGAAGTCGGCGCAGGCGTCACCTCAGTCGCGCCCGGCGATCATGTAATCCCGCTCTACACGCCCGAATGCCGCCAGTGTAAAAGCTGCCTTTCCGGCAAGACAAACCTGTGCACGGCGATCCGCGCGACGCAGGGCCAGGGCCTTATGCCCGATGGCACCAGCCGGTTCAGCTATAAGGGTGAGACGATCTTCCATTATATGGGCTGTTCGACATTCTCGAACTTCACCGTGCTGCCCGAAATCGCCGTGGCGAAGATCCGCGAGGACGCGCCGTTTGAATCGAGCTGCTATATCGGCTGCGGTGTGACAACGGGTGTCGGCGCGGTGACCAACACGGCCAAGGTTCAGGTCGGCGACAATGTCGTCGTGTTCGGCCTCGGCGGCATCGG
>CAJQMX010000058.1 GCA_905479515.1 uncultured Parasphingopyxis sp.
GTCGATGATTGCCGTAAAGCGATAGCCGGTCGGTGCCGGGCTGGGCATCGCCGCGGCGGTGAAAGCCGAAGACATTGGCGACGATCAGTGTGTTTGCGGGCACCGGATAGGTTTGCGGCCTGGGCAGGCCGAGCGCTGCAAGTTCCTCTTCTTCAATACGAAAAGAGCCGGTCATGCCCCTGCGGTTCTGTTGAATCCGTGCCTCGACTGCCGCGTCGGCCTTCGTCTCTTCCCATGCCAGGCGTTCCGGCGTCAGTTTGTGGCTGCCCGGCACATAAACGAACGGCCCATCCTCCTCGCGCACAGAATCGATAAAGAACCAGTATTTCATGCAGTTGAAAAATGTGTCGCGGTGAAATTCGCGCTGCTGGTCGGGGATCTCGTCGTCATCGCCATTGACCGTCTGGTAGATCCAGTTGCGGCGCGGGGACATGGTTTTGCCGGTCACGGTGCGCGCCAGGCGCTTGAAGCTTCTATTGCGCGGAAAGGCAGCAGCAAGCGGCCCGGGCTTTATGAAGCGATTGAGCGTGCTTCCATCGAATCGGTCAAAGCCCCAGTCATGCCGGTCACTCTCGCCAAAGCCCCACACTTCCGGTTTCTCGGGCAGTGGATGAGCAGTTTTAGCGGCATCCACAGCGGCATGGCATTCATTGTGCAGGGCCGAGAATTCATGATCGGGAAGGAAGTTTTCGATCGCGACATAGCCATGATCAAGCAGATGCTGTTCATCGCTGTTGAGCCCGCGCACGGATTGGGCGCGGCGCAAGCGCGTTATTGTCTGCGCCGCTTTCAGGCGTTTGCGATGCATGCCCAGCCGGTTCAGTCCCGGATGGCCGACCCAGGGGTCGCTAAACACCTTCATCGATGTGAAAATCGAAAACATGGGCGGCTTTCACGCCAATTTCGGCTGGATTGCAAGATGAAGATGGGGCAGGTGGAGCTCTATGAGCGACGCAACAATCGAGAAAATCGACGCTTCCGCGCTGGGCAACAGGCGGATGCGCTATTTCGATTTCGTGATGGTGGCGTTCGTGGTTGTCCTGCTGCTCTCCAACGTGATCGGCGCCGGCAAGGTTGCCAATGTCGATCTGCCCGTGATCGGCGCTTATGCTTTTGGTGCAGGCATCCTGTTCTTCCCGCTTTCCTATGTGATCGGCGACGTGCTGACGGAGGTGTACGGCTATGCCCGGGCGCGGCGTTGCATCTGGGCAGGTTTTGTCGCGATGCTGTTCATGGCGCTGATGGCGACAATAGTCGTCGCGATGCCGCCCGATGGAAATTGGACCGGGCAGGATGCCTATGAGCAGGTGTTCGGGCAGGTCCCGCGGATTGTCTTCGCTTCGATCATCGCTTTTTGGGCCGGCGAGTTCGTGAACAGCTATGTCATGGCGCGGATGAAGGTCTGGACCCAGGGCAAGCATCTCTGGTCGCGGACGATCGGTTCAACGGTTTTCGGGCAGGGCATCGATAGCATGATCTTCTACCCGCTCGCCTTTTGGGGTGTCTGGGACAACAGCCTCGTCATCACCGTGATGATCACCAACTGGCTGCTCAAGGTTGCTTGGGAGGCCTTGCTGACGCCGGTCACCTATGTCGTGGTCGGCTGGCTCAAGCGGCGCGAAGGCCTTGACGTGTATGACGCGCATACCGGCTTCACGCCCTTCAAGACGAGCGTCTGATGAGCGTCTTTCAGGAGACCAAAATACTGCTGCTCGACACGGTTGGTCTCTCGAAGGATGCGCTGCACATCTATGTCGGGCTGATCGTGTTTTTCGGAATGGCGCTGATCTTTCGCTTGCCGTTGCGCGATCTGCGTCCGCTATTCGCCGTGTTGCTCGTCGCAATCATCGGGGAGCTATGGGATATCTACGATACCGAAGTGATCGGCGCAGCGCAGGTATATGCGGGAAACTGGCATGATCTGTGGAATACGATGTTCTGGCCGATAGCTATTATGCTGCTGGCGCGATTCAGTTCGGCGTTCGAGCGCTAACCCAAAGCTTCGACCAGCCCGTCAAACAGTCGCTTGCCGTCCGTGCCGCCATGGGCCGGTTCGATCATGCGTTCAGGATGCGGCATCATGCCAAGCACATTGCCAGCCTCGTTGACGATCCCGGCGATATCGCGCGCCGATCCGTTGCAGCTTTCAGCATAGCGAAAGGCCACCCGGCCTTCGCCTTCGATCCGGTCTAGCGTGGCATCATCGGCGAAATAATTGCCATCATGATGGGCGACGGGAACAGTGATCGCTTCGTCCGATGCATAGTGGCTGGTGAAGGCCGTCTGGCTTGACGAAACCGTGACTGCGACATCGCGGCAAATGAAATTGATCCCGGCATTGCGGAGCAGCGCACCGGGCAGCAAACCCGCTTCGGTCAACATCTGAAAGCCATTGCACACGCCCAGAACGGCAACGCCGCGATCAGCGGCTGCTTTCACTTCACGCATGATCGGAGAATTCGCCCCAATCGCGCCGGAGCGCAGATAGTCACCATAGGAAAAACCACCGGGCAGAGCGATCAGGCCAAGGCCATCAGGCAGCGCGGTTTCGCGGTGCCAGACCATATGCGGCTTTGTGCCGGTCGCCTGTTCAAGCGCCACCGCCATATCGCGGTCGCAATTGGATCCGGGAAAGACAATGACCGCGCTCTTCATCAGGCAGCCTCTCTCTCAATCTCGAAATTCTCGATCACCATATTGGCGAGCAGTTTTTTGCACATCGCCTCAATATCTGCGTCAGAAACGCTCTCGTCGAGATCGAGCTCGATCAATTTGCCCTGACGGACATCGTTGACGCCTTCAAAACCGAGCGATTCGAGCGCGTGGTGAATAGCCTTGCCTTGAGGGTCAAGGACCCCGTTCTTCAAGGTGACATGGATACGTGTTTTCATGGCTGGCATCTCCCTGCAGGGCCAGAGTCGGGCGCTCTATGCTGCCATCGCCGCCTTGTGGCAAGGGGGTGTGGTGGATAGACTGTGTGCCGGTCGTTTGGGGAGCAACCATCTATGGATTCAATGCCGATGGGCGGCGGAAGCAGGCGTGGCGCAATTATGCGGTTGTTTCTGTTCGTACCGGCATTGCTCCTATGCGTGGCCCCGCTGTTGCTCGTTCCCAATGCTGTTCTGCAATTTCTTCTGGCGGATGCCGTTTTGATCGGGTTGTTGGTGGTCTGGGCCCGTTATGTTGATCGTCGGCCTTTTGGAGATTTCGGGCTCCTGCCAGGCGGCAGGCTGTTGTTCGGCACCGCAGCCGGCCTTGCGATCGGGGTGGTGTCCGTGGCGTTTATATTCGCGGTATCGATCGGGCTCGGCGCTGTTCATATGGTGTCTGTATCGGCGGTCTTTGTGAACGGCGCGTTTGCGCTGTTTCTCGTAAAAATGCTGCTGGTTGCGATCTGGGAAGAGATCTTCTTCCGGGGCTTTCTGTTTACCAGCCTGCGCAGCATATTTTCATCGCGAGGCAATAGACGGGGCGCGGTGGTGGCTCCGGTGATGCTGTCGTCATTGATTTTCGCTGCGGCCCATAGCGGCACCGATCATATATCGATTGCCTCGCTGTCCATTTTGACCCTGAATGGCGTGGTGTTGTGCATTCCATTCCTGCTAACCGGTAATCTGGGCCTGTCGATAGGTTTCCACGCGGCCTGGAATTTCGCTCAGACCAAGATTTTCGGCTTTGCGATGAGCGGCAATGCTTCGGAAGGGGCGGTCGTGACAATAGAACGTTTGGGGCCAGCCTATTGGACCGGTGGTGCCTATGGACCGGAAGCCGGGCTGGCAGGGCTAATGGGTCTGTGCGTAGCGCTCGGGCTGTTTCTGGCCGTCATCCGCATTTTCCCGCGCGTGACGGGCCGGGCCGATGTGTCGAACTGACATTCTCCCGCAGCTGAACGCCTGCGCGGTGCACGCCAATTCTGGCGTTGCCAGTTAAAATCCTGCCAAAAACCTTATGCGGAATTTACCGAATCTCCACCCTTGCTGGCCATACTGACACTGCCTGCATTTTGTGCGTGGCAGAGTTCGGTTGTGCTGGGGAGGCATCACTATGGTAGCGCTTGCGCTTGGAATGTTTGTCGCGCTGTTCGTCTTTGGCGGAGAGCTTCTTGGCTATCGTGATCCTGAAGGCATGGTGAAACTGGCGCTCGTCGCCACCTTCATTTTCGGCATTATATGCGGCAACAAGATCGGTCGGTAAGCCCTTCAATTCAGGGTATTACTTTCCGCGTTTTTTACGATGCTGTTCTAGGTCGAGCACCTCATTCTCCGCGCCTTCGGGCAGCAAGCCGAGCCGCCGGGCCACTTCCTGATACGCCTCGACTTCTCCGCCCAGATCACGGCGGAACCGATCCTTGTCGAGCTTCTCATCTGATTCCATATCCCAGAGACGGCAGCCATCGGGGCTGATCTCGTCAGCGAGCAGCAGCCTTGGATATTCATTTTCCCAGACCCGGCCAAACTCCAGCTTGAAGTCGACCAGCCGGATGTTGATCGCCGAGAATAGTCCGCACATAAAATCATTGATGCGGAACGCCATTTCGGTGATGTCGCGCATCTCTTCATTGGTGGCCCAGCCGAAACATTCGATATGATCTTCACCGATCAGCGGATCGCCCAGCGCGTCGTCCTTATAGCAATATTCGACGAGTGCGCGGGGCAGGGGGGTGCCCTCTTCCAGCCCAAGCCGTTTGGCCAGCGTGCCGGCGGCAACATTGCGGATGATCACTTCGATCGGGACAATTTCGACCTGGCGAACGAGTTGCTCGCGCATGTTGAGACGGCGGATGAAGTGATGCGGGATGCCGATATGGCCGAGGCGGGTGAAAATATGCTCGGAAATGCGGTTGTTGAGCACGCCCTTGCCGTTGATCGTGCCTTTTTTCTGATTGTTGAACGCCGTCGCGTCATCCTTGAAATACTGGATGATCGTTCCGGGTTCCGGCCCCTCATAGAGGATCTTGGCCTTGCCTTCGTAAATCTGACGGCGGCGGGTCATCGCTCACACTCCGTAAAAAAGAAACACGCCCCGGACGCGGTGAAAATCGCGCGGGCCGAGGCGGGATGGCTGCATATAGCGGAGTATGGGAAAGCGTGCAATTGTGCATGGCGTGGTTCTCGGGATTGAGAGCCGCGCCGAAAAAACTGGATTTGATTGCCAAGGGTCAGCAGGGCCATCGCATTGCGATGACCCTGCTGCGGGGGGCGTTCTTGGTCAGGCGCCGGTTACGGGACCGGCTGCTGCGAGGATTGCAGCTCCGCTGACCACCGTTGCGGCGATCAGGGCGGCGCTGTGAAAGCCGAAATTGCGGACTCTGCGCAGGAACGTTTCCGGCGCATTTTCCATTCCGCGTGCACAGTCTCCCGAAATTTGGGTCAACAGTGTGTCGGCGAAATTATGATGTGAATTCCACATCCGGGCGTCAAATTCATCGCGCATCATCTGTCTCCTTTTTCATGTGCTCGGTGATGACGGTGAAATAGGTGTTACCGGTGGAAGTGGCCAACTAAATGCTCGACAGCTAGCATAAGTATAGCTTATGCTTCGTCTATGCGCGCATTACCGCCTCTATCCGCTTTACGCGTGTTCGAAGCAGCAGCACGCCACGAAAATTTCACCAGTGCGGCGGAAGAGCTGGGGATGACCCAGGCCGCCGTCAGCTATCAGGTCAAGTCATTGGAAGCTTGGCTTGAGACGCCGTTATTCTTGCGGGAGCGTGGGCGCGTCAAACTGCTGGATGCGGCAATGCCGCTGGCGACGCAGGCGACCGCTGCCTTCGATCTGCTCAGCGACGCCGTGAGCCGGATGCGCGAAGCCGATGACACACAGCTGACGATCAGCAGCTATGGCACTTTCTCCAATCGCTGGCTGGCGAGCCGTCTGGGCAGCTTCCAGCTTATCCAGCCCAATCTTGCCGTTCGGCTCGACGTGCAAGACCGGTTTGTCGATTTTGCTCGGGATGATGCCGATGTCGCGATCCGTGCGGGCCGGGGGAAGTGGCCGGGGCTCTACAGCAAGTTTCTCATGCGGCTCCAATATGCACCCATGGCGAGCCCGGACTTTATCGAAGCCAATGGGCCGCTCGATACGCCGGAACAGATCATGGCATCGCGTCTCCTCAGCCCGGATGACCGCTGGTGGCTCAACTGGTCGATGCATTTCGGCGTGACCGATCCGCACCCCTTGCCCGCGGTTCGGCTGGATTCGCAGCTGATTGAGGGGAGTGCGGCGATTGCGGGGCAGGGAATCGCCATGCTCGATCTGGCGCTATGGGCGGATGAACTGGCCGATGGCCGGCTCGTCCAGCTTGGAAAGGGGATTTATGGCCGCACCAGCCTCTGGATTGTTTGCCCCGAGCTTCAGCGCAACCAGCCCAAGATCAAGATGTTTCGGGACTGGCTGATCGCAGAGGCGGAAAACCATCCGATGAGTGCGATCATCCGGCTTGACCCGAGCGATCCGCGGCGGGAGGTCGATAGCGGAGACTAGTCAGGCCAGGGGAACCAACAGGGAGGACAAAATGGATTTCAGCAATATCGATACGGTTATAACCGGGATCTACACGGCAATCTCCGGCCCGCCGGGCGGACAGGATTGGGAGCTGGAGGATCAGCTTTTCCACGCCGATGCGCGGTTGGTGCGCACCCGGGTTGCCGAAGATGGCACGCCGATCCATTTCGCTTTTTCGGTCGACGAGTTTCGCGAAGCGA
>CAJQMX010000059.1 GCA_905479515.1 uncultured Parasphingopyxis sp.
TTCAAACGCCTTGTACATGATATCCGGGCGATGGTTCCGAATGGCGCCTGACGACAGCTCAACGCCGTTGCAGACAATATCATATTGCCAAGCGAGAATATCGAGCGGGTCCATGGTTTCCAGCGCTTCCATCTCGCCCTGCGGCATCGAGAAAGGGTTGTGGCTGAAATCGATCTTTTTCTGCTCTTCGTCATATTCATACATCGGGAAATCGACGATCCAGCAGAATTTGAACGCGTTTTCGTCGATCAGGCCCAGCTCTTCGCCAAGCCGGGTCCGCGCGCCGCCAGCAAGGCGAACCGCTTCGCCCTCCTTGCCCGCCGCGAAGAATACGCTGTCTTCTTCGCGAAGGCCCAGCTCTTCGAGCAGCTTGGCCGTTTTTTCCTCGCCATGGTTTTTGGCAATCGGGCCGGAAGGCGCGCCTTCCTTGCGATTGATATAGCCAAGCCCTGCAAAGCCTTCGCCGCGAGCCCAGTCATTCATGCTGTCAAACCAGCGGCGACCACGATCGCCGGTCTTCGGAGCCGGGATTGCGCGCACAATACCGCCTGAGCCGACGATATTGGCGAACAGACCGAAATCTGAACCCACGAAATGGCTGCTGACGTCGACAATCTCGATGGGATTGCGCAGATCCGGTTTGTCCGAGCCATATTTGAGCTTTGCATCGGCATAGGGAATGCGCACAAATTCGGGATCGACCTCGCGGCCCTTCCCGTCCCAATCGGCAAATTCCTGAAACACGCCGCACAGCACAGGTTCGATAGCCTGGAAGACATCTTCCTGAGTGACAAAGCTCATCTCGAAATCGAGTTGGTAGAATTCACCGGGAGACCGGTCAGCCCGAGCGTCTTCATCGCGAAAACAGGGCGCGATCTGGAAATAGCGGTCGAAACCGGCAACCATGATCAGCTGCTTGAACATCTGCGGTGCTTGCGGCAGCGCGTAGAATTTACCCGGATGCACGCGTGACGGCACCAGATAGTCTCGGGCGCCTTCAGGAGACGATGCCGTCAGAATGGGCGTCTGAAATTCGGTGAAATTCTGGTCGATCATGCGCTTGCGGATCGAAGAAATGACTTCGGAGCGCAGCAGGATATTCTTGTGCATGCTCTCGCGACGCAAATCGAGATAGCGATATTTTAGGCGGATATCTTCAGGGTAATCCGCTTCGCCTGCGACCGGCATCGGCAGCTCTTCGGCGGCTGATTGGACCTCTACAGAGGTTGCGCGGATTTCTATCTCGCCCGTATCAAGCTTTGTATTGATAAGGTCAGCCGACCGGGCGACGACCTTGCCGGTCACCGTGATCACGGATTCAGCACGGAGCCGTTCGAGGGTCGCAAAGGCGGGGCCGTCCACTTCCGTAACGATCTGGGTAATCCCGAAATTGTCGCGCAAATCGACAAAGACGAGATCGCCATGATCCCGTTTGCGATGGACCCAGCCGGAAAGACGGACTTCCTCGCCAACATTGTGGCTACGGAGTTCGGAACAATTATGGGTACGATATGTGTGCATGGTCATGCGCGGCTCAATAGCGGAATAGTCTCCACGGGCAAGCGCCGAAATCCCCCATTAGCATTTGACTCTGCCTTGTTGCATGGCGAGGAAGGCGGTCATCGGTCGCGGATTTTGGAACTTTTCGGAGAATATTATGAAGATGCTTGGCTTATCCGTATGCGCGATCAGTGCGCTCGCTCTCACCGCTTGTTCGGATAATTCAACGGAAGAGGAAGAAATTGCGCAGATCGAAGCTGGCCAGGAAGCCGCGCGGGTCGCCGAAGATACGCCTACAGTGCAAGCCCAATATGATGATGCAGTAGGATGCGCAGCGACGGCGATGAATGTCGCCAATGTCTTTACCGTCATCGCCTCTACCGATGAAGACAGCAATCCAGAACAGGCTGCTCGGGCGCGCAGCAATGCGGAGCAAAATATGGCGGATGCACACGGCTACGCGCAGCAAGCCGAGCAGCTTGCTGCGAACCCGGAAATTGGAAAAACGCGAGATGAAGTCATGGCCGATATCGACGGCGTGGATCGCGCGATTCGGCAGCGCGGAAGCGATGCAGAGGATTTCACGGTTTTCGCAACCGACTTGGCGCGCGAATCTGATCAATGCGATGCGGCTCAAAATACCGCTGATTAGGTGAAAGTGGGCGGCGCTCTACAAGATCGCTACCCCGCTTTGGATGTTAAACACCCCGTATTGTTACAGAATTCAGTTCAATCTTGACCTGAAATGCCTTTGGCACAACGATTGTTCTGCCAGCCAAACTGGTTTTGGCACCGAAAAATGAAAGGTCTTTCTGATGAAAGCATACCATATTGCACTTATTTCCTTGCCGGTCATGGTTTTGGCGGCTTGCTCTGGCGCTGAAGAGGCGGCACCCGTTGAAGACGTTATCGTCGAAGAACCGGCTGCTGACGGCAGTTATGATGAAGCCAGCGCTGAGGGACAGGCTTATCGCGCAGCACTTGAGTGCGGAGCAACCATGGCCGCGTCATCGGATTTGCTGGGTGCGATTTCGGTGCTTGTCCAGGATGAGGCTGAACGGGCAACCATGCGTGAAAATGAAGATGCACGTGAAGCCCGCGCCGATGCTATCAAGGCACAGGCCGTGGCGCTTGGTACAGCACTCGGGCTGACTGAGGCGGATGTCGAGGCCCAGTTTGCAGAACATCAGGGAACGTTCGTTCAGACCCGGGAATCGGGCTCAATGGAAGAATTTACAGCCACCGTCGGCGAACAGGCTGATAGCTGCGCGGCGAACTACGAAGACGCTGCTTCCTGAACTCATGCGCGGTCAGGTTGCTACAACGTAGCGGCCTGACCCGCATTCACGCTATCCATTGGCAGAGAATGTCCACATTGTTGGAACGTCGCCGCTGTTACCCTTTTCGCATGCTCCCTATAGGATGCTGTCATGCAAATTCATCCGCTGATTGAAGACAGCGCAACTCTTGCCGATATGTGCGCTCGCCTTGCGAAGTCGAACTTTGTTGCCGTTGACACCGAGTTCATGCGTGAAAGCACTTACTGGCCCGATCTCTGCCTGATTCAGATCGGCAATACCGAAGAAGCTGCGGCGGTTGATCCCAAGGCACATGGCATCGACATGTCACCCCTGCTCGATCTGCTTGTCGACAATGAAGACGTGTTGAAAGTCTTTCATGCAGGCGGCCAGGATGTGGAGATCGTCTACAATCTAACAGGCAAAACGCCGCATCCCATTTTCGACACACAGATCGCCGCTATGGCGCTCGGGCTTGGTGAACAGATCGGCTATTCCAACCTTGTCGATGCTTTGCTCGGGCATACGCTGGACAAGGGCGCGCGCTTTACCGACTGGGCTCGCCGTCCTCTCGACAAGCGCCAGCTCGATTATGCCGTTGGCGATGTCACCCATCTCGCGGAATTGTTTCCCAAGATGCTTGATCGGCTGCGCGATACGGGCCGCGGGGCATGGATCAATGCCGAGATGGAGCGGCTCGCGGACCCCGCAAATTACGAGAATGTTCCGGAACTGTCGTGGAAGCGCGTTCGCATCCAGAGCCGAAAGGTTGATGTCCTTGGTCGTCTGAAAGCGATTGCTGCCTGGCGGGAGCGCGAGGCGCAGGACAAAAACCTTCCGCGCGGCCGGTTGCTCCGCGATGAAACGCTCGCGGACATCGCCTCACACCCACCCAAAAACCAGCAATCCCTCGGAAAAATCCGAGGGCTTCCCTCAAGCTGGGCCGGGAACGATATCGGAGCCCGTCTTATGGATGTGATCGAGAAAGCCGAACCGCTGCCTGAAGCTGAATTGCCAGCGCGCAAGAATCGTAAACCCGGGCTCGGCAAAGAAGGCGCTCTGGTTGCAGACCTGCTCAAACTTTTGCTGAAAATACGGGCCCGCGAAATTGGTGTGGCATCACGTCTCGTTGCCAAGGCTGACGAGCTCGAACAATTGGCAGCGGGCGAACGGGAGGAACTGGGAATATTGAGCGGCTGGCGGTTTGAAGAATTTGGCCAGGATGCGCTCAACCTCGTTGAAGGGCGCGTGGCTTTCGCGGTGCGGGACGGCAAGCTGAAAGTCACCCACACTGAAGCTCCTGAAATGGAGGATAGCGATGATGAATAAGGTCCATATCTTCGGAGCCTTGGGGCTTGTGGCGACGATTTCAGCTTGCGCTACATCCGCGGTCGAACCGCCGGTCGCAGAAGCCGGCCAATGCAATGCAGCGGCCGCACAAGGGTTGAACGGGGAAGTTGCCAGTCAGGAAATTGGCGCGGAAGCGGTGCGGCTTTCCGGGGCGCGTGAATTGCGCTGGATTCCGCTCGACAGCGCAGTCACGATGGGTTTTCGCCCGATGCGATTGAACATCGAACTTGATGGAAACAACGTGGTGAGAACCATTCGCTGCGGCTGAACGCCGTTCAAAGCAGCCGCATCTCCGCATCCTTGCCAAAAGCATCCGCGAGCTGGCGGTGCCTTTTCGCGACCGGCTGACTGTAAAGCTCGGCATCGCTCTGATCGAGCAAAAGAATAAGCTTGTCATCTTCGACCGTAACTTTGCTGAGTTCGAGCGGGCCGGCGACGCCGCCGCTCAAGCGTTGACCGAAGCGCATCGCCAGGCCCCAGCGCGATGCCTGTTTAAGCTCCGCCTCGCTGCACAGATTGACCAGTTCGTCGACCACGCCAACGCCACCGCCAAAATTGGTGAACAGCGCCTGCGCCATCTTGCCCCGGCCATTGCTTTCAATACCGACCCAGTTGCCATGTAGTGCCATTTCCAGGCCGCGCTCGGCGCGAAATTCGGGATGTGCGCGCCAACCGGTATCGGCGAGCAGGCAGGCCGCAAGACGGATGCGTTTGTCGGTATCACACTCTTCGGAAAATAATGGTGCAATCCAGCGGTTGAGCAAGTCTCCATGCTCGGGAAACCGCCCTTGCCGCTCCCCTTCTTCGCGCGTCGCCGCGATCAACGGATCAAGTTTGCGGGTATCCTCGTCCAGACGTTCATAGAGCAGCCCTTCGCGCAGCCCATAGGCGGATACGACCAGATTCCCCAGATTGGCCTGTTTGACGAGCTGTGACAGGATGTCAGCGCCGTCTCGCAGGTGCGGGATACGTTGCGAAGCAAGTGAGGGGACGACCGACAGTTTTGACGGCTCTATCCGCGCAAGAATCCGAACCAGTGCTGCGGGGCGGTCTGGTGTCATCACATAGTGGTGAACGATCGGCAGCGGAAATTTTGTGCGATGCATGTCGACTCTGGCAAGCGCGCGCCATGATCCTCCCACCAGATAGAAAGGCTGGCCTTCGCATTGCCGGATCCAGTCCGCTGATTTCAGGGCTTTCGCGACGACCCTTTTCAGCGCGCCTTTCTTCCCTGATTTTCTTAGTTCGGCGATTCGCAAAACGCCGAGTGGAAAGGAAACGCATTCCTTCACCTTACCATCCGCGATTCGGGCCAGTTCGAGGCTGCCGCCGCCCAGATCTCCGACCAGCCCTTCGGCGTTCGGAATTGCGGAAAGTACGCCCATCGCCGCAAGTTTGGCCTCATCCTCACCCGACAACAGGCGGACCGGAAGCCCTATCTCTTCAAGCTCTGCGATGAACAGCGGCCCGTTGCGGGCTTCGCGCACAGCAGCCGTTGCGACAGTGCGGAGGTCGGTCACATTCATCGCGCTGCACAGCGAGCGGAAGCGGCGCAGGATTTCCAGCGCATCGGCAATCGCATCTTCATGCAATGCGCCATCTTCATCGCGGCGCCTGCCCAGCCCGACCATCACCTTTTCATTACACAGGAAGGCGGGAAGCCGGCCATGGCCGTCAAAAACAACCAGGCGAATCGAGTTGGAGCCGATATCGATA
>CAJQMX010000060.1 GCA_905479515.1 uncultured Parasphingopyxis sp.
TGGTGACGACAAGGGTCGCATCTGCGGCTGAGCTGGCGGGGGTATAGCCATATTGGCTGAGTTCGGCGGCGACCAGATTGGCATAGGTGGCAAATTCCAGCCCGCCGGATTTTTCGTCATCCGCCGGTTGGATGTAAAAGCTCTGGCCTTGCGGTGCGGGCATTTGCTGGAAACGGGCGACATCGGCCCGGAACGGGGTCGTGCAGGCAGCCGCAGCGAGCAACGCCAACGGCGCGAAAAATGCGAGAAGTCTGCGTGACATGATAGCCTCCAAAAGCAATTACAGCCTTAGATATAAGGGCTTATTACGCTATTCCAACACGTCTGAACAGGATTTGAACGTCTGGTGAACAGAGGCGGCTTACCGGCCGCTCAGCAATCCAAGCGCGCGATATGCATCAGAAAGGACGGGAGCTGCCGCCGCGGAGGCTTTTTCTGCACCGGCGTCAAGGATGCTATCCAGCGTGGCACTGTCCCTTTTCAACGCATTGAACCGGTCAGAAATAGGCCCGAGAACTGAAACTGTGAGATCGGCCAGCGCGGGCTTGAAATCGCCAAACCCTTTACCTGCATAGTCAGCAAGAACAGCCGATTGCTCAATCCCGGCCAAAGCTGCGTAAATGGCGACAAGGTTGCTTGCTTCCGGGCGGCCCGCCAGCTCTTCTAAGGTGTTGGGAAGGGGTTCCGCATCGGTTTTGGCTTTGCGAATTTTCTTGGCGATCAAATCGGTATCATCCGACAGGTTGATCCGGCTCATATCCGACGGATCGGACTTCGACATTTTTTTCGTACCGTCCCGTAGCGACATGATTCGCGCGGCCGATTCCCCAATATAGGGTTCGGGCAGGACGAAGGTTTCAGTGCCAGTATCATTGTTGAATTTTTCAGCGATATCGCGCGCCAGTTCGAGATGCTGCTTCTGGTCGTCGCCGACGGGGACATGCGTCGCGCGATACAGAAGAACATCGGCAGCCTGTAGCACCGGATAAGCGAAGAGCGCAGCGGATGCGCCTTCACGATTCTTGCCGGACTTGTCCTTGAACTGCGTCATTCGGTTGAGCCATCCCATACGCGCGGTGCCGTTCAGCAACCAGGCGAGTTCAGGGTGGGCGGGCACGCGGGCTTGATTGAACAGCGTCGCGCGCGCTGGATCGACTCCCGATGCAATCAGTGCTGCGGCCATTTCCCGGGTCGCGCGGCTAAGGTCTTCGGCGGCGATAGGCATGGAGATCGCGTGAAGATCGGCGAGGAAGAACAGGCACTCGCTATCCTCCTGCATCTTTACCCAATTGACGATCGCGCCGAGATAA
This sequence comes from uncultured Parasphingopyxis sp., assembly GCA_905479515.1. Next base: position 1,311 of record CAJQMX010000060.1, read on the forward strand.
TTGCCAAGGTGGAGATTGCCGGTGGGCTGAATGCCGGAAACGACGCGCATCAGGAGGAGGCCTTTCTTCGGAGGAGCATTGCGATCTTGGAACGATCAATGGCGCCGGTAAGCGCTGCGGCGGAGAAATAGACGAGCATCCCGGCGCTGACCAGTGCTGCGATGGAAAGTACGCGCTCGATCACGCTGCCACTGAACCAGGCACTGAGAAACGGGATCAGGTAATAAAGCAGGGCAGCCATTGCGCCGCTCGCGAGCAATTGGCCGACCAGACGCCTCAGCAAGCCAGAATTGACCCGGTAATGACCTCGTTTCTGCAGGATCGTGTACAGGATGATCACGTTGAACCATGCCCCGATCGCGGTTGCCGAGGCGATGCCGACAATGCCCAGCCGGTCGATCATGACCATATTGAAGGTGATGAAGAAGAACAGCACGACCGCCGCCGCATAGACCGGCGTCTTGGTGTCCTTGCGGGAAAAGAAGGCCGGCGTGAGGACTTTGATCAACACATAGGCGGGAAGCCCGGCGACCAGAGCGGCCAGGACATTGCTGGTGATCCGCGCATCTTCCGCATCGAACGCGCCGCCCTGGAAAAAGGCGCTGACAAAAGCCGGGGCGCAGATCATCAGGGCCGCCGCCGCCGGAAGCGTCAGCAGCATGGCCAGCTCGATGGCGTTGGACTGGACCCGGTCCGCCTGCTCCTTGTCGTCCGCGCCGATATGGCGGGACAGGGCAGGGAGGATCGCCGTTCCCAGCGCAATCCCGATCACACCGAGCGGCAACTGGTTGAGCCGGTCGGCAAAGTTGAGATGGCTGACAGACCCGCTGGGGAGCTGGGTCGCGAAGAAGAGCTGGACGAGCTGGCTGATCTGATAAACGCCCGCGCCAAAGGTTGCGGGCAGGATGATGATGCCGAGCTCCCGCACATCCTTGGTGAAACGCGGGCGATGAAAGCGCAGTTTGAAGCCGCTCCGTTTCGTCCAGAACCAGAGCCACAGCAATTGGGCTACGCCGCCCAGCGCCACGCCACCTGCCAGAAAATAGGCGACAATGATTGTCTCGCCTTCCGGGCTGCCGATGGACGCTGCCAGCCCCGGCGCCATTTGATCGCCGGCCACCAGAGCCGCGATAAGCACAAGGTTGAGCAGGATCGGGAAGCTTGCGCCAGCCGCAAAGCGCGAAAGTGAATTCAGGATTGCCGCCAGGAGCGCGACCATGCTGATCAGGAAGAGATAGGGAAAAGTGATCCGCGCGAGCGCAACGGTCAGTTCAAACTTGCCCGGAACCTCCTGAAAGCCGCTTGCCATCAGCCAAATGATGGCAGGCATCGCGATTTCGAACAGCGCAACAAACAGGATGAGCACCGGCACGAACACCGAAACGACTTCGCTGGAGAAGCGCTCGGCGGCGGCCATGTCGCCGTCCTTGTTCAGCTTGCGGCTGAACAGGGGAACAAAGGCTGCGGCAAAGGCGCCTTCCGCGAATAGCCGGCGAAAGATATTGGGCAGTTGGAAGGCAACGAAAAAGCTGTCGGCCGCCATGCCCGGCCCGAGAATGCGCGCGAGAAGCATATCACGCGCGAACCCGGCGATGCGGCTGACCATGGTCAATCCGCCTATCGTTCCGGTTGCCCGGTAGAGGTTCATGGCGTCCGGCCGGTTCCTGCCACTGACCCCTTCACCGCGGGTCTAGGCCTGACCGATTTGGGAATCGATATCGACATTTTCGGGGCCGCCCTGTGCCATCTGGGCTTTCTGTTGCATGTAGAGCGCGCCGAAATCGATTGGCTCTAGCATCAGCGGCGGGAAGTTTCCGTCGCGTACCGCGTCGGCAAGAATGCGGCGGGCAAAGGGGAAGAGCAGGCGCGGCGCTTCAACGAGAAGAAAGGCTTCGCGCTGTTCGTCCGGAACATTGGTAAGCGCGAAAAGGCCGGCATAGGTAAGCTCGACCTGAAAGGCCGTGCCCTGTTCAAGCTTTGCGCTGACATCCATTTTCAGGAGGACTTCCCAGACGCCTTCGCCAGCGGCATCGCTGCCGATGTTGAACTGAACGTCAATCTTCGGGGTTTCATTGGCCTGATAGACACCCGGCGAATTCGGATTTTCGAACGACAGATCTTTTACATATTGTGCAAGTATGTTCGCGCGGGGCGCTTCGCCTGCTGCGGATTGATCGGGAGCGGCACCCTGTTCGTCTGCCATAGTCATAAACCTCTATTGCCAGTTAGGAAGAATGAGCGCCAAATTGCGCCGTTTCGGGATGCCCGCTAGCAGCAGCGCGCGAACAGGGCAATGGTTGGTTCCGGCTTGTCAGGGGAAAGCCATGGTTGCACTGTGGCGCTATGCACCATCGTATATTCTTCCTCCCTGTCTTCGCCATTCTCACAGTCGCCAGCGCTGCGCAGGCACAGGAAAGCCCGCCGTCGCCAAATGATCGCGCGCTTGCTGCCGGTTACAAGGCCGCCTTTGTCTGCAGCGGGGTATTCAATGCCGGGCAGACAGAAGCGGAAGTGGCGGCGGATGACCTGACCCGCATATATCCGGGGTACCGCCCGCTTATCGGTGAATTGCCGGTTGAGATTGATCGCGAACGCCGCAGGGTATCAGTGCATTTCGCGGATTCGATGCCGCCGCGTGTGGCGCAGTGGAGACCGCATCTGGGCTGCGCGCAATTGCCGACCGGGGCTGATCCTGACGGTGCTATCGATCTGCCTGAGCTCGCTGCGGAAATCGAAGCGCCGAATCTTGCGCAAACAGACGCGCTTGCCTGGCCACGCGGAGACGCTGACGCAACACGGCCGCTGGCTGACCGGGCGGCTCTCGATACCGTCATCACCACTGCGCTGGATCGCACAACCTATGGCGAAGGCACGGAAACGACTGCCGTGCTGGTTATCCAGGACGGGCATATTGTCGGCGAACGCTATCGCAGCGGATATGATCTGCACCGGCCCCAGCGCACATGGTCGGTTGCCAAGAGCATTGGCGCGTCCGTGCTTGGCGCGGCTGTTGAGCAAGGCTTGGTCGACATCAATGGGCCGGCACCGGTTCCCGCCTGGCAGGTTCCCGGTGATCCGCGTGCGGCGATCAGCTGGCACAACCTGCTCCACATGGGCAGCGGCCTATGGAGCCCGTTTGCCGGAAACCGGACCGATGCGATCTATTTCGGCGGGGAGGCGGTTACCGATTCGATTCCCGGCCTTCCGCTTGAAACGGCCCCGGGGACACGGTGGCGCTACGCCAATAATGACACATTGATTGCGATGCGGGCGCTGCGCTCGGTGCTTGGCGATGGAGACCGTGCGCTTTCCTTCCCGTTTACGGATATGCTCTGGCGCATCGGCATGACGCGGACGACGCCCGAAACCGACTGGCAGGGCAATTTCATTTTTTCCAGCCAGGTCTGGACGACGCCGCGCGATCTTGGGCGGCTTGGCATGCTCTATCTGAATGACGGGGTGTGGCAGGGCGAACGGATCTTGCCGCAAGGCTGGTCTGCCTTTGTTGCCACGCCCGCGCCAGCACAGCCAACGGGACGCGGCGGCATAGGCTATGGCGCGCAATTCTGGCTGTTCGGCCCCGAACAGGGCCTGCCTGAAGGAAGCTATGCGGCGATGGGCAATCGCGGCCAATATGTGATGATCGTGCCGGAACGCGATATCGTGATCGTGCGGCGCGGATTTGATGCCGTTGGCGATGGTGAGGGGTTCGATATTGCCCGGTTCAGTCATGACGTTCTGGCAGCTATCGGGGAATAAGACCCTGTCATCGGGGTTGGGTGTTGGGGCGCCGTAATTTCCCTATTTGAATCAAACCCCGCTAACGCCTATGTAGGATATACAGTTTTTCAGCGGAGGCCTTGTGGTCGAGATAATCCTTTTGGCGATGGTCGCCGTGTTTGTTGGCTTGCGCCTGTTCAGCGTGCTTGGACAGCGCTCGGGTCATGAACAGGAACCGCGCGCACCGCGCCCTGTCGAATCCCGGCCGAAATTGGTCGCCGTACCGCAAGCCGTGACGGAGAAAGCTCCGTCTATTGAAGACGAGATGGATGGTCTGATTGCGCCTGCCGCCGCTGCCGGTCTCAAGAAAATCGCCTCCGCCGACTCGTCGTTCGAGATCAATGAATTCCTGAACGGCGCGCAATCGGCCTATGGCATGATCCTGGAAGCCTTTTGGAAAGGCGACAGGGACGATCTTGCGCATCTGGTTGACGACGAAGTGCGCGAATCCTTCGTCGCGGCTATCGAGGCCCGCGAGAAAGAGGGCCATGTGCTCGACAACCGGTTGGTGTTGATTGAGCGCACACAGATCGAGAATGCGGAATTCCGGTCTGGCACGGCGCGTATCACGCTCCGCTTCGATGCCGATATCGCAGCTGTAACGCATGACAAGGATGGCAACCTGATTGCAGGGTCGCTGTCTGATGCCGTGCAGACCCACGATGTGTGGACGTTCGCGCGCAATGTTCGCGATGCCGATCCCAACTGGCTGCTGGTTGAGACAGACGAGGCATCATGATGATCGGTCGGGGCGCGGTAGCGCTCCTGCTCGCTCTTTCCGTAACAGCCTGTGCGGGATTTATCCCGGCTTCACCGGAACGCGCATCGAACGCTTCGCTGCCAGAGGAAACTGCGCTGCCTCCCGCACCGCGGCAGGATTATGAATATGACAGGAACCCGAACAGGAACCTGCAGGAACCGGTAGCGAGCGGTGAAAATGCCCGCGGATCGGGTGTGCGCTCCGGCCCGGACATTGGATCGCTGAACATTCCTGCATCGGCGGCTTCCCGAGCCATGCATGCCTTTCACATCAGCTGCCCGTCAGTCATCAACCGCGAAGACCGGAGCGGATTGACTGCCCCTCATGATTGGGTCGAGCCGTGCCGCTCCGTGGCGAGCTGGAACAGTGACAATGCCCGCGCATTTTTCACCACGCATTTCTCCGCCGTGGAAGTGGGCGACGGACAGGCCTTTGCGACCGGCTATTACGAGCCCGAAATTGCAGCTTCCAGAGAAAGGCGCGGAGCCTATCAATATCCGATCTACGCGGTGCCGGATGATCTCCAGACGACGCCGGCGGTGCGCAACGCCACCGGAGCGCTGCCCGTCTTCCGGATGGTTGACGGCGAGCAGCGCCCCTATTTTGATCGTGCGGAGATTGAAAATGGAGCGCTGGAAGGGCGGGGACTGGAGATTGCCTGGGCCAGCGATCCGGTCGCTCTCTTCTTCTTCCATGTCCAGGGCGGCGGCCTTTTGCGCATGCCTGACGGATCGATGATGCGGCTCGCTTATGCCCAGAATAACGGCTTCACCTATACCAGTATTGGTGGCCTGATGCGGGAACGCGGATTGCTCGAGCCTGGGCAAACGACGTCGCAGGGCATTCAGCAATGGTTGCGCGAAAACCCCGAAGAAGCCCGTGGGATCATGCAGGAAAACCAGCGCTATATTTTCTACGCTGTGGTTGAACGCCCGGCCGCCACCGGCTCGCTGGGCCGCTATGTTACGGCGCGCGCCACGGTTGCGGCTGACCCCGCTTATGTTCCGCTTGGTGCGCCCATCTATCTCGACGTCGCCCATGATATCGCTGATGGCCTGTGGGTTGCGCAGGATACCGGCGGCGCGATTCAGGGTGCCAACCGGTTCGATACATTCTGGGGTGCGGGCGAAGAGGCGCACCGGATCGCAGGCGGCATGGCAAGCCGGGGCCAGGCCTATATTCTGATTCCCAATGCCGCCGCCGCGCGGCTTCGCGCTGATCGGTGAGCAAGCGTCCCCTGAGTGTGGACGAGAAGGCCCTATGGGCAAAGGTTATCGAGAGCGTTGAGCCGCTGGACCGCAGGCCCGGCCAGACCCGGGCGCCTGTGGGGCGCGGCGCCGATCTTGCCAGCTTTGCCGTCCCCCAACTCGCAGAGCGCAAAACCGCGCCCGGACCCGGCACAACGCTGGACGGGACCTGGGACCGCAAACTCACACGCGGCCGGGCTGACCCTGATTTCACGATCGACCTGCACGGCCATACGCTGAATTCGGCCTATGACAGGCTGGACCGGGCGTTAGGGCAGGCGATTGCCTCCCATGCGCGGATCGTGCTGCTGATCACCGGCCATGCCCCCAAAAAAGAAGGCCCGGTGACGCGCGGCAAAATCCGCGCCGCTGTGGGGGACTGGCTGTCTGCATCGCGCCATGCGCCGCATATTGCAGCCGTGCGCGGTGCGCACCCAAGGCATGGGGGCAGGGGCGCGCTCTATATCGTGTTGAGGCGGAGACCATGAGGATATAGCGATGATCATGACGCTGATTGTTGTTGCGGTTGTTTCGGGCGCGTTGCTGCTCGGTGCTCTTTGGGGCCTGTATGGCAAGCTGCCACCGATATGGGAGGGTTTCCTCATTGCGCTTGCTGGCGGCGCGCTGATCTATTCGCTGATCGTCGAGCTGATTGAACCGGCCATCGTGCAATCATCCCTTGGCACGGCGATGATGTCTGTCGCGGTCGGCGCGATTGCCTTCACCGCAATCGACTATTGGGTCGATGAGAAATGGGGATCGGATGGCGGCGGGGGTCTGCTTGCCGCGATCACGCTGGATGGTATCCCGGAAAATCTCGCGCTCGGTGTGGCGCTTATCGGGGCCGCTGTTCCCGAAGTGGCCGCTCTGGCCGGATCCATCTTCCTGTCAAACCTTCCCGAAGCCGCAGGCGGCGCGAAGGAGATGGCCAAAACCGGTCAGTCCAAGGCCAAGATATTGGCTCTGTGGGCGGGAACCGCCGCATTGCTCTCCGCAGCGGCGATCATCGGCAATATCGCGCTGGAGGGCGTGCCCGATCATGTGCTCGGCATTATTCGCTGCCTGGCGGCGGGCGCCGTCGTCGCATCGCTTGCGACCGAAGTGTTTCCCAAAGCCTATAAGGAGGATCACCACCTGTCCGGTATCGCCACGGTGCTCGGTCTGGTGCTTGCCTATCTGCTGGCATCGATCGGCACAGCCGGCTGATCAGCCCTTGGAGAGCCGCGCTGCGAGTGCGTTATACAGCCGCTCGCCCAGATTTTCTGCCTGCAGTGGATAGAGAAACGGTTCGATCAGCTCCAACTCCATCAGCAACATCTGGCCATCCTCCC
>CAJQMX010000061.1 GCA_905479515.1 uncultured Parasphingopyxis sp.
TTGCCCGAATAATCAAAGATCACCGCAAGATGGGTCGGGTCGTGCTCGTCCTGCATATCGGTCAGGAGCTTGTTGAGCATATTTGAAAAGCCGAGCACGGCGCCGACGGGCAAGCCGTCTGACTGACGCGTCAAGCCCTCGCGCGAGCGCGCCATGGCGAAATAGGCCCGGAATAAATAACCGGACCCGTCAACGAGGTAGAGACGCGTTTCACTTTTGGATTTCGCCGCCATTTGTCGTAGCGTTCCTTTCCGGACTTCAAAGTCCCGCCTCAATAGGAGATCGTCCATGAAAGTTCTAGGGATTCGATTTTGCAAAGTCGCCCATGCTGACGACGCGAAGGCCGTCGCCGAACTCCTTGGGGAAAACGGATTGGGCCTCACTCCCATGGACCTTGGCCAAAGCGACGGCTTTTCCGGCGCGGTTTTCCCCGTCGATGAAGGCGCGAAACAGGGGCTTGGCAGCTGGATCGAACTCTGGGCCGCGGGCGAGCAAATGCCCGAGATGACCATGCTGCAGATCGTCGTGGATGACGCCGACGCCTACGCCGAGCGCGCGAAGAAAAACGGTCTCGATGTCAAAGGGCCCGACGACGCACATGGAGAACGCATCTATTACCTCGAAGGAGCCGGCGGGCTTCCAATCGCGTTCTTGTCGAAGGCAAAAACTTAAGACGTTTTATTCTGCGGCAAGGCTTATGTCTGAGTCTTTGCGCTTCACCGCTTCTTTGCCCGCCATACGCATGAACTCTGCGATACGGGGCTGGATTTCCGAGCGCCAGCGCGACCCGTTAAACACGCCGTAATGGCCGACTTCCGGCTGAATATAATCGAGCTGTAATTTCTCGGGAATGTTCACGCAGAGATCATGCGCCGCCTGCGTCTGGCCGATGCCGGAGATGTCGTCATTTTCACCTTCGACCGTCATCAGCGCAATGTCTGTAATGGCTGCGGGCTTCACAAGCCGGCCGCGATGTATGAACTTGCCTTCGGGAAGCGTGTGCTCCTGAAAGACCTCCCGGATCGTCTGGATGTAGAACTCTTCCGTCATGTCGAGCACGGAGAGATATTCATCATAGAATTTGCGGTGCTTGTCGGCGCCGTCGCCGTCGCCCTGCACCAGATGCTCATAATAGTCATACTGGGCGTTCATATGGCGGCCAGAATTCATCGACAGGAATGAATAAAGCTGCACAAAGCCCGGATAGACGCGGCGCATGGCGCCGGCATAAGGCGCAGGCACCGTGTAAATCATATTCTGTTCAAACCAGTGTAAAGGCCGCTCCTTGGAGAGCTGGTTCGGCACGGTTGGCGAACGGCGCGTATCGATAGGGCTGCCCATCAGCGTGATCGACGCAGGACGCAACGGATCCTTGTCTTCCGCCATCACCGCCCCGGCGATCAGGAGAGGCGGCCCCGGCTGGCACACGGCCATGGCGTGCGTTCCTGCGCCAATCGTCCGTATAAAGCCGATCAGATAATCGACATAATCATTCAGGTCGAAACGGCCAGCCGAAAGCGGCACATGACGGGCGTCGGTCCAGTCGGTGATATAGACGTCATGATCGGGAAGCATCGCCTCCACCGTGCCGCGCAACAATGTCGCGTAATGGCCGGAAAGCGGCGCCACGATCAGCACTTTCGGATCGGGCTCTGTATTGCCCTTCGCCGCCGCCAGTGCGGTCGCATCGCGCTCGAAATGCAGCAGCGTGCAGAAATCTTCTTTCACCGTTTCCCGGATCACCAGCGGAACTTCGACGCCATTTACAAAAGTGGAATCGATCCCCCATTCCGGCTTCGGATAGCGGCGCATGACATTCTCGAAAACGTCGAGCGCTGCGGCGGTCGAACGGCCGAACCAGCTTTCAGCGGCGGGGTTCATCGATGAGCGCCAGAATTTGGCGCCCATTCCGGCCGCCATGCGCGCAGGCGCAACGGCGGCGTAGGCAAGCTCGTAAGCGGTGTACAACATGGGGTGTGGCGCGTCCTGACTCTACTTGGGGGGCTCTGGAGCCCTATATATCCATTTTATGCTGCATAGCACAAAAAGTGCGCAAAAGCCTAAAGAGGCCGGGACTATGCGCCGGATCGTAAGGCGGAATCAATCATTTATGAACTTTTTGCAAACTTCCACAGCCGCGCGCAGATACCCGCTAGAGGATTGTTTTTAAAAAGAAAAATATTTTTTGGCGCTATTTGCGGATTTCACGGCGCAAAAGCGCGGCGAGTTCCTGGGGGCTAATCCCGCCGACAATGGCGTGCTGGGGCTGGCCCTGGCGGTCGTTAATATAGAAAAACCGGCCGTGATTGACGGTATAGCCCACCGCACTGTCTTTCAGCGTTTCCTTCTGGGCGACCAGCTTATAGGCGCCCCGGGCTGCGGCGGCGGCCTCCACCGAACCGGTGAGCGGGACGATGCGCGGGTCAAAGGCGAAGTAATCCGTGATGGCTTGGGGCGTGTCCCGCTCCGGATCGACGGAGATAAAGATCGCCGCCACCTTGTCTGCGTCGTCGCCAAGCTCGTTCAGGGCTGCGCTCATCACGCCGATATCGCCCGGACACACATCGGGGCAGTTTGTGAAGCCGAAATAAACCAGCATCACCTTGCCCTCAAAATCTTCGTCGCTGACGGCGTTGCCGCTCTTGTCCACAAGGTCGAACTCGCCAGTAAACTGTTCGGAGAGCGCGATGACGCCCTCTTTCGGGATAGCGACTTTCGGTTCGCGCGCGCCGCAGGCTGCAGCGAGACACAACAAGCCGGTTGCGAGAAATTTGGGGGCGAGGAAACGGATCATGCCGGTCTCCGATGAGAACTTGTGGTTGGCCCTTCCTTAGCAGCTTTCCTTTCAAAGGACATACGAGCTAAAAGCGCGGAATGCCGCACACCCTCGCCGAACGTCAGGACACTCAGGACGCATTGAACGCGCTGCGCGGGCCGGTGCGGCTGCGCACCCTGACGGCGCTGCGCTGGCTCGCCGTTATTGGCCAGTCCGTAGCGATTGTGATCGTGCATTTCGCCCTCGGCTTTCAAACGCCTCTGGGCCTTTGCCTCGCGGCCATCGCCGCCAGCGCCTGGCTCAATCTGTTCACAATGCTGCGTTTCTCACCGCAACGGTTTTTGTCCGATCGCGAGGCGGCGGCCTATATCGCCTTCGACATCACCCAGCTTTGCGCCCTGTTGTTTTTCACCGGCGGCATTCAAAACCCCTTTTCCGCGCTTATCATCGCGCCGGTGACGATTGCCGCGAGCGTTCTGCCTTTGCGCTTCACCATCGGCATCGCGGCCCTCGCCATCGCCGGCGTCAGCATCCTCGGCGTAAATCACATGCCTCTTCCCTGGTATGCGGAAGATGCGCTTGATCTGGCGCCCATCTACAAAGCCGGCGTATGGGCTGCGCTTTCCTTTTCGATTGCGTTTTTCGCCGCTTACGCACACCGCATTGCCGCAGAGTCTGCGCTGATGCGGTCGGCGCTTGCCGCCACGCAGTTGGTGCTGGCCCGCGAAGAACGGCTGACGGCGCTGGGCGGGCTCGCCGCCGCGGCAGCGCATGAACTCGGCACACCGCTCGCAACCATCCAGGTGACCGCGAAAGAAATGCTGCGCGAGGTCAAACGCACCCATCCCGAAGAAGACGATCTGATCGACGATGCGGCCTTGCTGGTCAGTCAGGCGGAACGGTGCCGCGACATTCTCGGGCGGCTCTCGCGTCATGGCGATGCGGGCGATCTGATGCATGACAAGCTCAGCGTCACGGCGCTGATGCGCGAAGCGGCGAGCCCGTTCCTCGATCAACCCGGCGGGCCGTCCATCAGCTTTGAAGGCCATAGCCTCGACGGCGCTGCCGAACCGGTCCTAAAACGGCGTCCCGAAATCACTTTCGGCCTGCGGAATTTTATCGAGAACGCCGCCAGCTATGCCCGCGAACAGGTGCTGATCCGGGCGGAGTGGGACGCCGCGCGCCTGATTCTGACTGTTCACGATGACGGACCGGGTTTTTCTTCTGAAATCCTCACCCGGCTCGGAGAGCCCTATGTGAGCGCCCGGGGCGGCAAAACCGGGCTGGGCCTTGGTTTCTTCATCGCGAAAACCCTTCTGGAATCGAGCGGTGCGACGATCCGCTTTGACAATCGCCCGCTCGAAAGCAGCGAACGCAAAAGCGCCGGCGCGTGGGTTCAGGCGGAATGGGCGCTCGGCCCCCGATCTTCTGGCCTAATTGCTTGAAATCCGCGCAAAAAAGCGCATTTATGGGGCGGATATTCCGGTACAGAAAAAACGCCCCAAATAAAGCTGCAGTTGACCTTATGACCCATCTCGATGAAGCCCGCGTAGACGACCAGTCCCTGCCTGAGGACGCGACGCTTTTAATTGTCGATGATGACGAACCCTTCCGCACCCGGCTTGGACGGGCGCTCGAAAAACGCGGCTTCCAGCCGATCCTCGCCGCAGGCGTCACCGACGCCGAAGCGATGATCAAGGACATTCCGCCAGCATTTGCCGTGGTCGATCTGCGGCTCGAAGACGGCGATGGCTTGCAGGTGGTGGAGCGCATTCGCGAAAGGCGCGATGATTGCCGCGTGGTGATGCTGACCGGTTACGGCAATATCGCCACCGCCGTCGCCGCCGTGAAAGCGGGCGCCATCGATTACCTTTCCAAACCCGCCGACGCCGATGACGTGGAAAAGGCGCTTCTGGCGCGGCCGGGCGAGCGTCCAGCGCCGCCGGAAAATCCCATGTCCGCCGACCGGGTGCGCTGGGAGCATATTCAGCGCGTCTATGAGCTGTGCGACCATAATGTCTCCGAGACAGCCCGCCGTCTCGGCATGCACCGCCGGACGTTGCAGCGCATCCTCGCCAAACGCGCGCCGAAATAGGCTTAAATTCCTGTTTACCCATAAAGGCTTGCGGTGAACCGTGCGCAGCGCGCGGTGAACCGGTGACGCTGCATGGCATTAGGATTTGCCCTTCCCGCCTGTAATTGCAACAAACGACGATACAGATTTTCAGAAGGGGTCTTCCATGCGTTCATTACTGCCGATGCTTGCCGGCGCCGCCATGCTGGCGCTCGCGCCTGTCGCGGCGCCCGCCGCCGATATCGATCTTCCCTATGAAGAGTTCACGCTCGACAACGGCCTCACGCTGATTGTTCATGAAGACCGCAAGGCGCCGCTGGTCGCTGTCTCGATCTGGTATCATGTAGGATCGAAAGACGAACCCGCAGGCAAGACCGGTTTTGCCCACCTCTTTGAACACATCATGTTCAATGGCTCCGAGAACTTTGACAGCGACTGGTTCGGGCCGCTCGAAGAAGTCGGCGCCACGGGCCTGAATGGCACCACATGGTTCGACCGCACCAATTATTTCCAGACTGTCCCAACGACGGCGCTTGAGCGCGT
>CAJQMX010000062.1 GCA_905479515.1 uncultured Parasphingopyxis sp.
ATTGACGTCTGGCAACGGACAATCCTTTTCTGGGATACGCTCAGACAGCGTGCCGACAATATGCTGGAGCACGAGCGTGCTGGTTTGCCGCCATTGCTGGATTTCAAGTATGAGACGATCCTCGATGCTCGAACTTTTGAGAAGCCCGCCAACTATGCGTTGCTGCGCATTACTGAGATCGGGGATGATTGCTGGGAGGACTGCGTCGATCTGGAAAAGCCGCCGGTTATCGTCCTTGATCCGCGTGCCGGGCATGGGCCGGGAATTGGAGGGTTTAAACACGACTCTGAAGTCGGGATGGCACTTCACGAAGGCCATCCGGTTTATTTCGTTGTCTTCTTTCCAGAACCGTCACCGGGACAGACCCTCGCGGATGTTCATCACGCCTTGCGGCGGTTTGTCGAGGAGGTGGCGAGGTTGCATAGTGGAAAGCCGCCCGCCGTCCTCTACGGAAATTGCCAGGCGGGCTGGGCGGCCACTCTCCTGGCAGCGGATTGTGAAGGGACTGTCGGTCCAACAATCTTGAATGGATCGCCCCTATCTTATTGGGCGGGCGACGCAGGCATAAATCCGATGCGCATAGCCGGGGGATTACTCGGCGGCGTCTGGATGACCCATTTCACAGCAGATCTTGGCGACGGTCGCTTTGACGGTGCCTGGCTTGCGCAAAATTTCGAGAATCTCAAACCTGAAAAAGCGATCTGGGAGAAATATGCAGGCCTGTTCAATAAGGTCGATACTGAGCGAGACCGGTTTCTTGAATTTGAACGGTGGTGGAACGGTTTTTACTTCCTGAGCCGCGAGGAAATGGTTGGAATTGCGGAAAATCTTTTCATCGGCAACAAGCTGGAGAAAGGTGAATTCCGCATTTGCGACGGTTGCACTGTCAATTTGCGGAGAATCCGCAATCCACTCATTATCTTCGCCTCTTATGGTGACAATATTACACCTCCCCATCAAGCACTTGGCTGGATCCCTGCAGTTTATGAAGATACGGAAGACCTCAAATCGGCAGGCCAGCGTATTGTATATCTGACCAATCCGCACGTTGGACATCTGGGCATCTTTGTTTCAGCCAGCGTCGCCCGGCTGGAACATCGGGCTATTCTCGAAAGCCTTGATGAGATCGAGGCGCTTGTGCCGGGGCTATACGAGATGAAAATCGATAACCCCACAGGTGATCCGGATTGTCATAAGCCGCAATTTGCCGTCAGATTTGAGGAGCGGCAGGTTGAAGAAATACAGTTTCCCCGGCAAGATGAAGCATTTGAACGAGTGCGTACAGTGTCCGAAGCCAATGAGGCTTTCTATCGCACTTTCATCAGCCCATGGGTCCAGGCGGTGTCAAATCCCTGGTCTGCTGAAGTTATGAAATGGATGCATCCAATGCGTACCAGTCGATACCTTTTCTCAGAGGCATTTAATCCTTGGATGCAGGGTCTGGCGGATGTTGCCAAAAAAATTAACGAAATCAGAAAACCGCTTACCGACAACCATCCAATGCTCCTAAAGGAACGGGACTTCATTGCTCAAGTTTCCCAGATGATGGAGAACAACCGCAAGTCTCGCGATACCGCCTATGAACGGATGTTCAATATTGAATACGGGGTTCCGGATTTGGCAAACAATTTCCTTGAGACGAACAAGGGAATTGAAGAGACAGGAAAAAGTTCATGAACAAATCACACTCACATACCCGTCCTAAAAATGGCGACAATGTCGTCGATGCCGGGTCAATTAGTAAAGACCCTGTTTGCGGCATGACGGTGGACTTAAATAAAGACAAACCACGGTTTGATCATGAAGGAACCACCTATCACTTCTGCTCGCAGAAGTGCCATGACAAATTCGCGGACGATCCGGAACATTATATTTCAGGTGCGCACAAGCAGAAAACGAAAGAACCTGTTTCTGGCGCAAAATACACCTGTCCAATGCATCCCGAAATTGTTCGGGATGCGCCCGGTGATTGCCCGATCTGCGGTATGGCTCTCGAGCCTATGGGCGTGCCGACGGGCGATGAAGGTCCCAATCCTGAATTGCTAGATTTCAGGCGGCGCATGTGGATCGGCACTGTCTTAACAATCCCGCTACTCATTTTGACAATGGGACCCTTCGTTGGACTTGGCTTCATCCGCGAAATGATTGGAGAACGAACTGCTCTTTGGACTGAACTTGTCTTGGGTACGCCGGTTATTCTCTGGGCGGGCTGGCCATTTTTTGTGCGCGGCATTAAGTCGGTGGTCAACAAGAGCCTTAACATGTTCACACTCATAGGCATGGGCGTCGGCGCCGCCTATCTCTTCAGTGTTGTTGCTGTTTTGGTGCCTGGAATATTTCCAGAAGGATTTCGGGACGCTGAAGGCAATGTCGGGGTATATTTTGAAGCGGGCGCAGTAATCGTCGTCCTCGTGCTGTTGGGTCAGGTGATGGAGCTTGGCGCACGTGAACGTACCGGTGCCGCCATTAAGGCGCTCCTGGATCTCGCCGCAAAGACAGCCCGCATCATCCGCAATGATGGCAGCGAAGAGGAAATTCCGCTCGAAGAAGTTGCGGTTGGTGATCGGCTGCGTGTGCGCCCCGGCGATAAAGTTCCCGTGGACGGGATAGTGTCGGAAGGCCGCTCATCTGTCGATGAATCAATGATCTCTGGAGAACCTCTTCCAGTAGAGAAGGTAGCTGGTGATACGGTTACGGGGGCTACTATCAATGGCACCGGTAGCCTTATTATTGAAGCGAAGCGCGTCGGCGCTGACACAATGCTTAGCCAGATTGTGGAAATGGTTGCGAGTGCGCAACGGAGCCGTGCCCCGATTCAGAAGCTAGCAGATGCGGTCGCCGGTAAATTCGTGCCCGCCGTGATCCTTGTCGCCATCCTATCATTTATTTCCTGGTCAATTTGGGGACCGAACCCGGCTTATGCATATGCGTTGGTTTCCGCCGTTGCTGTACTAATCATCGCCTGCCCTTGCGCGTTGGGACTTGCGACGCCTATTTCAATAATGACAGCAACCGGACGCGGTGCGCAAGCTGGCGTGCTCATCAAGAACGCAGAGGCGCTGGAACGGTTTGCAAAAATAGATACTCTTATCGTCGACAAGACCGGAACACTGACGGTCGGTAAGCCGAAGCTCATCGCCGTACTTGCTGAAGACGGGCATGAAGAGGCGGAAGTCCTTCGACTTGCCGCCAGCCTCGAACGCGGTTCCGAGCACCCGTTGGCAGAGGCGATAGTTGCCGGCGCCGAAGAACGCGAGATCACGTTGGCAAAGGCTGAGGATTTTGAGGCTGTCACAGGCAAGGGCGTCACAGGCGTTGTGGACGGCAAATCCGTTGCTCTCGGAAACGCCAGACTGGTTGTCGATCTTGGTGTAGCCACGAAAGGTTTTAGTGATATCGCGGACGCCCGACGCGATCAGGGCGAAACAGTTATGTTCGTGGTCGTGGGCGGTGAGATCGCCGGGCTGGTGAGTGTCGCCGACCCCGTGAAGGAAACCACACCTGCGGCACTCAAAGCGCTGCATACCGAAGGTTTTCGGATCGTTATGGCGACCGGTGATAACGAGCGCACGGCAAAGTCTGTTGCCGCCAAATTGGGTATAGACGAAATTCGGGCCGATGTACTGCCTGAGGACAAAGCGCGCATTATTAAAGAGATGCAGGCCGAGGGCCGCAAGGTCGCGATGGCCGGTGACGGCGTGAATGATGCGCCGGCCCTGGCGCAGGCTGACGTAGGCATCGCCATGGGCACTGGTGCTGATGTTGCGATTGAGAGTGCCGGTTTCACCCTTGTGAAGGGCGACCTCAACGGCATTATCCGGGCCCGCCGTTTATCGCGGGCAACTATGCGCAATATCAAGCAAAACCTGTTCTTTGCGCTGGTCTATAACGGCGCTGGCGTGCCGGTAGCGGCAGGGGTGCTCTACCCATTTTTCGATATCCTGATTTCACCAATTTTTGCTGCGGCTGCAATGAGTCTTTCATCACTTTCAGTCATTCTTAATGCGTTGAGACTGAGGTCCGTCAAAATCTAGGAACGGTAATGCAAATTTTGAAATCATTTCGCAAGTCAAGGAGAATGAAAATGTATCGAGCACAACTTACTATCATGTCAGCTATCGGAATGTTGGCATTATCGGCGCCGATTGCGCTCGCTGATTCCGGTGAAAACTACTCCATGCACGGCATGGGGGCGGGCGGATGGATATTCGGTCCCTTGATGATGATTTTAATGATCGCCTTAATTGTGGGCGTAGTCATTCTTGTTCTCCGTTGGATGGGTATTGCGGACGGATCAGGCAATCGGCGAGATCGAGCGGTCGATATTCTCAACGAGCGTTTTGCTCGTGGCGAAATTGACCCGGAGGAGTTTGAAAACCGCAAACGCGCTTTGGATAAATAGATGCAAAGGGTTTTTACGGGGTCTTTACAAAAGAACTCAGTGCTAACGCAACAGGAGATTGGATAGTGAGAACGATTTTAAATTTTTTGGCTATGGCCTGGATTGTCAGCGGCATATTGCTAGTGGGAGCACGGTCTCTTCGTGCGGAACCGTTTGTTTACGTGCCGCTAGGGAGTGAGAGTAAAATTGCCGTTATAGATGCTGCGAAAGATCAGATCATTGGTATCATAGATGGACTACAGGCTGTTCATGGATTGGCGGGAACTCCGGACGGACGATTTCTAATCGCCGGTAGCTATTCAGAGCGCTCTGTCGACATTAAACCGGCAAAACCGAAGGGTATTTCTGAAGACGAACATGCCGCTCATCATAAGGCGTCATCCGTGCAGACAGAAAATTCAGATATTGCATCGGTGAGTACTGTTTCCGTGATTCAAATCAGCGAAGGGGAGGTCATACGGACGATCGATGTACCAGGTGCGGTCCATCATGTGTCGGTCAGCCCTGACGGTAGATACACGGCTGTCACCCGTCCAAACGAAAGTGAAATTTCGGTGATTGATCTGACGAATTTTGAGATTGTCGGCAACATTTCAACCGGCGAATTTCCCAACTATTCCGTCTTCAGCCCGGATAGCGAGCGGCTATTTGTAAGCAATGCAGGTGACAGCACCATAAGCACCATCAACAGTAAGAACTGGAACGTTGAAAAGGTTATTCCAGTTGGAATGAGCCCGGAACATATCGTGCTCTCAAAGGATGGTAAAACTCTCTTCGTCAATAATGTAGACGACGGAACCGTATCTGTCGTTGACACAAAGTCGATGCAAGAAACAAACACGATGAAATTGGGATCGGTACTTCACGGTATTGATCTTTCCGAGGACGGCACCGCGTTGTTTGTGGCCGCACTTGGGGATGACAAGATAGCAAAGGTCGATCTTGCATCAGGATCCCTACAGACTGCCGAGTTATCACCAGCGCCCTATCATCTGGCAACAATTACAGAGACGGGCAAGATTTACGTTTCCAGTTCTGACGAGACCAAAATCTGGGTCGTCGACCAAAAAAGCCTTGAGCTTTTGGGGCAAATCACGATCGACGGAAAAGGGCATCAGATGGTTGTGATGCCAGGTTCTTAATTCAAGGAGGAGCGTAAGTCGTGAGAGATCTTTTCTTTTCCAAAACCGGTATTGTGCTTATCGGATTTATTGCCGTCGCCGGCTATTTTTTGTGGGTGGAACACACAGCGCATATCATCACTTACCTTCCGTTGATATTACTGCTAGGGGGCTGCGTTCTGATGCATCTGTTCATGCATCATGGTCATGGCGGCCATGGTTCCGGCGATGACTCTCAGCATGGCCCTTCATCTCATTCGGATAAAAAACATGACTGATCAACCGGTAAACTATGGACTATGGTCACTCGTGATCATAAATTCCGCAGTGTTCATTATCTTTGCCTTCAGTTTCTTTAAACCCAATAGCCCGCGTGATTGGCGGACCTTTAGTGCATTTAGTGCTTTCATCGTCGCATTATTCACGGAGATGTACGGGTTTCCGCTGACCATCTATTTCTTATCCGGATGGCTTCAAAGCAATTTCCCCGATGTCAACTGGTTCGCGCATGACTCCGGCCACTTGCCTGAGATGCTTTTTGGCTGGAAATCCTCCCCGCATTTCGGACCGTTTCATATCTTGAGCTTCGCATTTATTGGCGGCGGCTTTATCTTGCTTTCCGCTGCATGGAAAGTCCTGTATCAGGCACAAAAGTCGGGCAATTTGGCCGCGACCGGCCCTTATGCACGGATCAGACATCCACAATATGTCGGCTTTGGGCTTATCATGCTTGGATTTCTTTTCCAATGGCCGACATTGCTAACTCTTGCCATGTTTCCGATCCTATTGGTCATGTATTGGCGTTTGGCGTTGAGTGAAGAACGTGAGGCCGAGGTGACGTTTGGTGATGTCTACCGGGATTACGCGGAGGTTACGCCCAGGTTTATTCCGGCCTTCGGGCGTGGCTCGAAATCTTCATCCGGGAGCCATGGAATTAATTTGTGAATTTGATGCAGCTAATCTGAACTGGAGATATTCATGAAAAATTTTCGTTGGAAGATGATTATGATTATGGCGCTCGTGTCCTTTCCAGGCATCGCTTGGACCGATACTGGTCACGAAGGCACGAAAAGACATCAGATGCCGCAGATGAATGACGATAATATGCCGGGAATGATGCGCGAGGGTATGCTGGCGATGCCTCAAATGGATCCAGCCCGCGGACGCGCCCTTTTCGCGTCAAAAGGCTGCGTTGTCTGTCATTCCGTTAATGGTATCGGTGGCGATGACGCTCCCGCTCTTGACGCTTCATCCATGCCACTGATGATGAACCCGTTTGAGTTTGCCGCCAAGATGTGGAGGGGCGCGGAAGCGATGGTCGCCTTGCAACGTGAAGAGCTTGACGAGACGATTGAACTGACCGGCCAGGAGCTTGCAGACATTATTGCCTTCGTTCATAGCCACAAGGAGCAGGCGATTTTTTCCATTGCAGATGTGCCTGAGAGAATGAAGAAATTGATGGATCATTCGGGCGCTGGGGAGCACCATTATGGCGTTAAAGACTGACACTCAGG
This sequence comes from uncultured Parasphingopyxis sp., assembly GCA_905479515.1. The sequence continues at coordinate 7,038 of CAJQMX010000062.1, forward strand.
AATTGCTGGACTCGTCGCATCCAGAGCGTGAAAGTGGCCGCCGGGATTTTCTTTATGTGGCGGCTGGAGCGATGGTGGCCGTTGGCGGTGCCTTCGCGATATGGCCGTTTATTGACAATATGAATCCGTCGGCCGATGTGGTGGCCTTGTCGTCTGTCGAAATTGACATTAGTCAGATAGAAATGGGGCAACGCGTAACCGTCGCCTGGCGCGGACGCCCGGTATTTATCGATTATCGGACCGAAGCCCAAATCGCCCGGGCACGCATGGATGACACTGCGGACCTGATCGATCCTGAGCGCGACGATCAGCGGGTTCAGCGTGCTGAATGGTTGATCGTCATTGGCATATGCACGCATCTTGGGTGCGTGCCGCTTGGTCAACGCAATAGCGATCCGCTCGGACAGTGGGGCGGCTGGTTTTGCCCGTGTCATGGTTCTCACTATGATACATCCGGCCGAATTCGCAAAGGCCCTGCACCCAAGAATCTTGTCGTTCCCCCTTATGCATTCCTTGCTGATGAAATGCTCCGGATTGGTTGAGGAATGAGATCTAACCCAAATTAAAAAACGATACCCGTTCCTGATGGAAGTGAATTAAACCCATGAAGATAAGCACAAATTGGCCGAAAATAACGGTATTGGTTCTGTTGGTCGGCAGTGCCGTCATTTTCCTTTTCCAGTTGATCGATCCTCGGGGTGATAGTACCCGGACAGACATATCCATTCCG
>CAJQMX010000063.1 GCA_905479515.1 uncultured Parasphingopyxis sp.
ATGCGCGGCAGCGCTGAGCGCGAATAAGACAATGAGAAAAATGGAAATGGTTTTCCATGCCTCTCGCCTGTTTGATTGATCTTGTTCCATCGGGAGTCCCCTAATGGCGATTTCCGCGCATGTCCATAGTGTACTATATTACCAATACACCATGGGCATGCGTATATCCCTTCCAAAGTAGGAAAATCTTTGAAAGACTGGAGATATGACAGGAATCGCTGACCCTATGGACCGCCGGAAAGCCTGCGCTTATGCGTCCTATTGGACACAGATTTTGCCTTTGGGTGAGGGGTAGGACGCATTTTACCCCCGGGCCTGTGTCAACCAGTGTCAACTTGCCTGAAATTTCATTCATATAATTGCCGGTTATACTGAACAAATCTCCTCCCACATCATGGCAGATAAGGCAGGACTCTCCCCAAGACATTCGCCGTTCGAATACCTATATGATCCCAAAGGAGCAGATTCATGGACGCACGTAAGGGAATCGGCGGCAGCTTGGCTGGGGTCGACATCAAGGAAGAGATCAACCGGCTGCGCAAGGAGCGGAATGCCGTCATCCTTGCCCATTACTACCAAAGCCCGGAGATTCAGGACATCGCCGATTTTGTCGGTGACAGCCTCGACCTGTCGCGCAAGGCGGCGGATACCGATGCGGATGTCATCGCTTTTTGCGGCGTGCGTTTCATGGCCGAAACCGCGAAGATCCTGTCGCCAGAAAAGACCGTCATTCTCCCCGATATGAATGCCGGATGCAGCCTTGAAGACAGTTGCCCGCCAGACCAGTTCAAAGCGTTCCGCGAAGCCAATCCCGATCATATCGCGCTGACCTACATCAACTGTTCGGCAGCTGTGAAAGCACTTTCAGATATCATCGTAACCTCTTCATCTGCGGAGATAATCCTCAACCAGATTCCGCTGGACCAGAAGATCATTTTTGCGCCCGACAAGCATCTTGGCGGCTATCTTGCCAAGAAAACCGGTCGCGACATGCTGCTTTGGCCGGGCGTCTGCATCGTCCATGAAGCCTTTTCGGAAACGGAGCTTCTGAAGCTCAAGGCAAAGCATCCTGGCGCGCCCGTGCTCGCCCATCCCGAATGCCCGGCGGCGATCCTCGACCATGCCGACCATATCGGCTCGACCAGTTCGATCCTCGCCGAAGCCAAGGCGACCGAGAGCGATACCGTGATCGTCGCGACCGAGCCGCACATCATGCACCAGATGGAAAAAGCGCTGCCCGAAGTCACCTTCATCGGCGCGCCGGGTGCGGACGGCAACTGCAGCTGCAATATCTGCCCCTATATGGCGCTCAACACGATGGAGAAGCTGTACGTGGCGCTCCGCGATCTCGAACCGCAGATCGAACTGGATGAAGAGATGAGGGTGCAGGCCAAGAAGAGCCTCGACCGGATGCTCGAAATGGCCAGCGCGACTGTGGGGCAGGGCGATCTGGGAGCGCCGGTCAGCGGTGATTAGGTCGGAGTGACCTGCAACCCCAGCATGATACAGCAATGATCGCCCGGCTCCGCTCCTTCTGGCTTAACGTCAATGCCAGCTACTGGTTCTATCCGGCGCTATTCTCGATCATTGCGGGGATCGCGGCATTCATCACCGTCTATCTTGATCGCAACGGCTTTGCTGACTGGCTCAACGAAATAAGCTGGATCCATTCGAGCCGTCCGGAGGGCGCACGTACGGTGCTCACGGTGATCGCCGGCTCGATGATTGGCGTCGCCTCGACAGTCTTTTCGATCACCATTGCCGCTGTGGCCTATGCCTCGGGCAATTATGGCCCGCGCCTGCTCACCAATTTCATGCAGGACAAGGGCAACCAGCTCTCGCTCGGCGTGTTTATCGCGACCTTTGTCTATGCGGTGCTGGTGTTGCGCGTGGTGCGCGGCGCGGACGAACAGGCGAGCGATTCGGTTGACGCGGCGGCGACCGCTCTGCCGGGCTTTACGCCGCAACTGTCACTGCTGATTGCCACCGCATTGGCGTTGTTCGCGGTCGCCGTGCTCGTCTATTTTCTCCACCATATTCCCGACAGCATCCGCATCAATACAGTGCTCAAGGGCATCGGAGCGCGGCTGATCGACGATATCGGTGAACGCTTTCCCGAAGACGGTAACGGCGAGGAGCCAGGCAAGCCGTTCACCGGCGAACCCGTGACGGCGACGACCACCGGCTATGTCAAAATCATCGATTTTGAAACGCTCGATTCCATCGCAGAGCGCACGGGCGGGGGTATCGCCCTAAAAGTGCGGACCGGCGATTTCGTCCATCCGCTGATGCCGATTGCCGAATTCGCAAAGGCCGATCTCAGCGATGCCATTGGCGATGAAATTCGCGCCTGTTTCAGCGCCGGGGGGATGCGCACGCCGACCCAGGATCTTGAATTCCTGTTCGATGAGCTGGTCGAGATTGCATTGAGGGCGCTGTCCCCGGGGATCAACGATCCGTTCACGGCGATTACCGCGCTGCACTGGCTTGGCGCGGCAACGGCCGAGCTTGGCCACCGCAATCTTGGCCGGGGGCCGGAACAGGACAATTATGACCGCAGCCGTGTCCAGCCGCTCGACGATGATTTTGAGCATTTTCTGAATCGGGGCTTTGGCGGGATCAGGGCCTCTGCAGCGGGCAGCCCATTGGCCTCCAAAAAGTTCATCGATGCGTTGCAGACGGCCTCGCTTGCTTGCAACTCCGATTCGCGCCGCCGGTTGCTGCTTGAAGAGGGAACCAAGCTTGCGATCCAGGCGCGCACGAATATGCAGGGGCCGTCGCTCGAAGAGCTAGAAGAGCGATTCGACAATTTTGCCGAAGCCATCCAGAAACTGGGAATATAATGACATTCACACTCGACCGTTTTGATCTCGACGCTTTCATAGCATCCACCTTTGCCGAGGATCTGGGAGAGGGCGGGGACGTGACATCCGCTGCCGTTATCCCAGAAAATGCGCGCTTTCGCGGTGTGATGGACAGCCGGGACGCGATCACGGTCGCCGGGCTGCCGATTGCCGAAGCCTTTTTCCGGGCGCTGGATCCTGATGCCGAGATAGAGATGATGGTTCGGGACGGAGACAGCGTGCCCGGCGGAACGGATCTGATGCGGATAACCGGCCGCGCGCGCGCGATGCTCACCGCCGAGCGATCAGCGCTCAATACGATCCAGCATCTGTCCGGCATCGCGACCATGACGCGCAGCTATGTGAACGAAATTGCCGGGACGGGCGCGATATTGCTGGATACGCGCAAGACGATCCCGGGACTGCGGGCAATCGAGAAATATGCGACCCGGATGGGCGGTGCGCAGAACCACCGTATGGGCCTGTGGGATGCGGCGATGATCAAGGACAATCATGTCGCGGTTGCCGGGAATATCGGAGAGGCAGTGCGCCGGGCGGTTGATGCGGGAATCGAAAATATCATTGTCGAGGTCGACAGGCTTGATCAGATCGAGCCTGCGCTGGATGGCGGCGCGACCCATTTGCTGCTCGACAATATGCCGCCTGAAATACTGCGCAGTGCTGTCGAACAGATTGCCGGCCGCGTACCGGTCGAGGCGTCTGGCGGGGTTACGCTCGAATCGATCAACGAGATTGCGAAGACGGGCGTTGATTTCATTTCGGTGGGCCGTCTGACCCAGTCTGCGCCTGCCGCTGATATCGGGCTTGATTTCGCCGAGATCGAGTGATGCGGAAATTTGTGGCTGCGCTGGTATTGCTGGCCATGCCGGCCATGCTCCATGCGCAGGCACGCGAATGCCGGATCCCGGATCGGGTTTCCACGCCGCGCGCGGTATCCGCGCCAGCTGGCGAGCGGCGGATTGCACCGGTCACCGATTATCTTCTCGCGCTGAGCTGGTCGCCGGAATTTTGCCGGACGCGGGGCCGTGATCCTGCCCACCGGATGCAGTGCGGCGGGATTGCCAATGGCGGGGCAGGGCGGTTCGGCTTCATACTGCACGGGTTATGGCCGGAAACGAGCGGCCCGCGCTGGCCGCAATGGTGCAGGCCGGTGCCCGCGCTTTCACCGCGCCTTGTTCGTGAGCATCTGTGCACCACGCCATCCGTGCGGCTGATCCAGCATGAATGGGCGAAGCATGGCAGCTGCATGACGCGTGATCCCGGGCGCTATTTGCGGGCCGGATCAATCCTGTACCGCGCCGTGCGCTATCCGGATATGGATGCACTGTCGCGCGACAATCTTACCGTGGGCCAGTTCACCCGCGCCTTCGCCGCCGCCAATCGCGGTGTCTCGGCGGACATGGTGCGGGTGGGGATCAATGATCGCGGCTGGCTGACCGAAGTGCGGATATGCCTGGGCGATGATTTCAGACCTAGCCGGTGCAGCGCATCGCGGCAGGGCGCGCGGACGAATGCACGGCTCCGGATTTGGCGAGGGCGCTAATGTGCCAGACTCTACCGCTTGACCTGACCCTCGATCACCATCGTTTCGGGGTGATGCTTGTCGAGATGCTTTCTGATGATCCGCAGGTTGCGGGTGTTGGAGCGGAAAACAAAGTCGACCGCATCGCCGACAAAGGGGATGGCACCGACAACAAGATCGACACCAATATTCCCAAACATCCGGGCCATTTTCCAGCGCGACATGCCCAGATTACGGGCTTCCCAGACCAGCCATGTTCCCATTGCGGCGGCGATGATGTCTCCGATCACCGGGATCAGACCCAGAATGAAGTCGAGGCCGAACTGGCGATTGATGACGGGCATTGTGAAACCGCGTTCAAGCAGGGCTTCCATAGCTTCCACGCGTTGCCGGACAGAGGCAGGATCGCGCCCGATTTCGGGGATGCTATTCGCAATCCGGTCCAGATGTTCCTGTGTAAGAGCCATGAGCAACCTTTTCTACTTAAACGCTTTTTCCCGAAAACGTTTGACGCCCTAGTCTGATATAGGAAGCGAAAGGGCGGTTAGCTAGGCGGCGCCAGCGTATCAAGCGGATGTCTGGCAAAGCGATTGATCGAAAAACCTGTGATCCGTTGAGACACGAGAGACCAGCGGACAGGCCGGAGCAGCGGAATGAACGGGGTAATTCGCTGTAGTTCGGTGGTGGCCTCGACAATTCTGATCGCGCGAACCCGTTCGGAAGGAGCCTCCTGTATCTCGGTCAATTTCTGGGCATAGGCATCGCTGCAGGGCAGGCCGCGAGAGCAGCGAAACTGATCAAGATACCAGGTCGCGCTTTCGGTGGCTGCGACCCGATCGATGAGTCGCAGATCCGCATCCGCATCCCAGGCGACCCGCACGGCAGGAATGCCGACCGCCGCCCAATTGGTGCGCAACACGGCAAAGATGACCCGGCTGCCCGCGCCGTCGGGCAGGGCAACCCTCAGCGGTTCAATCGCGCCATTGTTCGCGCGCCAGTTGGCAACCGATTCCCGGGCAAAGCTGCGGCGCAGGGCCATTGTGCTGTTTGCCCAAGGCGGCCCGACCGGATCGTTCAACCCTTCGCTGTCCGGCGATACGATTTCCAGCCGCGCTTCGGCACGATCGCCCCCGAAATAACCAGCGAGCTGCCCGCGATCTATTGCGAGAGACAGGATTTCCCGGTTTTGCGGTACCGCCAGAAATCCTGCCTCTTCGACAATCGCGAGACCGAACAAGCCATCCACCGGGTCGATCTGCAGTTGGTTGGAATTGGGATTGATTGCATCGGCATAGAATAGAGTGGTCCAGTCACCTCCGAGCACGATATCGGTAAGGCCCAAATCGAAACGCGCTACGGCTGCGGCTGCGCTGCGGAATTGCAGTTGAATCGTTTCCTCGGGCGGGACCGGCAATGCTTCGACGGTTTCCCCGTCAATGGCTTCCGGTGGTTCGCGCCGGGGTGCGAGCAAAACCGTTTGGTCCTCGGCAGTGATCTCACCGGTGATGGTGTAAGGGCCAAGCCCTGTTCCTTCGACGAAGATGGCAAGATCGGGCGCTGCGAGCAGTTGGAGAAAATCCAGCCGCGGCCGGGAGAGATTGATCTCCAGAATTTGCGGTGTGACGGCTTGGACGGCTTCAATATCGGCGAGCAAGCGGGCAAGGCGATTGCGGCTGCCAGACCGGCTGGCATTGCGCAATTGCTGTGCGATTTGGCCAGCGGTGACCGCGGTTCCGTCATTCCAGGTGATCTCGTTCAGGCGGAAAACATAGGTTTGCCCTTCATCGAGGACGATCCAGCGCTGGGCGAGTGCCGGTTCGATCTGGCCCTCTCCATCAAGCCGCACCAGCCCCTGTGCCGTCGCTTCCAGCAAGAGCGCGTCCGAGGGAGATGGCAGGGCAGCCATTGGCTGGGTGAAGGCCGTTGCCTCTCCGATCATGTCCACACGCATGGGCCCCCGATCTTCGCCATCCGAGCAGGAGGCGAGAAGCAGGGCCAGTATCGGAGCCAGAATCGAGGGAGCGTAACGGTTCATTCTGCGTCGATCAGTAGCAGCGTGCGGCGTGGATGCACATTGGCTGTTGTAGATCCAGCCAAACCCGTTCGGATCAAGAATATTTTAGCCGTGAAGGCGTTCCCAGGGCCCGCGAATGGCGAGAGTGAAGCCGGGCGACTGAATATTGACGAACATGGTTTGGCCATCAGGAGAGAAACAGGCTCCGCAAAATTCACTGCGATCAGGATGCGCATTACGGGCGAAATCATAGATATCCCCCGATGGAGTCAGGCCGCGCAGATACTGGTCGCCTCGGCCATCTTCGCACAGGATCAGATCGCCCCAGGGGGCAACCACGAGATTGTCGCACATGTCGAGCGTATCGGCATTTGGCGACTCGTAGATCAATGTCAGCGATCCGGGCGTGCCCATTTCACCATTCTGACCTTCCGACACGCTCGGCGTATAGCGCCAGACTTGGCCGGACCTCTGGTTGCCGCCCTGCGTGCAGGTGAAGAAGATATCGCCGCCGCTGCCATCGGGCCGCCGCGCATAGTCCATGCCTTCCCCGCGGAAAAATTGTGCTGCACCTGCCGCATGGCCGCGCTCGGCAAGGTCTCCCTCGGGCGATTCAACATCCTCAAGGTCGACCCAGTCGATACCGAAAGACTGGCCCTGTTCGATACGGCCAAGCCCCGGGCCGCCCCAATCGTTTGGCCAATTGCTTGTTATGGCCGATCGCCAGTCGCGGATCGCAAGGGCCTGAAGCCGTCCGCCGCGATGCAGTTCGCCGGGCCTGTCAGGCAGGAAGCGATAGAAAAGACCTGTGCCGCTATCCTCGGTCAGATAGGCAATGCCGGTATCCGGATCGATCGCCACAGCTTCATGCGCAAAGCGGCCCATGGCGGTGAGGGGCACCGGTGCAATTACGCCGGTTGCGGAGGAGGGGGTTTCGAATACGAAGCCGTGATATTTCTGTGCATCACCAGGCGGCGTCACAGCCGATTCTTCGCAGCTCAGCCATGAACCCCAAGGTGTCCGGCCGCCAGCGCAATTGCCTGATGTGCCGGTGAGAACGAGATAATCCTCGACCAATGCGCCGCTACGCATATCGACCACAACTTTGGTCACACCGCCAAAAAACGGGCTGCCATCGGGTTTGCGGTCATAGAGCATCCCGTCACCCAGACGGGTCAACAGGGCATTGTCCTCGCCGAACGGACTCCCGTCCTCGGTGTCGGGCCAGATCTCGTGATTGCGCATCAATATGCACTGATTGGCATTCGCTGGGTCGGCGAAACAGGCCATTCCGTCTGTCCGGCCCGGCCGAAAAAAGCCATCCGCCATCACTCCGCCGGTTGTTGAGATGACCGAATATGTAAAACCCTCCGGAAGCTCGAGGATGCCTTGTGCATCTCCGACTAATCTCGACGACTGGGCACTGGCACTGGCACTGGTGGCGGTGAAACCGCCCAGAACCGAGGCAGAATAGAACAGGCCTGCCGCCTTGCCATATTGTAAGAACGTCCGTCGGGAGAGTGCCATGGAATTTTCCAGCGTGGTTATGGATCGATGCTACCGATCCTAACGCTGAATTGTGACAAATCAAAATGGTGCGGACGGCGGGAATCGAACCCGCACTCCCTTACGGGAAACAGATTTTAAGTCTGCAGCGTCTACCGGTTTCGCCACGTCCGCATAGCAAAATAGGTGGCCGAACTCGATCGGCGTTACAAGCGCAAATCGAGAACAGTCAGACGTTAAGGCGCTCGCGCATTTCCTTGCCGGGTTTGAAATAGGGAACGCGCTTGGATGGCACGTTCACGGATTCACCCGTGCGTGGGTTACGCCCGACACGCGCATCGCGCTTGCGGGTGGAGAAAGCTCCGAAACCACGCAGTTCAACTCGACCACCCTTGGCAAGCTGCTCGGTAATTGTATCGAAGAAGCTGTTGACCAGACGTTCGACGTCCTTGGTCGAAAGGTCCGGATTATCTACTGCGATCTTCTGAACAAGTTCGGATCGGATCATGAAGGCATTCCCCCGAGGCCAGTAATTGCGACACGGACACATGACTTTTGTCATTGCGGCAGGGTCCGTGCATTTATGCTCATGCTATCAGCCCCGCTTGGCTGTATTGTTCCGCTTTGAAAATTATTTCAAGCTGAGCGAGGGCAATTCGTAGTCGAATCGGCCAATATCTCGCCTTTTCGTCACGATTCGGTACAAATTGGCAAAAAAAGTGGCCCGCGCTTCGCACTTCAGACATTTCCGAGCGTGCGAGTCGCGGGCCAGTTCACTTTCCGTCTGACATGTCAGGCCGGATATTTATTCGTCGTCTTTAGCGTCTTCGTCTTTGGCGCTTTCGTCTTTAGCGTCGCCATCTGTAGCTTCACCCTTTTTGGTGTCGCTGGCTTTGGCCTTGCTAACTTTGGCTTCTCCGTCGTCGCTCTTCTGCTTGAGCGCTTCACCGAGAATGTCGCCAAGGCTCGCACCGGAGTCGGTTGAGCCATATTGTTTGACGGCCTTTTTCTCTTCGGCAACTTCAAGCGCCTTGATCGAGAAGTTCGGCTTCTTGGAGCGATCGAAACCGACAACCATTGCATCGAACTTCTGGCCAACCTGGAAACGGTCAGGACGCTGCTCGTCGCGGTCGCGGCCAAGATCAGCACGCTTGACGAAGCCGGTTGGGCCATCGTCGCCAACCTGAACGTCGAGGCCGCCATCGCGAACATCGAGTACGGTAACCGTTGAGATCTTGCCCTTGCGCAGATCGCCCGTGTCGGTGGAAGCACCGCCACGTTCAAGCTGCTTCATGCCAAGGCTGATGCGTTCCTTTTCGGGATCGACATCGAGCACGACGGCCTTGACCGTTTCGCCCTTGTGATGGAGCTCGAGAGCCTCTTCACCCCAAACGCCCCAGCTGATGTCGGACATGTGGACCATGCCGTCGACATCGCCATCGAGGCCGATGAACAGGCCAAATTCGGTAGCGTTCTTGACTTCGCCTTCGACTTCGGCGCCGACCGGGAAGCGGTCTGCGAAGCTGTCCCAAGGATTGTCCTGTGCCTGTTTGAGGCCAAGGCTGATCCGGCGCTTCTCTTCGTCGACTTCCAGAACAACGACTTCCACCTGCTCGCTCGTCGAAACGATTTTGCCGGGATGGACGTTCTTCTTGGTCCAGCTCATCTCTGAAACGTGAACCAGGCCTTCGATGCCCGATTCCAGCTCCACGAAAGCACCATATTCGGTGATGTTCGTAACGCGGCCAGTGAAACGTGCGTCGATCGGATATTTGGCCGATGCGCCTTCCCATGGATCGGTTTCCAGCTGTTTCATGCCGAGGCTGATGCGCTGGGTTTCGCGGTTGATGCGAACGATCTGAACGGTGACCTTGTCGCCGATATTGACCATTTCGGAAGGGTGGTTGATCCGCTTGTAGCTCATGTCGGTGACATGAAGCAGGCCATCGATACCGCCGAGGTCAACGAACGCACCATAATCGGTGATATTCTTGACCGCCTTCGATGATCTGGTTTTCAGCCAGCGACTGGATCAGGTCCGAACGCTGTTCGGCGCGTGTCTCTTCGAGAACGGCGCGGCGCGAAACAACGATGTTGCCACGGCGACGGTCCATTTTCAGGATCTGGAACGGCTGCGGAATGTCCATCAGCGGCGTTACATCGCGCACCGGGCGGATATCGACCTGGCTGCCGGGCAGGAAGGCGACAGCGCCGCCAAGGTCGACGGTGAAACCGCCTTTGACCCGGCCGAAGATCGTGCCTTCGACGCGTGCTTCGGTGTCATATTCGGCTTCGAGGCGATCCCAGGCAGCTTCGCGGCGTGCGCGATCGCGGCTGAGCATGGCTTCGCCATTATTGTTTTCGACGCGGTCGACAAACACTTCGACTTCGTCACCGACCTTAAGATCGGATTTCTGGCCGGGCATCGCGAATTCGCGAAGCGAAACGCGGCCTTCGGATTTCAGGCCGACATCAATGACCGCGAGATCATTCTCAATTCCGGTTACGGTGCCTTTGACGACGCGGCCTTCAAAGCCTTCAGAGTCGCCCAAGGTCTCATTGAGCATTTTTTCAAAATCGTCCCGAGTGGGATTTGGCGCAGTTGCCATGGATATAAAGTCCTTACATTTTTCGTTTCAGGCCATCCGGTTGTCTCCGGAGGTCTTGGAACAAAGTTGCGATACCGGCCCCATGCCGATTCCGCATCCATCCGTGCATTTCCGCCGTAAAAGCTCATGCTGCGTATAATACGCAAAAACGCACCAAGACCGCGGCGCGAGCGCCACTGTCTGATACGTTGCTGGGTGGATGCGGTTGTTACCGCTTACCCGTCCGAGCTTCTACGAGCGTAATCGCCCGCTGGACGGCGGCTGATATAGTCAGGTTCGTGGTATCGAGCAAGTCTGCATCGTCTGCGCGTTTAAGCGGCGCATTGGTGCGTTCACTGTCGCGGCGGTCGCGATCTTCGATATCGGCAAGGATAGCCGCATAGTCGGCCGAGGAATTGGTCGTCAATTCATCCTTGAAGCGCCGTTCCGCCCGTGCTTCGGCGCTGGCCGTGACGAAGAGTTTTGCATCAGCCTCTGGTGCTATGACCGTGCCAATATCCCGGCCATCCAAAACAGCGCCGCCGGGCTGGTTCGCGAAGGCCTTTTGCCGGTCAACCAGCGCTGCTCGTACCACCGGATGGGCGGAGACGAGGGATGCGTATTTTCCTGCCGCCTCACTCCGCAGCTCCGGGTCTTCGAGAAGCGTTTCGGGGAAATCGCACGCCCTGAGCGCATCGACGGGATCATTCGGATCGCCACCTGACCGGGTCACGCTGATGCCGACGGCCCGATAGAGCAGGCCGGTATCAAGCCAAGGCAAACCGAAATGTGCAGCGAGGCCGCGCGTAATCGTGCCTTTGCCGGATGCGGCAGGTCCATCGACCGCTATGATCATCCCTGATCCCCCTTTTTGCCAAGCGCTTTGATGATGCCATAAATGGCAATTGCCATCCAGACGACTTCCAGCAGCAATGACGCGAGGTTGAAATGCACCATCAGCGACACGGTCAGCAGCACAGCCCCCGCCAGATTGACGAGATTATAGGGCAGCAGGCGCACCGGGCTAGCGACATTGGCATAGCCATAGGCGGCAACAATCAGAATTCCGCCGATAATACCGACAATATTGGCGAGAATGGGATCCATACCGATCGTCAGTAATCCGTCACTGGGCTGCGATGGCGCCGAGATCGGCAAGCATGGGCGGGAAGCTGGGGAAGCTGGTGGCCATCGGGCGGATGTCGTCGATCGTGACACCGTGCGCCGAGACAAGCCCGGCGACGGCGAAACTCATGGCTATGCGATGATCGAGGGCCGTCGCGATTTGCGGCGTGGCATGGTCGCCTTTCAATTTTGCGCCGCCCGAGCCGGTAATGGTCAGTCCGTCGGGACGTTCCTTCAGGCGGACGCCAAGCTGCGCCAGGCCTTCGGCCATCAGGGCCAATCGATCCGATTCCTTGTGCCGCAGCTCTTCAAGTCCGGTCGTTACGGTTTCCCCTTCGGCCAGCGCAGCGGCCACGAACAGGATCGGGAATTCGTCGATCATGCGCGGTGCGATTTCCGGTGACACCTCGATACCCTTGAGCGCGCTGTGGCGGGCGCGGATATCGGCGACGGGTTCGCCGCCCACATTGCGTTCATTCTCATAGCTGATGTCCGCACCCATTTCCTTGAGCACTTCGAACAGGCCGGTGCGGGTCGGGTTGATGCCGACATGCTGGATCACGACGTCGGATCCCGGCACGAGGAGTGCGGCCACGATAGGGAAGGCGGCGGAGGAGGGGTCTCCGGGAACGCTCATATTGTGCGGTTTCAGTTCCGCTTCACCGGTCACGCTGATGATGCGCTCACCGTCGATTTCCTCGATCCCGACTTCCGCACCAAAACCGGCCAGCATCCGCTCGCTGTGATCGCGGGTGCGTTCTGGCTCGATGATTCGCGTAATGCCCGGCGTGTTGAGGGCTGCAAGCATGATCGCTGATTTCACCTGCGCTGAGGCGATGGGCAAGCGGTACTCTATGGGAATAGCGGGGACACGGCCATGCACCATCAGTGGCAGGCGCTCGCCCGGCGTGACCGAGAAAGTCGCACCCATTTTGGACAGCGGTTCGATGACGCGGCCCATCGGACGTTTGGAGAGCGAGGCATCGCCGATAAAAGTCGCCGTAATCGCATTGCTTGCCACCAGCCCCATCAGCAACCGGGCGCTCGTTCCGGAATTGCCCATGTCGAGTGCGATTTCGGGCTGCAGCAATCCGCCCACTCCAACGCCGTTCACGACCCAGTTGCCGTTGGAATCCTGCCCGATCTCGGACCCCATGGCCCAAAGCGCGGCAATGGTCGCGATAACATCTTCGCTTTCAAGCAAACCTTCGATCCGGCTCTCGCCCACGGCCATGGCCGAAAGAATCAGTGCACGGTGGCTGATCGACTTGTCGCCCGGCACCCTGGCATTGCCATGGACTGGTCCCGCAGATGTGAAAGTGCGTGGAATCGGCGCTTCTGACATGATAGTCCTTATTCGGGAGGGGCTCGGCTGGCCTGGAGGCTTGCATGTAGTGACAAATGCCGTTCCTGCCAGCCCGGCCTGAAACGCATTTACACATCTTGGCTTTTGACAGTGGCAACCCCATGTGGCAAGCGCCCGCCCGACCGTGGGCTCTGCCTGCAACACAATTTTCCGTAGCGATGAAAGATACAATCCAATGGTGAAGCCAGAATGGGGCACGAAGCGAACCTGCCCGAAATGCGGAACCCGTTTCTATGACCTCGGTGAAGAGGATCCGGTAACCTGCATCAACGGCGAATGCGGCGCGATCTGGGAACCCGAACCCGTGCTCAAATCGAAACAGCCGGTGATGTTTGACGACAGCAAGAAAAATGCAAAATCCAAATCGGACGATGCTGATCTTTCTGGCGATGACGATGACGAGGAAGAAGATCTCGCTGCCGGTGTCGACGAAGATGCTGAAATCAATCCGGATGATGAAGTCGATCTGGGCGGCGATGACGACCTTCAGGTCGACACCAGTGCGTCAAAAGATGGCAAGGAAGACGATACTTAATATCAGGCTGTATTGCCTAAAGCGGGCGGCGGCGCTAAACGCGCCGCTCCCGCATCTTATGGGGCCGTAGCTCAGCTGGGAGAGCGCTACACTGGCAGTGTAGAGGTCAGGGGTTCGATCCCCCTCGGCTCCACCACTATTTTCAGTCGTTAAAGTGCGTCCGGCGAACGGGCGGCAGAAAATTCGGAGCCGCTGTGCTGCGACGCCTGCAACCGCCGATGATTCTTGGCAAAGTGTTGCGTTCGTCGATATTCTAGCGA
>CAJQMX010000064.1 GCA_905479515.1 uncultured Parasphingopyxis sp.
GAGAACGGTCGATGAGCAGGATACCTCCGCCGAGACCCATATCGAGCAGCTGGTAGATGAGGAAAGGGCTGAGACGTCGGAGGGTGACCTCTTGGACGATCACCGGCCGATCGAATAATTGTTCTGACTTAACAGGTAAAATTGGGTGAAATCGAGTCCAACAGCGGAGACATGGTTGTCACATCATTCTGTCTTTGCATGCTCGACTATCATCAGGAGTAATCCGGCAAATACCAATCCAAAGCCGAGAAGGTGCGACCAGCGAAATTGCTCTTCCAGCAACCCGTAGGAAAGCAGCAACGCCGTTAACGGCATTACGCTCATACAGCCGGCGGTTAGTGCGCCGGGCGCTTCTCGAACACCATTATACCACAGCACAGGGGCAAGTCCGCCAGTAGCTGCGCCCCAGAAGAGGAGCGCTCCCCATGCTCGCATTTCCACATCGGCAAAATGAAATGGCTGCGGGTCGAAAAGAAATGCCAGGGCGATGAAGAGCGGCGCCGCCATGATTGATGCGCCCAGCGTAGCTTCGAGCGATGTAATGCCGTCCGACAGGCGCCGCGAGAGCAAGGTGTAAGCTGCCTCGAGACAGACAGCGGCTCCAACGAGCATTGCACCGAAAAGAACTGCATTTCCTCCATCATCGCCATCTTCGCGAAGGAGGTTGACCGCTGCCACACCAGCGATGGCGAGCGCCAACGCGCCAGCCTTGCGCCAGTTCATGGCAGCGCCAAAAAAGATAATTGCGGCAGCAGCTGTAACGGCCGGCGAGGCACTCATGATCGTTGATCCGATGACCCCGGTCGTCATCCGCATGCCGAACAGCATCGCCGCAGTGAACCCAACCATGCCCGCGAATGCGATTGCGGCCATGACGGCGAAATCAGACCTTTGCACCTCGGTAAACCGCTTGCTGCCGAACCAGACAAACGGCGCAAGCACGATTACTGCAATAGCCATGCGCATAAATGACGCGCTAAATATCGGAAACGCCTCGCCGATTATCTTACTAAGCGGCGTAGCAGATCCGAACAGGGCCATGCCGGTGATAAGTTGTGCGATTATTAGCGGACTCGCAGACTTTTTCTGGTTTGGAATGTCTCTCTCCTGATGGAAGAACGCCAAGCCCGTGACAGGGTTCCGTATTCTTTCGCACTCCTGATTGCTGGTACTGAAAGCGGACATTCTAGTGAGTTGTTCTCGCAAAGCCCGAGACGACTACCGCGACCGTTGAACGAGTCGGCCTTCAACGGTCGATTGTAGCGACCTGATTTCACCACGTTACACGGCGGCCGTGACCGTCCTTCGCGAGACAGGCACTCTACAACTGTCAAATGATCGCAACCGAGACGCTGCCTGCGCCAACGACATGGCGACCGAACCGATTATTAATCGTTCGGGTCGGAACCGCACTTCGTTTCAACTCGTTGACAATGGCGAGGAGGACAAGATGATACTCGAGAAGATCAAGACCGCTGGCCTATCCCATCTTTCCTATCTAGTAGGTGCCAGCGGGAAGGCCGCAGTCATCGATCCGCGTCGCGACTGCGAAATTTACGTCGAAAAGGCCCGTGCCGAGGGCTTGACGATTACCCATATCTTCGAGACGCATCGCAACGAAGATTTTGTTTCGGGTGCACCTGTTCTTGCCGAGCTCACGGGAGCCAAGGTCTTTCATGGACCGAACGCCGACGGCGAGGTCGTCTACGCCCAGACGACATGTGAGGGCGAGTGCCACTCCGTTGGACAACTCGAATTTCATGTCATCGAAACCCCTGGGCATACTTTCGATCACGTCGCCTATGCTCAATTTGACCCCGAATATCCCAATCAGGCTGTCGGCGTGTTCACGGGCGATGCGTTATTCGTGGGAGATGTTGGGCGGACGGACTTTTATCCGGACCGCAAACGCGAGGTTGCGGGGTTGTTATATGATTCCCTTCGCAAGATTTGTGAATTGGGCGATCAGACGATCCTTTATCCTGCTCATGGCGCTGGTTCGGTGTGTGGTTCCGGGATGGCCGATCGCGAATTTTCGACGATTGGCCACGAGCGGCTCAATAATCCGCAGCTACAGATCGAGGATCGCGAGGCTTTCATCGAGTATAAGGTCAACGAAAACCACTATCAGCCGCCCTATTTCCGCTTAATGGAACGATTGAATCTCGAGGGTGGAGATGCAGCGCCCAGGGTGATGCGGCCGCGGCCCATGATGCTTGATGAACTAAGTGATTACAATGCGGACCGGCTTGTCGATATCCGCGAACCCCTGGCCTACGCGTCAGGCCATCTTCCCGGCAGCATCAATCTTCCGGTCGCTATGATTCCTGCTTTTGCCGGATGGTTCATTCGAGAAGGCGAGAGTATCGCGCTCATTTCCTCGTCGCAGGACCAACTTCAAACCGCAATGGAACATCTTGTCCGCATTGCGCTGGACAATGTCGTCGGCGGTTACGTTGGCGTCGTGCCTGCCGCAGCGGCGGGCAAGGCCATGCGATCCATTCCCATGGTGGATACGGAAACGGTAGAATCACGCTTGTCAGTAGGGCAAGGCAACTGGATGCTACTCGACGTACGTGACGCCGATGAACGAGCCGAAGCCAAGATAGACGGGTCGAGACATATTTATGTTGGCGAGCTTGCAGATCGCTGGCGTGAGCTCGAACCTGATCAAAGCTACACGCTCATGTGTGCGAGCGGCATGCGCGCGACAATTGCAGCAGGATGGCTAGAGGCTCACGGATTCCAGAATGTTGATATCTATCTTGGTTCGATGGGGGCGTGGAACGTAGCGCATAAGTAGACAAAGTCGGTCGAAGGACGAGCAAAGATAGGAAGGGCAGTTCTGCGCCCCAATCCAAGACATAGGCTTCCGATTTCTTAGTTCCCAAGAGCGGACGTTCTCTGCGGCCATTCCGGCCAAGGAGAAAGAAGATGACATATTCACAATACGACCCTGCAACGCAAAGTCGGGTGCCTTGGAACTTTGGCGCAAAGATTGGGCCCAAGCGCTCTTTCAACCAGAAGCAAATTTGGGCGATCCGGTTCTTCCTTGATCGTGAGAAGCGCATTCGGGACCGAGCGCTGTTTGATTTGGCAATCGACAGCAAGTTGAGAGGCTGTGACCTTGTCGAACTCAAGATCGGAGACTTGGTCAGTGGAACGGAAATCAGAACACGGGCCACGATCACCCAACGTAAGACCGGGCGTCCAGTTCAGTTTGAGATCGCTGCCGATGCAAGGTCGAGCTTGTTTGCTTGGCTCGAGCGAAGAGGAGGGGATGTCGATGACTTCGTATTTCCCAGCCGTGTCGATCACACGCGGCATCTTAGCACGCGCCAATATGCTCGACTGGTTCATGAATGGGTGGAAGGGATTGGCGTCCGAACTGAGGAATATGCAACCCATTCGCTTCGCCGCACAAAGGCATCGATCATTTACAAGGCCACGGGCAACATAAGAGCCATCCAAATTCTGCTTGGTCATTCCAAGATCGAAAATACCGTTCGCTATCTCGGGGTCGATATAGAAGACGCTTTGACGTTAGCAGAGAAGACCGAAATCTGACCGCTTCTGGGCGTCAGCCTAACTGGGGCTGGCGTCCACTTCTGGGGTGAAATCGGACAAAACATTTCTTCGCAAACAGTGACAAGCCTAGGCACGCTTTGGGCTGCCGTACTACCCTAGTTTTCAATCATTTTCTCACAGCCGAACGACAACTTTGCCTTCAACCTTGCCATCCGCGATATGCGTCGCTGCGGCGCGTGCATCATCGAAATCAAACACCTGACTGTTGGAGATGTTGATTTCGCCCTTTTCCCAATGTTGGAGCAAATCCTGATGCGCGGCGAGCACCTGATCGGAGGTAAAACCAACAGGCATCGCCCCCACCAAAGAGATGTTTTTCAATACGGTTTCAACCGGAGCAATTGGCGCCCATTCACCGCTTGCATAACCAATGACAACAAATCGCCCCTCGAATGCGGTCGCACCGAATGCAGCACGGGCAGCCTTGCCGCCGACTGGATCAAAAACAACCGAGACACCTTTGCCGCCAGTTAGTTCCATTGCAGCTTCGGTGATATCTTGCTGTTTTCTATCAATGACAACATCGGCGCCAATGCTCCGGCAAAAGGCCGATTTCTGTTCGCCTCCTGCAACGGCGATGACGCGAGCGCCCTTGGCTTTTGCCAATTGCACCGCCGCATTGCCCGAGCTGCCCGATGCTCCCAGAACCAGAACCGTATCGTCTGCCGTGATTTTCGCCCGCCGCACCAGCGCCACCCAAGCTGTCTGATAGGGGATGTAAAGCCCAGCAGCTTCTACGCCGCTCATTTCATCAGGGATGGTCAATATGCCGGACAACACTCCGTCGTCTATGCCGGAAACCCGCATCAAACATTCTTCTGCCAATCCGCCACTTTGCGCCTGGAACAGAGTTGGGCCAACCACGCGGCTACCAATCAGCGCAGTGTCAACGCCGTCTCCGACAGAGATAATCTTGCCCGCTGCTTCTTGAGAGGGCGTAAATGGCAGGGGCGGTGTCAGCGGATAATTGTTCCGGCTCATCAAGACATCAGGCAGACCGAGTCCGCAGGCTTCTACCTTGATTTTGACCTGACCGGGGCCGGGCTCAACGCTGGCCGCATCATCCTGAAGCGTCCAAACATCTTTCGGCTCCCCAAAGCTCTCGATGATCCATCTGCGCATTGCTGTCTTCTCCTACTTCCCTCTAGGCATCCGGCAGCAGGATTGCCTTCACACATCCGCCAGAGTGCTGATCTGCAATTGCTTCGTTGATCTCGCTCAGCTTGAAGGTCTTGATAAGCTTGTCGAATGGGAGGCGACCTTGTTCATAGTAACCCAGCAGTTCAGGCAAGAACTCGTCAGGATCGCTGTCGCCTTCAATAATTCCCTTCACGCTTTGACCTAGCGTCATCAACGCATTGACCTCGCCCGGAAGCGGTGTGCCACCAGCCGTTATGCCGACCAATCCAAGCGTGCCCTTGCTACCAAGGCTGGCCAAGCTAGCCGCTAGCACGTCGGGAACACCCGTCGTATCCAAAGCATTATCGACGCCGAGCGGAACGATCTGCCGGATGGCTTCAGCAAAATTATCGGTCGTCGCAGGGTCGATTGTGTGCGTCGCCCCCAACTCCATCGCAAGTTCACGTCGGTTGGCCAGAGGTTCAACCAAAATGATCATCGAGCACCCTTGAATGATGCCGCCCATAACAGCGCTGAGACCGACCGATCCGCCGCCTGTGATCAACAATGCTGAGTTTGCCTGCGCATTCAGCGACCGCATGACCGCGCCTGCGCCAGTTTGAATGCCGCATCCGAGCGGCCCAAGCAATTCAATGGGCAAGTGCTTCGCGACTTTCACCACATTACGCTCGTAGGTCACTGCGTGCGCGGCGAAGGATGATTGTCCAAAGAAGTTGGAGGAAACCGGCCCTGCATCATTAGAAAAGACGCTAGAGCCATCTTCTCTACGCCCAACGTAGTTCAGGTTGGGCATTGTCCGGCAATAGGCTGCATCGCCATCATCGCATCGGTCGCACGTGCCGCAGGACCTGAACGTCATCAGCACATGGTCACCCGGCGCGACTTTCGTGACATCGCCGCCAACGGCTTCAACGACGCCGCTGCCTTCGTGGCCGAAAACGGCGGGGAAAGGATATGGCGCGGCCCCCGATTTGAAGACCAAATCTGTGTGGCATAGGCCAACACCCTTTACCTGCACCATGATCTCGTCAGGGCGAAGGTCATCCATCTGGACGGTTTCGATCTTAAAAGCGGCCTTATCTTGATAGGCGACTGCAGCTAGTGTTTGCATGTCAGCTTCCTCAATTTGCTAGGCGAAAACCCACCAAGTTACGCGGTTTTAGATACGGCCAAACCCAGTTTTTTCGACATAATCTCGCGGATTTCCACTTTGCGGATTTTGCCTGTCACGGTCATCGGAAACTCATCGACGATTTCGATGTAGCGAGGGATTTTATAGTGTGCGATTTGGCCCTTGCAAAAGTCACGTATTTCCTCCGACGTGATGGCCGCGCCGTCGCGGATCCGGACCCAAAGGCACACTTCCTCACCGTACTTCTCGTCCGACACGCCCAGAATCGTGGCGTCTTCGATGTCCGGATGCGTGAAGACGAACTCTTCGATCTCGAGCGGGTAGATGTTTTCGCCGCCGCGAATGATCATATCTTTGATCCGGCCGACGATGTTTCCGTAACCGGCATCGTCAATCGTCGCCAAATCGCCTGTGTGCATCCAGCCATCCGCATCAAGGACCGCCGCAGTTTTCTCTTCATCGCCCCAATAGCCGAGCATCACAGAATACCCCTTAGTACACAGCTCGCCGGGAGTCCCCGGCGGTACGGTTGTGCCCGTTTCATCCACGATCTTGCACTCCAAGTGAGGCAAAACGCGCCCAATCGTAGAAACGCGGCGCTCGATGGGAACGTCCGGGGTTGATTGGAAGCTGACAGGAGAGGTCTCGGTCATGCCGTATGCGATCGTCACATCGACCATATTCATGGTCTCGACCACTTGCGTCATCACTTCGACAGGACATGGCGAGCCTGCCATGCACCCGGTGCGAAGTGAACTGAGGTCGACCGACTTGATGTCGGGATGGGCAAGCTGTGCGATAAACATGGTCGGGACGCCGTAGAGCCCTGTGCACTTCTCCTTTTGAACCGCAGCCAATGTCGCGCCGGGGGAGAAGGTTTCCGCTGGATAGACCATCGCTGCACCGTGAACGAGGCAGGCGAGATTGCCCATCACCATGCCAAAGCAATGATAGAGCGGCACAGGAATGCAAAGGCGGTCGCTTGCGATCAGGCCGATGTTGAGCCCAACGAAATAGCCATTGTTGAGGATGTTGCGATGGGTCAGCGTTGCGCCTTTGGGAAGGCCCGTTGTGCCGGAGGTGAATTGAATGTTGATCGGCTCATCCGGGTCTAGAACTGACGCGATTTTCTCGACCCGCGCAGCCAATTCGGGGGTGGAGCGCTTCATCAATCCAGCAATGCTATTCCATCCGGCTCGCGGTGCGTCACCGATCAGGACAAGGCGTTTTAAACCGGGCAGTTTTGCGCAGTTTAGATCAGTGTCCGCATCGCCCGACAGGATTTCAGGGGCCAGCGCCTCTATCATTTCTGCGTACATGCTGGTCTTGTAGGACGCCGGGCACACGACCGCTTTGACCCCGACATTGTGCAACGCAAATTCGAGCTCTGACAGGCGGTAGGCCGGGTTCACATTGACCAAGATGACCCCGATCTTGGCGGTCGCAAACTGCGTGAGTGCCCATTCGGCCAGGTTAGGAGACCAGATGCCGACGCGGTCCCCTTTCTCCATACCAATCGCCAATAGGCCTGCCGCCAACGCATCAGCTTTCTCGGCAAGCTCGGCATAGGTCCAGCGAATGTCTTGATGCACAGAGACGACCGCTTCGTGACCTCCCCATTTCTCAACCGCCCGATCAAGCGCTTGCGGGAGAGTCAGCTCAAGCAGTGCAGGCGATGCGCCGCCCACGGTATGCGATAATTGCGCGTCTTTCAGCATGGCCTAATTTCCCTTCGCAGCGATGAAATCTCGGATCGCCGCTTGCGTTTGCATGGCATGTGTTTGCCCATCCATCAGCGAGAAGTAAGCGTGAATGGCCCTATCCGCGTGGACGTAAGTCACTGGCACGTCTGCCGCTTCCAGAGCATCGCGGTACGCCTCGCCTTCTGCCCTTAGCAAATCAAACTCGGCAACCGTGATGAGTGCTGGCGGAAGATCGGCATGGGATGCTGCATGCAGCGGGGCGAACCTTGGGTCGGTCCGGTCTGCCTTGTTTGGAATGTACTGATCCACAAACCACTCGCATTCCTGCTTGTTCAGCAGTGGCGGCACAAAGGCATCCATGCGCTCATGCTCGATGTCCAGATCAACCGACGGATAGATCAGAATTTGACCTGCAATAGGCACATCTACACCGTCTCTGGAAAGGATCGAAAGCGCAGCCGAAATATTGCCGCCTGCACTGTCTCCGCCAACGAAAATCACGACATCGTCTGCTCCAAAGGTGGAGCGGTTTTAAGCGGTCCATTTCAGAGCCGTAACGGCGTCATCGATGGCGGCCGGGAACGGATGCTCAGGCGCCATTCGGTAATCGACCGAGATAACCATGGTGTCCGTGCCTGCAACAATCCGCTGCAAGGGTGCGTCATATTCGGGAAGAGATCCGACACACCAACCACCGCCATGGAAATAGAGCACCACGTTCTTTGGCGCGTCGCAATCCTGATAGACGCGGGCTGGAATATCGTGCGAGCTAGTGGGGATTGTGATGTCAGTGACCGAACTGATCTCTGGCCCCTTGGGCCGCGCCATTGCGCCCATCACCATCACTTGGCGCATCGCTTCGACCGGCACCGTCCCGATCTTCGGCACACCCATGAAGTCTGCCCGATCAAGGACGGCTTTTGCTTCATGGTGGATGCGTGAGCGGACAGATTCTGCTGATCGTAAATAGGCTTCGTCGCCTGAGGAGGGTTCGAGCGCTTCGCCATCGAGCAGCAAGCCGGGCAGATAACTAACCGAGCGCCAGTCGTTCAAAATTTCAAAGAACTCAGCCGGGCCGCCGCCGCGATATTCGTGCTCCCAAAAGCCGCCTTTTGCCTTGTCGTCACCTTCGCCATTGTAATAGCCGGGCGTACATCCTGCGAGGAAGTCGCGTCGCTCCTCAACACCTGAATTCCTGACCCGCCGACCCCACTGCGCTTCGGCAGTTTCGGACACTTCCGCTACATCAGCTCCAGCATCCCTTTTGCGGGCGATGACATGAGAGAGATGTTTCGCTTGTTCGCCAAGCGTTTGCGTCAGATTGATGCTGGTCGCACCGTGCACCGGCCCCATGAAAAAGGCGTTCGGGAAACCAGCCGTCTGGATGCCGAATAGGGTTTGCGGGCCATTTTCCCATTTCTGCGACAATGGCAATCCGCCGCGCCCGACCACATCATAGCCTGAGCGTTTTGTGTAATTGGTGCCAACTTCGAAGCCAGTGGCAAAGATCAGGCAATCTATCTCATATTCGGTATCGCCAATCACGACCCCGGTTTCGGTGATCCGTGTGACGCCTTGACCATCTGTATCGAGCAAATCGACATTGGAGCGGTTAAACGATTTGAGGTACTCATCGTGAAACGAAGGCCGCTTGCAGAATTTGCGGTAATGCGCCTTGAGCTTCTCAGCGGTTGCCGCGTCTTCTACAACGGTCTCAACCCGGCCCCTGATGCGTTCCATCGACTGAAAGTCTGCAATCTCGACCAGTTCGTCGAGCGGGCGCTTGTTGATTTCGCCAGACGCCATCGCGCTTCCTGCGATAGCAGCGATATTGCGCACCATGTCTGTCCAGCCGTCAGAAACCAGGTCTTCGTGCATTGGCTTGCCCGAAACCAGATTGTTGAAGTTCTTGATGCGCTCATCTTGCCAGCCGGGCTCGAGCGATTCCGCCCATTCGGGATCGGTTTCGCAATTGCCTCTTTCGTCCACAGACGATGGCGTGCGCTGGACAACATAAGTGTGCTTCGCGCTGGCTGCGACATGCGGCACACATTGCAGCGCCGTTGCGCCAGTGCCGATTATCGCGACGCGCTTATCCGCCAGCTTTTCCAGCCCGCCATGCAGGCTCCCGCCAGTATAGTCATAGTCCCAGCGTGACGTGTGAAAACTGTGGCCTTTGAATGTCTCAATCCCCGGAACGCCTGGCAATTGCGGCTTGTTCAGCGGACCATTGGCCATGCAGATATGCTTGGCGCGCATAGCGTCGCCTTTGTCCGTGTGGACGACCCAGAGCTTTTCGCTCTCATCCCATTCAACCTTCGTAACCTGAGTTTGAAAGCAAACGTCATCGTATAGCTTAAAGTGAGTCGCAATCCGCTTTGTATGTTCGTGAATCTCATCGCCAAATGAGTATTTGAGGCTGGGCATGTATCCCGTCTCTTCGAGCAGAGGCAGGTAACAGTAGGATTCAATATCGCATTGCGCTCCGGGGTACCTGTTCCAATACCAAGTGCCACCAAAATCGCCGCCTTTCTCGATGATGCGAATATCGTCAATGCCCGCTTTGCGAAGGTGTGCCCCCGCAAGCAACCCGCCAAAACCGCCGCCAATGATGATGACTTCCTTCAGGTCGGTTAGCGGCTCGCGTGCCGCCACTTCATCGGTGTAGGGGTCATCTTCGAAGTAAGCGAACTCACCACGGATCTGGGTGAACTGCTCGCGCTTGTCCTTGCGAAGTCGCTTGTCTCGCTCTTCGGCATATTTGGCGCGAACGGGCTCAAGGTCGAAATCTAAGTTCAAATTGCTCATCAAACGTTTCCCATCAATTTGCTCAAACGGTCATCATAATTTTGACGACGCCGTCCGCTTTGGCGTCAAATATTTCGTATGCTTCAGCGCCTTCGCTCAGCGACATCCGGTGCGTGAAAAGGTCTTGCGCTTTCAAGCGACCTTGCTGGAAAAGCGGCACCAAAGGTGCCCAGAGCTGGGGAACCGGAGCGACACCTGCCTTCACGGTGATGTTCTTGTACAGCAGCGCCATCATGGGCAGCACAACATCTGGCTGCGGCAATCCAATGAATGACAAGGTTCCCCCTCGCGCAACCAATCCAAGGGTGGACTCAACTGCGGTCTTAACTCCAGAGGCTTCGAACACCGATTGCACGCCTTGTCCCTTGGTGGCCTCGAGTATCGCGGCATGCGCGGCAGGCCCCGGCGCAAACGCCTTTGCGCCCAAAGCGGCGGCGCGGGTGCGCCTTTCTTCGACCGGATCGATCGCGAACACTTCCGCCGCGCCCATAATGAACGCCAGTTCAATACCGATAAGCCCGATTGGGCCCAGACCAACGACAGCGACTGAGCCGCCGGGCTGAATGTTCGCGTTGGACGTGCCAAAATAGGCGGTGGCAGCGGCGTCGGTCATCAAAACCGCTTGATCGTCACTCACGCCTTCGGGAATGGCCATAAGAGTGTGATCGGCATTGGGCACATTCACATATTCTGCCTGCCCGCCATTCAAAGCATCGCTGAGTCCAAATGGCGCGGCAAGCTGGCATTTGGAACTGTTGCCGGTTTCGCATGCTTCACACTTGCCGCAGCCTGCTCCGGCAGAAGCAAGCACCTTATCGCCAACCTTGAGGCCTCGAACATCGGGACCGGTTTCGACAACTTCGCCGGTAAATTCGTGGCCCACACAAAAGGGTTTCACATCGCCGCTGTAGTCCGCTGCGCCGATATGGTCCCCGTGATAGATGTGGAGGTCGGAGCCGCAGATGCTGCACTGCTTGACATTCACAATCGCGGCGTTGGCCGAGCCCAGTTCGGGATCGTCGAAACTCTCATACCGGACATCTTTCGGTCCATTGAATACCAGTGCTTTCACGACGCTCTCCCTCACTCTTTTCCGAAGATAGCTACGCAATGACTCGACTTTAGTCAATTGACTAAAGCAATCGACTAAAATTCGTTGACGGGTCAAGATTGGCGCACTACGCATATCGACATGCCAGCTCGTCTTCAGCCTGCAGCTCTCTCGACACGTGACCTGATAAAGCGCGAAGCGCGTCTTCTGTTTGCAACCCGCGGCATTGACGGTGTTTCGACCCGCGAGATCATGAAAGCGTCGGGACAAAAGAATACCGCCTCGTTGGGGTATTACTTTGGTTCGAAAGAGAACCTGGTTCGCGAACTCATCATTGATGGTGCGAAAATCATTGATGAGCGTCGCAATGCTGCGCTTGATAAATTGGAAGCGGGCGGTGGTCCCAAGAATGTCCGCGAGCTCACTGACATTCTGATATTCACCGCTATTCGCATGAGCCCCGAGCAACCGAACCAAGAAGATAGCTATAGCCGCTTCATCACACATATCGGCCAGCATCACCCGGCGTTATTCTGGGATACTCTTGGAGACAGATGGCTGCGCGGGTTCGCAAGGTGCTTTGAACACTTTCGAGCTTTTATGCCCGGGCTTCCGGAGGTGGTGAAGACTCAACGCAATCAGTTCGTCGCAAGCTATTTGGGGTCCGTGCTTTCACTGCGCGAACGCACCCTAACCGGTGACGAACAGGCCGCCGGGCTTTGGATGCAAGACGGATCTTTGCATCATTTTTCCCAAACCATGGCGGCCATGATCGAGCAACCGTATGAGGGGGAACATTTTGATTTGGTCTCTATCGATGAAACTCCTGATCGCGAGGCTTGGCCAACGGCATTGGCAGGCCGTGTGGTGCCTGTTTAGCATCGACGGTCTCGGGCGGAACGTTCTGCCCTCCAACTTCATATGTCTGGAATTGGGTCACTAGCGGAATGACCGTTTTGCATGCCCCGATGACCAAAAGCAGACTATCCGTTTCCGGCCCAAGAACGGACACTGGAGCGGACCAAGCCCGGGGTGACGGAATCGCGTTATGATCCCCGCCGCAATCGAGATGCTGCTGTCGATGTCGAACCAGAACAGTGCGCCCATCCCGATAATTCGCCAGACCGCCGCGTCACCAGAAGCGGATTTCGGCGCTGATAATCCCCGTGGGTGCATGGAATTGTGCGACAGTCAGCCCCGTTCAATCATCCACATGCTCCGGTTTGCCTTTGTGGCTGGTGCTCGCATAGTCTTCCAGCTCGTCTTCGGTCATGGAGTCATACATCTCCTTCGAAGCGCCCTGAAGCTCTTTGACAGGCGTTTCGCCGCGTTTTGCGGAAAGAGCGGCTCCAGCCGCTTTTTGCTGGGCTTTGGATTGTGCAGGCATGGCTATTGTCCTTTCTCTGGTTGCAGGATCACCTGATTGCAGGATCATTAGGGTCCTGCATCTTCAATACGCGAGGCTGGGCTCCGGTTCCCCGATAGGACGGCCCGGGGGAGGGCCATGCGTTGGACTGCCCTGCTTTTGCGATCAGGGGAATGAGAAATTTCCTTTATTTCGCAACCTTTTGCTTCCTCAGCCATTGATTGGGTGAGGCCGGAGACATTCCCTCATGACCGTGCCCGCGGACCGGCCCTTATCGCGGAGCGGCGAAGACAATAGTGGAGGATCCCATAATGATACTCGACGAAAAACAGCGAACGAGCGACCTTATCTCCAGCGACCGTGTCGAAGGCACGGCAGTGTTTGGAACGGACGGCGAAAAGATCGGCTCGGTTCAAAAACTGATGATCCAGAAGCGTGGCGGCGAGGTGACCGACGCGGTCATTTCGGTCGGCGGCTTTCTTGGCATCGGCAGTCAGCTTCACTTTCTCCCATGGGAAAAGCTGTCTTACGACACCGATCTGGATGGCTATAAGCTCGACGTGACCGAAGAGCAGCTCAGAGAAGCGCCGACTTACGAGGCGAATGAGCGCGACCGGGAATATGATCCCGATTATCGGGCTACCATCTATGATTATTGGCGGGTTCCCCCTTATTGGTAAGGCGCCTTCCACCGGCCCATTTCGGTCCGGACGATAGGAAAACGGCCTCTCCCCGGTAACGGTGGAGGGGCCGTTTGATTCTGGGCTTCGGCCCGTTTGCGCCGACCAATGCGCGCGCTATTTTGAATAGGGCTTTTCAAGCAGCCGGACGAGAACGATGATGACAAGGCATAGCGCTGCCGCCATCACTGCCACCGCATAATAGCCCGCACCGCATGCGACGCCGATTGCGCCGCTCATCCACATGCCCGCACCCGTTGTCAGCCCTTTGACATCGCCCTTGCGAATGATGATCGTGCCGGCGGCCAGAAATGCGACACCGGCTGTCACCGCTTCGATGATCCGGATAGGATCGGAGCGAATGCCGGCCCCGTCTGAAAGATTCAGGCTCATTTCGATCGTGATAACCGTGAAGAGAGTGGCGGCGAGGCCGACCAGCATATAGGTGCGCAGCCCGGCCGGACGATCCTTGCGCTCGCGTTCGAAGCCAATGATCCCGCACAACAGGCAGGCAAGCGCCAGCCGGACGGCAATTTCCGACAGTCCCAATATGCTGACAGTGTTGCCGGGAAGCCAATCCATGGCCCGTCTCTAGCAAATCCGAAAGGGTGCGGGAATATCGTTTCGCGCTCTCTTTCCCCCATGGTCGGGGGATGACGGTGATCAGGTGTGCAGCAGTTCCGACCGGCGAGCCAGGCGGCGTTCGCTAACCCTCTCGCCGCAAAACCCCGCTTGCCAGTAACGGCACGAAGAGCAGCGCGAGAAAAATGGCGTTGGCGACTGCGTTGAGCCAGAATGCCGCCATCTATCCACCGCGCAGTTTGCGGATTGCCCCAAAACTCACGGCCAATCCGGCGGCCAGACATATCAGCCCGACCAGCCCGAGCATTGGCAATCCGCCGAGCGACGTTTCGAGATTTTGGCCGCTAACCACCCGGTTCAGGATCGCCGCGCCAAGGAACAGCAAAAGCCCCAGCGCGATGCCGCCCAGGCTGCGCAATGCGGCGCGCAGGATGGGCCGGCGGCGCCGTCTCGGTCCGGTGCGGCCTTGCAGCGCGTCGATCAGGAAATCGACATCCTGGCTGAAGGAATGATGGCGCAGGAAAAGGGCATTGCGCTCCAATAGCGGCTGGACATCTTCGGGCAACGCCTCTTTTGCGGGCAATGGCGCATCATCGAGGATCAACGGGATAACGCGCATGCCGCTGGCCAGTGCCCTGGCGACTTCCATGCGGACAAAATCGCCGGAACGATTGATCCGCGTTTCGCCGTCATCCAAAGGCCCGGTCCATTTATCGCCCATCACGACGAGGCAGACATCCGCCTTGCCGAGCGATGCCTCCAGCCGCGCGGGGAAGGACTCCCCCGCCGCAATATCGTCAATATCGAGAAAAGCCGATTTGATATGCGGCACATCGCTCAGCGCATCGGCGAGCCGTGCTGCGCTGTGCTTGCTGTCTTCCCGGCGATAGCTGATGAAAATGCGCATCTAGCGGAAACGGCTGCGCACGGCTCTGGCAAGGCCGGTTCGGGTGAGATGATCCTGCGGCGATACACGGCCCGGCTCCAGCATCCGAACCGGGCTGTCGCCGCCATCCCAGCGAAACTCATAGATCAACGCATCGACATTATAGTCATCGGTAAAGGGCACGCGGCGATAGACGGAGGAAAGCCGGTTGGCGCCCCGCCGCAGCCGCCGCAGCGCCTCGTCATCGTCGAGCAGCCTGTCACGCGTCGCAAAGGGCCGCACGGAGACAACCACCACGATATAGCGATAATAGCCGGGGGGCGCGTTGACGAAGAGGCTGTAGAGAATGTTGGTAAGCGAATCCCGCACCCGCTGGCCGGGCAGCTCATACCGCTCTGACCCACGCAAACGGTTGCCCGCGCTGTCCATCTGCTCAATCCGGGTGACGATCGCGAAGCCGCCGGGCACCGCATAATAGCTGTGTTCCAGATAGCCGGCGCTCTCGAACGCGGCCTGCAAACGGCTTCCCGCTGTGCCGAGCGACAGGCCCTCGCGCGATCCGATATAGCGGTCGAGACTG
The DNA here is from genome assembly GCA_905479515.1 of uncultured Parasphingopyxis sp. Next base: position 15,517 of record CAJQMX010000064.1, read on the forward strand.
AACTGCCATGTCGGCGATTCCGGCGGCCAGACCGGATAAACCGGGATGCCCGCGCGGGCTGGCGCCGGGGCTGCCATTATCGGAGGCGGTGGAAGTGATGATACAGGTGCAGGTGAAGGTGAAGGTGGAGGCGGAGGGGGCGGCGGTGAAGGAAGAGGGCGGATGGCATCTATACGTCTGCGTCCTCCGCCTCGACCCGGTTCGGCCTGCGCTGTGATTGGGGCATCTCTGACCGTCTCCGAATCGTCATGGCCGGTCAGCTCCGCAAATTCCTGTCTGGCGCTGACCATGATCGGGTCATCGGCGTCCAGAATGTGCGCCAGCCCGGTTATGGCGCGGCGATATAATGGTTCTGCCTCTGTCCGCCGTCCGCCGTCGCGATAGAAACGCGCCAGCTCCAGCGCCGTCATCAGGGTTGATCGGTCTTCCGCGCCAAGGGTGTTTTCGCGCAGCTCAAGGATATGGACATAGAGCGCCTCGGCTTCGGCCCGGTCCTCATCAACCAGCATCCGCGCCTGTTCGATGAGCGGCGTGGCGGTATCGGTTGGATCCTGGCTTGCCTGGGCTGGCAGGGTGAACAGGGTCAATGCCGCCAGAGCAAGCGCCGTTCGCCGGAAAATCTGTCTGTGCGGTGGCTGCGCATGTCTTTGTGTCTGCTGACCAATTGCCATTGTTACCCATCCTGTCTGTGTCGCGTGGGAGCGTCCTACCCATGGGCAACAATGTCAATTTCTGTCTTGCCGCTTTTCCGTTTCCGCATTCTCCGGCATAGCCGGTGCCATGCCGCAACTTGCCGCCCTCTTTGCGCTGACCGCCTTGCTCTATGCGATGGTCGGTTTTGGCGGCGGATCGACCTATAATGCGCTGCTGGTGCTGAACGGCACGGATTACCGTATCCTTCCGGCGATTGCACTGATCTGCAACATCATCGTGGTGTCGGGCGGGAGCTGGCGGTTCTGGCAGGCCGGGCATCTTCGGCTGGCACGTATTCTGCCCTGGATCATGCTCTCCGTGCCAGCGGCGTGGCTCGGCGGGCGGCTGGTGGTTTCGGAGATCGTCTTTATCGGCGTGCTGGGAATTTCTCTGCTGATTGCCGGATTGCAACTCGTCCTTGAACGCAAGCAATTGGTGGAAGACGGCGCGGTGCGGCATGTGTCCCGCCCGATTAGCTATGCGGTGGGCGGCGGTATCGGCTTCCTATCTGGCATGGTCGGGATTGGCGGCGGAATTTTCCTCGCGCCGGTCCTCTATCTGCTGCGCTGGGGCGGGCCGCGAGAGATTGCCGGAACGGCGAGCATCTTCATCCTCGTCAACTCGCTGGCCGGGCTGGCCGGGCAGCTGATGAAACTGGAGGCCGATTATGGCGTGGCGAGCGCGGCCGACCTGCTGCGCGATTATTGGCTGCTGTTTCCCGCTGTGCTGGTGGCCGGGCAGATCGGCTCAAGACTGGCCAGCACCCGCATTCCGCCGCTCCTCGTCAAGCGGCTGACAGCGGCGCTGATCCTC
>CAJQMX010000065.1 GCA_905479515.1 uncultured Parasphingopyxis sp.
CAAGGGCTAACCTCAGATCGCGGGATCGCCGTCATGGATAGCCGTGAACGCAATCTTTCCAACAAGCAGACGTTTCTGGTTACGATTACCAGATTGCGGGATGGTTTGACGCTAATTGTTGATAACCGCGAGAAACTGGAAGCCGCAGTGGAGAAAAATGACGGCGCAAAAACATCGGCGCTCGAAGTGACCCAGCGTCTTGGTAAAGCCGCAGCGGCGGGTCTTGCAAAAAGAAATGAAACTGCGCCCAAAGAACTGCAAAAGGATCAGCGAGAACTTGAGAAAGAGCATAGCAAACCATTGGACATGGGAATTTAGTGTCTCACCTTTGGAGTAAACCCACCAGCTTCTAGCTGGTAAGAGGCTTCAGCCATTTTTGTTTGCTCAGCACTATCCTCCAGAAAATGACCGGCTCGCAGGCGAAGTCATTTTCTGGAGGATAGTGCTTATGCCATATTCACGCGGGAGCCACACGGCTTTTCATCATCGTTATCACATCGTCTGGGCGCCAAAATACCGCTTCAAGGTGCTGCACGGCGAGGTTCGCATGCGGGTGCGAGAGACCATCCGGCAGGTTTGCGGCGAGCTGGGCGTGACCATCATCCACGGCGCTCTGTCACGCGATCATGTCCATATGTTCGTCGAGATACCGCCCCATATTGCAGTCAGCGACTTCGTGCGCCGGGCAAAGGGGCGCTCATCTCGCAAAATACAGCAAGAGTTTGAACATATCCGCAAACGCTATTGGGGTCAGCGCTTCTGGCAACGAGGCTATTTCTCGACCACCTCGGGCAATATTACCGACGAAGTGATCCTCAATTATCTGGATAAGCATACCAAACCAAACAAAGCTGGCTTCAGCCCCAAGCCATGAACCTACCGGCATCAGCCGGTTAGTGGTTCAGACTATCTCAGAGTTATATTCTTCTTAAAGCGCACGACCAAACCAAAGCACGCGGCCTGCGATATGGACGGTGCTGCGATCAATATCCTCCCAGGTCGGATAGGTCGGGTTATCGCTGGCAATGGTAATGAACGGACTATCAGGACGCAGCGCAATCCGCTTGACCACCAGCGTATCATCGATCCGTATAACATAGATCCCATCGCGGAGCCGTGAACCATGGTCGGAAGCATCCACGAGAACGTCATCGCCGTCCGACAGGGTTGGCTCCATGGAATCGCCCATAACGCGGACCACAGAAAGGCTGGCGCCTCTAGCCGGGGTCAGTTTACGTAGCCAGCGTTCATCGAATGAGAAACGCGTTTTCCTATCCTCACTTGTCGCCAGTGCGCCATGTCCTGCAGAAACATTGACATCGAGTACGGGTACTTCGACCATTCCGTCACTGCCAGTTGGCGGCGGCCCGCCCAATAGTTGTTCGTCAATACCGTAAAAGCTCGCCAGCCTAAGTCTGTCCTCCGGGTCCAGCTTGCGCGGCGAACCGCGCTTTATGAACTGCTGGATATAGGCTGCATTACGGCCAAGCATTTTTGAGAGACCGGAATAATCATCCCCGTTTTCGCGGATCAGTCGATCCAAAGTTTCTCGTACATCATCCATTTTTGTACCTTTCGATCCCTCAATAGGATTTATCCTAGACAATATGCAATCTTCCTACTAGGAACATAACAAGAACGCAAGGAATTTATGATTCGAGGAGGCCTCATTTGAAACTGTTGGATCGTATCGAAAAGCATCTGAAGCAGACACATATGTCGCCGACGCGGTTTGGCAGGAGGGCGGTGGGTGATCCGAGGTTTGTTTTAGATTTGAGGGAAGGGCGTAGGCCGCGGGCTAGGACGTTGAAGAGGGTCGAGGATTATTTGCTAAACGAAACGACGTAAAACTCTAAGAAATATCGCTATAAGTTAGTAAATCGGCGTTTTCAGAAATTCAACACAAATCAATATGGTCGTTTTCTAGTGTGGCTAAAATGGTCTTGCATTAGGTTTTGCTAATACCGATGGATATTTTTTTTGGTAACTGGCCATATCATCAAATGGTCCGTGTATTTGATATTTAGGTCAGGTTTATTTTTTCTTTGATCACAAAAGCGTATCAGATAGATTGTTCATGCTTAGAACATTCTAAGAAGGCTTGCTTGTCTCAATGATCCGATAGGATCCGTGGCTTGCGTCCCACATACCCGCTGGTAACGAAATCAATAATTTAGCACTCAGCCCAAAATCTGGATCTGTTGAAAAGAACCGTAAAATGGCAGCTAAAAATATTGTGTAAACAAAACTACGCTTCGGACTATCAGCAGATGATTATTTTTAGTAGCTGTTGAGGCAACCGAAAGAAAATTTTTGACTAAACCTTCCAATTCACCTGCGCCCAAGGGCTCAACTGGCGGCGCAAAGGCTGCACTAGATGGTTACGAATATCAACTTGACGTTTCTGTTTATGCCGCTCTTCGCTTACTGCTGATCACCAAATCGGCCACTCGGATCACCCTAGAGCCAGCCAATGAAGAAGATTTAGAGGTTGATCTTGAGCCCGATACACCTGGACGCGTTGTCCCAAGTGCGAACGTATCGGACGGTTACAAACTTGTCATCCAGGTTAAACTTCGAGCCAGCGGACCGTGGTCAGTGGCTGCTGTAGATGCCCTCTTAAAGCACGGAAAAAGGCGGCGTCCAGCTAAGCACCATCTAGACGATCCGAACACTCGTTTTTTGTTAATCACGACCGCCGACGTAGCGAATACTGCGAGGAGTCTTTTGGTGGAAGGACTTGAAGAGTGGCCAGAGACTGAAAAATTCCCTCGTAGTTTGAAAGCGACGCTTCCAAACGAGCCTGAAGGCCGCATTGCGATATGGGGACAATTTACCGAACGATTGGTGGATCTAGAGATCAACGAAATTCTGGGTACCCTGATGCGAGTGCCGTATACGAGATTGTCCGATTGCAGAGCTTTGCTCCAAGATGAAGCCCGGCGAAGAATGCGTGGCACATGTCCGGGCGTTTGGACATGTGACGATTTACTCGCAACAATCCGCAGCTTTGGGGGGTATCTGGCCAGTGCTCCAGAGCTTGAAGCATTTGTTCCGCCGGCCAATTACGATGCAATGAAATCTAAGCTGGAAGTTGAAAATGCAGTGGTAATCACAGGTCCGTCAGGTACCGGCAAGACTTTAGCGGCACTTGCGCTCTGCGATTCAACTCGCCGCCGGACGAAACTCGAAATCATAAATGTAAATGTGAACAATGATCCTTCTAGCACCAGATCGCTCGTCGATTCAGGTCCCATGCTTTATTATATTGAAGACCCGTGGGGCCAATATAGCCTTCGTGGCGGTTCGGAAGCTTGGACCGAGCAACTACCGCGATTGCTTCGAGAGGCAAGACCTGAACACCAATATGTTATCACTTCCCGAACAGACATGCTGGGAAGCGCTAATGCCGAACGTAAGCTTGAGCGTTGGTCCATAACTCTTGATGCTGAGCATTACCGCGAAGGCGAGCTTGCAAGAATATATGAGAAGCGAATCAATTTGCTTGCGACAGATCGCCAATCACTTGCGCTGGAGTTTCGAAAAGTTGCGCTCAATAAATTGGAAACACCACTCGAATTGGATTTGTTTTTCACGTATTTGGCGGACGGTCCAAATGCCGGAGAAGTAAACAACGCGTTCTTCGAGCGAATAGTGGCATTGGCGCATCGCGATGCCGTAGAGGATGTTGTTTTCGATTATCTTTCCGTAAGCGATAAATCGGGCTGCGCTGCGATAGTTTGGTCTTTGCTTGCGGCACGTTCACAATTTGACCGCCGCCAACTTACCGCTCTTCAAAGACAAATTCGAACTATTGATGCCACCTTTGGAGATTCCCTCGAAAAGCTAGTGAATCGCCTTGTCGCAACACGCCATCTGCGGCAACCAACCCAAACCGTGAGCTTCTCCCATCCTAGCGTCCGAGCTGGATTTGAGCAATTTATGACCAAGAATTGGGTGGCTAGCGAACAGGCCTTGGATGTCATTATATCAGCTTTAACCCAAATATCCGGCCCGCTGCAGAATTGGGCATTGGAGACTGCAGCTCGAATAATTGATGTAGCTGAAAAATTTATTCAATCCTCTGCAGTTCTTGATGCTCCATTAGTGGTCGAAGCTAGTTGTCACGCTGCAATTGACCAATGGCTGGATAGCGGACTGGTTGATACAAATGCGGATTTTCAGGCATTGTTGCAACTCGCCTCCGATGTTGGCACGAATGCGTCGATTCCGTCAGAATTGGCGCGCTGGTTCATTACAGGCGTTCAAAGGGGCGGGCAGTGGTTTATGGATGACTGGCAGCCGCCAAGCTTTGAGGATGATTGGTATGATCGCGTATCCGCCGACCCACGATCATTCTTTATCGCTGATCGATTTGTACGGGAGCAATTGCCTCAAGAGCAGACCGGTTTCGGCAAGGAATTTCCAAGCAAACTTGATCGAATAGCTGGCGGTCTTGTTCCGGCCTTTTTGGCGACAACAGAAAAACTCGTCACCGCGGGCCATGACCGCAATATTGGTCCGGCTGCGACAGGTGCGATACGAGACATAACGGCGTATGAAAGAGTTCTAGGTAAAGCGCTTGATGAATTTTTGAGACTAAATCGTTCCTATGAGAAAGATGCTAATGAGCAATGGCAAAAAATACAGGATGGGGAATGTGATGCAGGTTATGACGAATATTATCAGTCAAGTCATGAAGACGATGGATATTCGGCTGGCATTATTGTCTCAACCTATATCTCAGAAGTAAGAACAAACGGACGATGGCAGTCATTGTTTCACCATCCGCGAGTGTCAGAACTGGCGCGATCATGGTCGGAGGATATATGTCGTTCACCGGGACCAGTATCAGTTGCCGAACTTCGAGCCTTGATCACTGCAACATTGGTTAGCGGTGACGAGGAGCATGCGTGGGATGCAGTACGTCTTCATTGGTGTAAATCGATGGCGACTGAACTCGAGAACCGAATTCTGCACAATTGCCCGGACCAGAAGCTACGTAATGCATTGGCGTATTGCGCATTAAGCGCAGAGCCCATAATATTGGTGAGTTGTTTTGATCAGATAAAGACAATGCCGGGAAAACTGATGCATTTGTTGGTAGATGTTCATTCGGTGCATCAAATGATTGACCGAGATGAGTGGCCCTTATTGTTGAGGCGAATTTTCGACGGATTGCCGAATGAATTTGCCGAAATTTTCAATGCGCTCGCCACCAAAAAGCAGCCAGTTCAATCTTTAGGAGCACCTTCCCTAGCTCTGCTCGAACAGGCTGTTACAACCGAAGGATTGGAAGTATTGGAACAAATTGTGCCTGTGATGATTGCATCGGGAGCTACCCCAAGCGTCGCGATTGGTCGCTGGCTTATGAAAGCGCCGGATAATAAGTCTGCACAAGCAGCAACCGATGCAGCAATTTCAATTGGCGATGAAACTCTTGTTAGACAGGCGCTTTTCCATGCTCGCGCTGATGCTCGCCAATCTGCATTGAAATATTTAGCTGGTTCGCAGAAGCGATTGCTTGCCCCCGATCTATTGGCGTTATCATCTGATCCCGGAAGTCGTGTACGAAGAACTTTGGTTTCCATCCTTCACGATCGCCCACATCCTGATCATCTTGCGACATTGGTTCAGTTGATTAACGACAACTGGTCGAACGCCGAACCTCATCATGATGAGGATCCGTCCTATCCAATTGCGCGCGAAGCTGTAGCTGCATTGGGCAACTATGAACGGCTCTCAGCCAAAATTGGTGAAAAATTGATTACCTTGGCAGACCGATCTGACGACCGTGCGCTGAGCATAGATGCACTAAACATAGCAGTACAGAAATGTGATGACGAAACTCAGAAAAAAATATGGACCTTGTCTCTCGTCAGAAAGCCTCGATGGGTTAGAGTGGATGCAATCGACGCGTTAATCACAGCCGAAGTCGTCCATCAAGATATTATCGACAAGGTCACAGCGAAGTTTATCCTAAGTGCCCCGCCTCCATTGGCCGCTTCAGCCTCGATTTTGCTTGCGGCTCACGGACGGGTCGATGTTGTGGTGCAAGCGATGGAGAGAATTGCAAATTCAGCGCAGCACCAAGCACTGTTGCTCCTTGGAGCATGGGTACTTTCTGACCGTGACCGTAATGCGGCCTCAAGGTTGCTAAGACTATTGGGACCAGAGCATCCTGCGAAGAAGCTCTTAGACTTGGAATCCGATGAACGACTTCCTAAAAATGTACTAGACGACCTGGGAAATATCCGCATTCGCCAAGCCGTTGGCATTTGGCTCAAATCAAATATCGCGGAGGATTAGGTATGCAGCCGACAATTATCGCTCATCACCAAACGTCGCACATTTCTTCCGGACAAAAAATGTAATGGCGCCGCCTAACAATCGCGAAACGCGCCGTAAATCCAAAGCATTCGATCTTTTGGCGTTGGCCGCCGCCTTTGCAAAAGAAAAAAAGATATCGCTTACCGACCCTTTATTTGTGGATCGCTTCGTTTCAGATGCAGCAGTTCGCTTGTCGGAAGCATTAGACGACGCTCCTCTAATGCATGGATCACGGACGGAGAAATTGTTCGAAGCTACCGTTCTTAGCCTTGGTCGCTACCAGCTTTTCAAGACAGAGGATGTCGGTCGTGTACATGCATCGAAAAGCTATCGTGCACCTGATTTCAGGATAGTTCTCAACGATGGGATGCAATGGCTAGTGGAGGTAAAGAATGTCCGCCGGGAAAATCCGCGAAATCAGCGAACAACGATGTCGGCTGCCTATCTGGCGTCGTTGCAAACCTATGCTGACGCCGTCGGCACACCTCTGAGATTGGCGATCTTTTGGTCGCGTTGGAACATATGGACGATCATTGCCCCAGAAAAATTCCGCCGCGCAAATGGCGATTTACGCGTCGCCATGATGGATGCTATTGTTGCAAATGAATTTGTGCGACTTGGCGACATGACGATAATGACCACTCCACCACTGCGACTATTGATTGAAGCTGACACAACAAAGCCAAGTAAAATTGGCCAAGATGGTCTAGCCGAATTTGTAATAGGTTCAGCTCGTATGTTTAGCGGCGACATTGAGTTGGAAAATTTGCGTGACCGAAGGTTAGCAGAAATATTGTTCCTCTTCGGCGAATGGCCATGCGATGGGCCGACCGCAATAATGGACGAGAATGGAATTACTGGCGTCGAATTTGTTGCATCGCCGGAAGAGGCTTCAGATCAAGGCTTCGATGGAATCGGCTGGGCTAGCCGCATTTTCAGTAGATATTTTTCAACGCAAACGGTCGATGGCGACAAAATAATCCAGCTCAATGGGCAGCCTGTTCCAACATGGTTTGCTCCGCTTGCCAAATGGGATTTCGAGCACAGCAAATTGCCGCTATGGCTAGGACACATTGAACCGTCTGATCCGCCACCTTAAAGTGGCTTGCCACTATACGAATGGCAAAAAAATGTGTGCTACATGGATGCTTCCACTTTGCGGTGCGAGTTCGGCAGAACGAAGGTGTTCTGTGTCAAAATCAGCGTCCGAGAAAATCTCAGAAGGTCTGCGAATAGCCGGACCGTCTTCGCGGACACATATCCCCAGAGAATCTATTGTTTTCTGTTCTCCAAGCGAACGATGGATGGGCGGGACCACCACATCAAATCGATCTAGCAGAATACCCACCATAGCTGCCAACGGTTGCCCCCGGCTGTAAATACCAGAAACAAATCGACCAAGACCATTGGCCCCAAGATACTCTCGCCTGTCCTTCGTTTTACCATCCAGTTTTTTGAATTCGAACACCATCTGCATGCTCTGGTGCTCGTCATTCCAGCCGTATATTATGTCATATCGCCGCTCTTCCGTGATCTCAGCGGTATCGGGATCAATCGTATTGATGACGCTTTCGGTGGCCCACATGCCTAGCAGCCCGTGTTTGCGAGCTGTGACGTTCTCGACATGAGCCTTCAGCGCCCGTGTAAGTACCGGCTCCCGAAGTTTTGAGTTAAACCCTGGCCTTGGACGTGCCGCCAATATGCGCCAGCTTTCACAAATGGCCCCCGCAGCTTCTCGAGCCGAACGTATCGGAAATGCCGACTGCCATTCTGAGCCCCACTCGAAGGCGTCGTCAATCACACAGCCACCGGTTTATTCTTGCTAGTTTGCCTTTCTTGCACGCTGCGTACGATATGCTCTGCATCCCGCAGAGCTTGTCTGATAGTCCAATTGCGCCTTGTTAGTGTCCGGGCAACTATGACAGCGCCATCCGACCAAATGAAGGTATCGGGAACAAACCACAACGATTCTGTGGAAGGCATAATTGAAAGCCCTTGCGCACCAAGTTCCGACAGCAATGCTATGACGGCATCGTTATTGACAATGACACTCGAACTTCCTTCCGTGGTTTTTTGATCGTCAAACTCAATCCGGGCGATTCCTACCGGACCAGCGCGCGACTGTTCACTGTTCACTACATGTACATGAAACCGACCTTGGCCGTTCGTTCGTTTGCGCCAATTTGTGAGTTCATTGCTCAAAGTCTGCGCGTAAATTTCAACATCAGCTTTACTCGCAGATTGCTGAGCTGGAGTATTCAGACTGCGATAGCCACGCGGCCTAATTGACGGCATGAAAACGTTGACCGTCTCCCGCACTAGGGCCCGTTCTTCGACCGATAGATCGAAATAGTCGAACACATGTTCGTCAAGTTCTTCTTTCATGTTCAGATATTCTGCATTCTGCTGCCATTCTTCAATCGCCGTCAGTTGCGCAACTTTCAGCGATACATTTTCGAGCGCCCTTGTAGACCGTTCAGGATCAGTGCCGGCCTCTGGTTCGAAAAAAGGAAAGGTTGCGACATCGCTTAAATGTACTGCGTTACGCTCACAAAGCATTTTCCATGCTCGCATCATCAAGAAATAGCGTCCGAGACTAGAGCGTAGATAAACCGCAACGAACTTTAACAGACCTGAGTCAGCTTCCGATCCGGCTATGACTCCGATACTTTTCGTGAAGCTGGCTGGTTGATCATAGTAAACTGCCCGTAGCGCCAAATCTTCGCGGGAAAACCCATCGGCAAAGAGGACACGGGGTCCATCGAAGTGCTCCAACATTTTTTCGTCAAGCAAGGCGACTTGCGGTTGGTCATCCGGCCAATTGACCAGCAGACTCGAATGCAAGACAGGCACCCCGGCGCTGAGTGACTCAATCTTCACAAATCCCATGTCCCGAAGGGGCTCTGAGCTGACTGGAATTCGCGATTTATCTCTAATGTGTAGGCCTTTACGGGCACTCCACCGAGATTTTCCATCTGTACGCGTCCAGAAATCCCCTAGTTTTCCAAAAAGTTCCAGTCTCGTGATTAGTGCCAAGTCAGCATTGTCGCCCCACATTAACGTCACGAGTGTTTGAGGGGATTGGATCACTGTTCTCGTCTGCAACTGATGTCGATCTGCTGTTTGCAAGGTTAACCGACCGAGCGCGAGGCTTAAATCGGATTTGGGGACGCAATAATCAAATGTTTCTCCCAGTGGGATTATGCACGCGGCACCTCCGGCCCGCTTTTGCCCCACAAATACGTGGCACGTATGTTCTGCGGACGGAAAAAGAAGGTTTTGGAGGTCTCCAAAATTTATCAGTCGCGCTGGCTGAACTGATCGTAAAAGATGGGAAACAAATCTTGCGTTAGTCGGCCCGACAAACAACGTGATTGGAAGAATGAGGCACAAGCGACCTTCTTGATGCAGAAAATCAAGTGATCTGAGAGAAAACGCCCCGGCAATCTGTCGCAATGCGACAGTCGCGCCTTGCTTCTTTGCCCAATGGTCAGCTGATGTAACGCTCTCCCCCGCCGCTTGTCCCCAAGGAGGGTTGGAGATCAGAAGAGAAAATTTCCGATCTGCAAACCCGTGGTTAACTGCAAAAAAGTCCGCTTCCTCACCGGAAAGCAAATTGGTTCCGGCAAGTGTTGGTAGTTTCACATTCTCTTGCGCTTGGGCTTCAATAATATCAGATGGATCAAGACCTTCCAAAAGTGACAGGTACAGACTGAAGGCTGTTACGCGGCAGGCCATTGGATTGATGTCAGCACCAAATATCTGGCTTACCAACAAATCACGACGTGCCTTAAAAGATAATCGGCCCTCGTCACTCGCTTCACGCAGAGCAATCAATCTCCTATATGCAGTAGTGAGCAAAATGCCCGAACCGCAAGCTCCATCAAAAATAGTTTCACTTAGCGGATCAGATGACGCTGAAAATGCCTGATCAATTGCTAGCATCGCCAAATGGCGAGGAGTATAATAGGCTCCAGAACGTGCTTGTTCCTCGGGCGAGAGAAACGATTCATAAAGGCCAGACAATAGCTCAACAGGGATAAAACTGAAATCGTAATTCCAAAAATCCCCTTGCCCGGTTTTGAGATCGGTGCGACTGAGAAAAAGATCGAGAGTGCGAAACCCCGCGTCCGTAAGCGCAGCCCAAGGATCATGACGATCATCAGCTAAGAAGTCGCCATTAAAATCTTGACGTAAGCAATCAATGAGCTTTCGCATACCGCTACGGTTTTGGTTTGAGACAAGGTCATGAAACTGGTTCAAATCGTGGTGCTTGCGATATGTCGTTCCGACTATTTGGCGGTGTTCCAAATAGGATATAAAAAGTACCTGTCCCATAAGCAATTCAGCTAAACGCCGTGGATCATCTGTATTTCCTGCAGTGGGATAACCATGCAGTTCAATCTCCCGGACGGCAACTGATAGATTTTCAAGCAGTTTACTATCCACACGCGCTTTAACATCGAACCAGTCGGGAAGTCTTCGAACGATACTCGCAGACGAGATTTCGCGAGCAGAAAATTCGCCATCTGCACGCGCTTTCGATAGTTCCAGAGTCTGCGCGCCATCAGTAAGCTTTCTTGCAGGAAGTATGTGCGCAGATTCCCCCCTTATTTCGAGCACAACATTCACAAGATTCTGATTCCAAATCTTTTGCCGAATACGGTCAAGTTCAATGTCTGGGATGGGATTGTCATCATCCCCGAGGAATACTACGGATGGCACACCTTCGACCTCAAAAACAGCACGCGCTCGAATTGCACCATCGGGTCGCAGCAGTGCGTTTATTTCCGGCCCATATGGGTGTGTATCGGGAATGTCTGAAGCAGTCCGATGTAAACTCGCAGATTGTTCTGCATACCCCAGCTTTTCAAGCCAGTCCTTTATATGGGTAACTGTCACGCCGTTTTTCTTTGATCGCGATTACCCGCGATTTGAGATTCCATGTTAGTCCGATCATCGGACTTGCGAATGTCATCAACAATTTGAGCGGGGAACAGATCAAGCTGACCCGAGCCCGTCGGAGGAGGCGATATTGCAAAGCCCTCAGCCAAGGTTTCGAGATGAGGACGCAATTGGATGACTAATACATCTCCAGGAGAATCTATATCGTCATCGATATTTGTAAGAGTCCAGTCACCAGAAGGCTCGATCACGAGCTTCTTGTTCCATATGGCAACAAATGATTTTTGATGAAGTGACGTACGCAAACCTGAGAAAAGTCCTCGATATGATTGAAGCTCCAAACGGAAATCAGTCTTAAGTGTCGCCGCAACACAGATAATCAGAACAGTTTGCCAAGTAAATTTTGCTGGAGAACCCCTCCCGGCTGGTGGGACGTCAGCGGGCACCAAGGCGCGACGATTTGTCCACTCCCTTAACTGTGTTGTCGAAAGGCCGGTTAACGAGGAGACCAATGATGTGGTGGCATAACGCATAGACAGTTATCTCGTTAAATTGTGTTTTGTAGCTCATCTTTTTGTGAGGTATGGGTATCATACCCATACTGCGGCGTAAAGCTAGGCAATCAACTATTACAGATTACAGTTCGATTTGAGGCACTATAATAGATTTACGCAGTAAAACAGTTACTTAATATATGATTCAATGTCCAAGAAGGTTTATTGCGTATTATACAATGGCTTCTAAATATCGGCCTCAGCGATGCTCTTCCTATCTGCTTGTTGTGCGAGCGCGCACCTACTTTCAATCAAGACGCAGGATATATTGTGGGCGCTGGCTGAAAACTTATGTTGGAATATTGGGTTGGCCGAATTTGGACAGTTATTTTCAAAATGACGACACGTGACGTTTCCGTTATGGTTGAAGAGAAGAGGGGGGCTTGGTTCCGTGTGAACTAAGAACTTGGAGACAAAAAATGACAGAGAATAAAAACACTCAATCTGACGATCAACAAAACTGGCCCGGCTTGTCGGAGATTGACAAGGCGCTCGCAGAAAACCGCCTGACAGCCTATACATGGAAAAAAACATGGGCTGACCCTTGGGGCCGTTTGAAGTTGATTTTGGTGTTTGCAGCGTTAGCGGCGTTTTTGATCTTCGTACTTGTCGATGAAAGTTTGATCACATTTTAGCTATTTCCATTCCTTAATATCGTCCGCTGCTTTCTCGCTCGCACCGCGCGCATTTCTCGTCTTCTGCTTCATCGCATCCTCGACGGTGCCGACCCTCGTCCTTCCGCGTGACTGAGCACCGGTAACTTCACCTTTGATAGCGTCTACATCCGGCGAACTTGCTGCAGACCCTGATCCACCGCCTCCGAGCGAGACACCACCACGGACACCTGAGGCGCTACCGACCCCTGTTCTTTGCACTGGAGCGAACTCAGGCAATGTGAGCTTGTCTTCAATATCATCGTGAAGTCGGTCAGCATAGCCGGACACAAACCGCGTTTGTAGTTCCTGTCCTTCGGCGCTGAGTTGGAAGTTCACATCATCAAAGCGCGTATTGCCGTAATAATCTCGATTAGTCTCCATCTCTGCCATGCCCCATTCACGGTAAGCCTGACTTAGGTTGAGCGATCCAGCTGCACTGTTGCTTTCATACCATGTCGCCTGATCTTCCAGTCGGCTGGCCAGTTCCTCCGACCTTCTGGCTTCAACGGTGTAGCTTTGCGCTTCGGTCAAAGATGAAGTCATACCCGATGCGCTGCTTGAGACGGCAGAACTACTACTGGAACTTACACTCCGAACAAATCCATCACGGGTATTGGACCAATTCCGGCTATCAGAAATCTGGTTCATGCTGCCCATAATCCGGTTACGGTCCTCCGACGCAATTCCAATATCGCTATCTGTCCAAGCCTTATTTCTTCCGCCTTTCACTCCCAGTGCGGCGCTTCCCGCCCCTTTTTCTCCTTTGACGCCCAAGGAACCTTCCCCATTCAGGAACCAGGACACAGTTATATCGTCGGCAGCACGGCGTGAAAGCCCATATTGCTGCTGCAAATTCCTCGATGCAGAGTCCACTTCGCTGAACGCTTTGTTGACGCTGTTGCTTTCGTTGGTGCCCACGGCGGTTTCTGAAGAACTCCCCTGACTGTATGTATTTCTGAGTTCATTGAACCGGGCTACGGCAGAACTGGTCGATTGCTGGGCAAGGTTTGAGAATGTCTCACTTTGTGACCGGCTGCTCGAAGCCAGTGTGGAAAGCCTTGAGGTAAAATCCTGCCCCAATGTCGGGGTAAACGGATAGGAAGAATTTGGAACAGAATCGAACGAGTTTTCAGGAAAGCTCGTGGTTTGCGTTCCGCTATCACTGAAACCGCGCGTCTGCGCTGCACCATATGAAATGTTCGGCGCGAGGGACCCTTGCGCAAATTGCTTCGAGAACACGCTC
>CAJQMX010000066.1 GCA_905479515.1 uncultured Parasphingopyxis sp.
GATGAGTAATAAGAACCACGGTCCGGTCTTTAATTTCTTCTGCCAGACGTTCCAGCAATCCAGCCTCGGTCTGGGAATCCATCGCGCTGGTGGGTTCGTCGAGAACGAAAACCGGCGGCTTACCGGCCAAAGCCCGCGCGAGTGCAATTGCCTGACGCTGTCCTCCCGAAAGCCCCTCCCCGCGATCCGAGACCTTTCGATCATAACCATTGGCCAATTGACCAATAAACCCATGAGACCCCGACAGCTCGGAAACCCTGATCATTTCTGCATCATCAACATCATCTCGATCCAAAACAATATTGTCGCGGACCGACCCAGAAAGAAGCACGCTCTCCTGCATCGCAGTGCCGAAAAATTTCCGCATTTCACCAGGTTCAAGTTGCCTAATATCGGTACCGTCTATCATGACAAGACCGTCCTCAGGCGGAAACAAACCCAATATGAGTTTCGCGATGGTCGATTTGCCGGACCCAACGCGCCCTAAGAGCGCGACGCGTTCTCCAGGTTGGATCACAAAACTGATATTTTCGAGAGCTTTTTCAGATGCACCAGGATATCGGAAGTCCACATTTCTGAATTCGATTTTGCCCTTAACCTTGGCGAGTTTAAGCGCATCTTCCTCGGGGCCTTCTCGAGGAGTTTGCATGAGTTCATTGATTTGATTGTATGCGGTTCTTGTCATCGTCAAGCGCGACAAAAGTGAAGCAATCTGGGCCAGCGGCGCCACACATCTTCCGGATAAAATAGAACAAGCAATCAAACCGCCCAGTGACAGTGTCTGATTCTGGATCATGAAGACTCCAATAATCACTACCCCTGCGTATGATATCATTGACGCGCTGGTCGCAGTATTCACGCTTATCGCTGCAACAAGTTTTTGCCTTAGTGAGAAGTCTGAATGTCTATTGATCGAGCTTAACCACCGTTTGGTCAGCAACGCACCAGCGTTTGAAGTTTTAACAGTCTCAAGACCGCCAATTGTCTCTACAAGAACCGTCTGTTTCAACAGTCCTTCATTCATAGATTGTCGACCGAGAGCATCCAGTGCCGGTTGGGTCAAATAGCCCACTGCAATTACCAGCGGCACCATCAAACCTGGCACGATGGCAATTGGCCCCCCGATCATAAATATAACTAACAAGGTCAACAATATAAATGGCACGTCAACTATTGCCGTCAGGGACGCTGAAGCGAAGAAATCTCGCAGAGTTTCAAGTTCGCGCAACAAGCCCGCCAACGCTCCCGTGGACCCCTTTTTCAGATCTAGCCTCATCTCCAGAAGTCGTTGAAAAACGCTAAGCCCAATGTCTTTGTCAATTTGTGCGCCAGCTATGTCTACGAAATAGGCTCTCAGCGTTCGAAGCACGAAATCGAAAATTATGATAACAGCCAAGCCAATCGATAGTGCAATGAGCGAATCTATCGCATTGTTCGGAACAACGCGGTCATAAACCGTCATTGTAAAAAGCGAAGTGGCCAACCCAAATAGGTTGATCATTACCGCCGCTAAAGCAACCTTCGAATATGTATGCTTGTTCGCCAACATCGGCGCAGAAAGCCATTTTGCAAAACGGGGTTCTCGTTCGTTGATCATCAGATTATCTTTCACCTACCACCAGCTCGCATTCGAGCAAGGGCAAGAGCATCAATTCCCAAAAAATCTAAAAGACGACCGGTGCGAGAAAGCAGTATATATCTTGCAGCATCTAATTCGGCGACAGCCTGAACATAGCGCGTCGCCGCGTCAAAGAAGTTGTTCTCAGAATCGAGGACCTGGAAAAGTGTCCCACGCGTCGAAAGAAACCTTTCCGCGATAACGTCACGTGATTGTCGATTGGAGATATAACTTTGTTCGATTGCGGACAATTGCGATTCTAATGCCCGCACGTCTGACCAGGCTATGGCCGCCAGTCGGGAGGCTTCGTCACTCACAGCCTCAGCACGTGACTGGCTCGCATCGGCACGAGATTCTGCTTGATCAGCGCGTGCATCGCCTGGTCCAAAAAACTGATGTGTTAGAGACAGGCTTCCCCGGACATCATAATCATTGTCGTTTTCAAAGATCCCAAATCTTCCACCTTCGAGACGCGCGGACAGATTGGGAAGCGTATCGGCTCTTGCCGCGCGCGCGTCTTGCCGCGCTGCGCGCGCTTGAGATTGCACGAGATCAACAGCAGGGCTCTGCAGCGCAGCAGAGCGAACCGCGTCCACGCTTGCGAACCGCCCATAATTTGGTGGCACACGATGAATTTCGTTTGGAGCCGGTGATCCGAACAGCTCCAGATACCTCGCTTCAGCATTCGCTAATTGTCGATGAAAACTGGCCAACCTCGCTTCGTTAGCGGAAATGCGACCTTGGACGAGAGCCATATCGCCATCCGCAGATAATCCCAGATCAATTCTCGTCTGGATAGCAGATTTGAGCTCTTCTTGGCTTTCGGCGAAAAACTCGCCCAATTGGATCAGCGCGCGAAAAGTAAAAACGTCATACCTAGCGGCAATGGCCCGAAGGGCGATCTGTTCGGCCTGCCTCTCTATTTCAAATTCAGCTGCCCTAATTCTATTACCAGCAGCGTCAATCCGAATTGAAGTAGCTCCGAAATCCAGAATTCTTTGTTGCAACACAAACGTTGCGTCTGTCCGTCCACTTGATCGAGACCTTTCAAGAATGTTGTCCGGATCATTCGAAAAATTACGCGCAAAAGATTCTCGCGTACCAATTTGCAAATCCAGCGTGGGAAACAATCCAGAGCGCGCCTCCCGTCTAGCCGCTGAAGCTCCATCCAATCCAGCAATTGCTTCATCTACAGTCGGGTTTTCGATGAGAATGCGATTGATTTCCGACGCAAAGGCTTCCGAAGAATCACGCGCTGCTAGGTACTGCGCGAGTGGATCATCTGCAATTGTAAGATCCATTGGACTTTGGTCGGGAGATGCCAACACAGAGACTTGCTCCGAATCGGCCACCGAATGCTGCATCGCTGAAGAGAGGTTAAGTTCCGCTGATTCAATTTCTGAATCAGCGGCGGGAGCCTCAGGCGTCGCAGTGGTCGTGGCCAATACGCCTACTAAAAGAACGAAGGGTAAATGCGGCAAGAAAGCCTCCGATTAATCAACATCAAGACCGGTTTTGAAACATTCTATGCTCTCTAGCCGCGCGCGAAGCCGCAAAGGACATAACATTTTTTTTGCTCGACAAGCCATAAACGATAGCCAACCGTTAGCGCACAAACAGCGATCATGAAGCGGGTGGCTCTAGAAGCACGCCATCCCTACTCTGTCAAAACAAAAAAATTATGCTGAAATCGGCCAAGGGGTGATAATATGTTCGCCGCTTAACCATACATTTAGGGCAGACCTCAAATCTAAACCAAGGGCGCTCCGGGAAAATCGACGCCAAAGGCTTCGCCGAGTCGTTTCTTCCGCGGCTTATGCAAATATTGTCTTATCATCTCCTTTCTGATCGAACGTCGTCTAAATGGGCACGCAAAGGCGCTTACACCACTGCAAGTTCGCCGCCCAATATCGACCAAATAGATGGAACTATGCAGTCACCTGTTCCGAACCGCCATCTGCCTCAAATTATCTGACGACAGACAGGAGCCAAAATGGGTGAAGGACGTTCTGCCAACCTAAATCAGTATCTAACGAACAAGCTCCTCTTCGTCGCATAATATATCGTTGAGGTTTTCTGATGCCGAAATTTTGGCCGATACCCGTTTCACTTGCTGCTGCATTAGTGCTTCTCCGAGGTAGCTCTCCGCAAAACAGCGCATAACGTGCTTTACGCCTTCTGGTTTTATCGAACGCAAATCCTCATCGAAATAGGCGCCGCGTGCATGGGGGCTCGTAATAATTTCATAGGAAGGGAAATAGTCGCATTGGTCCAGTGCAGCGCTCACTTCTTCTGCGGCAACGCGCAAGGCTGCTTTCGAATAGCTTGTTGAGGTTAAGACATGGCGAGCTTCAGCGGTCGCGATTAGCGGTACAGGCGAAACAGTCAAAACGATCCGAACGCTTGGGTTGCGAGCACGAATGAAATTGAGAGCTGCTTCAAGATCGTCCCGGGTTTCGCTCGCGCTAAAATTCTTGAAGGCATAGCATTCGGGATCGAACTCACCCGCTCCACATCCAGGGCAAACCGGAAACACCATCCCATCTTCAGACGATAACCAAGCCTCAGTTAGACCAAGGGTGAAAACGAATACATCGCACGTTTCGACAAGCTGGCGCACTGCAGCAAAATGGCGTTGCTGATCATCGTTGATTTCAGCAAGCGTCGTAAAGCCACCTGGCTGAATGAAGGGTCGATAGGGATCGAGATAAATACCGTCTTGTTCCCACACTCGTTCGGCAGGTTCCATCAATCCATACGAACGTTGGAGCAGCTGATGTAGCTGGCGAGTAGTATAAATATTCCCATAACGTGCTGAAAAAACGCCATATTGTTGCAATTTAGAAATTTTGGTAGGGATCAGTGGGTGCGGTTGTTCAGTAACAAGAAAGTGATAACCACTTCTATCGAGATGTCTTGAAATATGTTGAGCGAAACAGCTTCCGGCCGTGGCAATGCGATCTTCCGCTGCAATCGAAAATGTTGGCGTTGATGCAGGGTTTAGGTCTTCTGGACGGACCGTTGAGACCCCTTGGCGCCAATAGGCATTTTCAGGCATGCCACGATAGGGACAAGTTTTGTGGCGGTCAGGCTGGCTCATGATCGACTCTCGTTTTGTGCGACATGATGGATTTTTCGATCTGCCCCAAAACAGCCAACCCCCAATTCACATTTCCATGAATGGCATCCTGCGCGCTGTTTTTTCCGCGTAGGCCATCAGTGCCGAGAAATTGATTATCATGTTTCAGAAATATCGCGTTGGCATTTCGAGCGATCTGTTCGCTCACCTCGCATTCGAGTTCCCAGGCACGCTTACGCAGTTCTGGCGGAGATATGCGAAATTCTTCTTTGATCAATCCGATAGCGCGTGCTTTTTCTACAAAGCTTTCTGGAAGGAGTTCCGTGATATCATCATTGTTGCGGAGTGGCGGTGGTGGAGCTATTTGGATCACACCAGCGACGGGAAGACTTCCTAACATCCTGAGCTCATTGTCCAGCGGAGAAAGGCGTTCGCGCAATATTTCTTTGAACAAGATATCGCTGAATATCTGGCCTCGCCCGAAGACACGTTCTTCCTCGTCGATTCGAGTTGCGATGGCGAAAGGAGTTGTGTGTTCGTACATTGTGATCCGGCTAGCTTCATTACAACGGAGCGCCGTCACCATCCATATTTCTGGGCAAGGTTGCCGTGCTCTGATGTTATCGAAACTGTTCTGGATCGCGGGATTTAGGCTCGTACTTCCATCAACATTGCGAACGAATAATCCACCGGGCAGGTGACGAACTCCCGCGGCAGCAACATTTGCCGAAAAATTCGCATGTGCAGGTGTGAATCGCTGCATCGCGCGGCGCATACAAGCGGCATGACTGGCACCGAAGATAAGAGCATGATGATGGCTGCGCATTTTTTTGGCCTAAACGATTACAACCTACAGGTGCAAATAATCTAACCACGTGCAGACCACACTCCACCTAGTCGAGCCAGATGTCCCAGCATAACAGTTTATCATCTGCCAGTCAGGCTTGGTATTCCAACGGAAGAAGTCACTCTTGTCGACGCACGCATCCTGTTGCATGGCAAGAAAAAGAGGGAATCTGCGTGATTCCCGATACCATCAATCCTAGGAAACCATAATCCCTATGACACAAAACTATAAGATCGGTCTCGTTGGCTTTTTTGGTTGGGGCAATTTTGGCGACGAATTGTTTATCGAAGCACACAGATCTCACTTAAGCCATCTTGGGTCCGTTGAACCGATTAATGATATCACTCGCAAACCCTATTTCAATGATCCGATTGAGGATGTCATCGATCGTTATGACGCTTTCGTGATCGGCGGCGGTGATCTCATCGTGCCGTGGACGGTGTCAGAACTTTACTGGAAACAGGAATACCTTCGAAAACCAGTATTCATAACCGGTGTTGGCGTGCCCACTTGGCGGCTTCCTCAGGAAGGGGCGATGAAGGCCTATAGGCAGTTTTGCAGTTCAAACAATGTAAGAATGATCTCAGCGCGCGATGAACGCACAAAGAACTGGATAGACAGCCATCTTCAACCGGAAATTCCTACTGCTTGGTATCCGGATATTTGCTGTTCGCTCGATTTTCCGGCCGTAGAGCGGAGTGAAACCCAAGCGCCAGTCCTTGGCATCGTACTCCGTAAACGCAGCGCGAGTAAAGATGAT
Organism: uncultured Parasphingopyxis sp.; assembly: GCA_905479515.1. Next base: position 6,305 of record CAJQMX010000066.1, read on the forward strand.
TTGAGTCAGGTGCGTGCCCTTTGCGAACGAGCGAAACAGCTGGGCTATGTGGTGCGGCATATCGTCTTGGGGTCCAAGGGAGTCGG
>CAJQMX010000067.1 GCA_905479515.1 uncultured Parasphingopyxis sp.
GCGGCCTCACGCCGCCCTTGGCAAGGCGACACCGAACGAGGCATATGGAGCGACAAACGAACTCAAGAAAGCGGCCTGATCAATAACCCGGATATGCCTTAGCAAGGCCGGAAAACTGTGCAGGAAAACAGGACCACCTCAGCCAGATCTTGTGAGCGAAGCTTTGGAATGTTTTGGCGGAGTCGGATTCGTCGAAGAGACCGGCATGGCACGGCTATTCAGGACCTCCCCGCTCAACGCGATTTGGGAAGGCTCCGGTAACATTATGGCGCTCGACTTGCAGCGCGCATTGTCCGAGGAGGCTGTACGAAAAGTCTTCAACGAAGAGCTCAAACGGATCGCCACCGACATCCCAGAGGCAGAAACGCTGGCCAACAAACTTCGATCCGAGCGGCCAGACAATCTGCGCCTCTTCGCGCAGCAAGCCGCGCTCTTATTCTCAGCCGATGCACTTACCGACGCATCTCTAAGGGACATGTATGTGAAAACCCGTATCACACATCCAACCCCAATCTGGGGGGCGTTCGGGGTCAAAGTCGATCTCGACGACCCGATCACGCGGGCGACAAACTGGATGTTGGGCTGATCCGTACTCAGTATATAAACGCCAGGATAACGGACGGCATTGACAGGCCTGGTGCTTTTGCCAGGATCGCCTTGATTGTGTTGCCTTCGGCCACGTGACGGGCGGTAAGGACGACCCAGCCTCCAACTTGAAACCCTGTGCCAATCGCTACATCGCCGCTCGGCAACAACACTTCAATGGCGACGCACCCACGCAGATACGTTCAAAAATCCCCATTATCCAAAGGAGCTGCACTCATTCTCCCCGCTCTAAGCATGGTCGTTGCAGAAGACGACTTTGCTCAGATTTCTGAGATGTCAGGGCCGCATTTTCAAGGGATGAAACTTCCTCAGACGTACACAGCAATACCCGCAAATCGACCGGTGAGCATGAAAACGTTTGGCCAGATCTCTTGCAACAATTGATAGCGGCGCGTCACCCGCTTCAACGCAGCATGCTGCACTGGCGGTTTTTGCAGCGATGCTATTGGCCTTCGCCTGGGTGAATTCACCGGCAGTTGAAATTTATGACCTGATCCACCACACGCCTTTGTCGTTGCAGGTTGGCGCTGTTGGATTGTCCAAGCCGTTGGTCGACTGGATCAATGAAGGCCTGATGGTCTTCTTCTTTTTTGCGATTGGGCTCGAAATCAAACGCGAAGTCCTGGTCGGCGACCTCGCCTCGCCGCGCAAGATCGCCCTTCCCGGGATCGGCGCCCTGGGTGGCATGCTCGTCCCCGCCGCAGTCTATCTGTTGTTTAATGCGGGCAACCCGGAAACCGAGCATGGTTGGGCCGTGCCGGTCGCCACCGATATTGTCCTTGCGCTCGCCGTCTTGTCTGTGCTTGGCACGCGCATCCCACCTACGCTCAAAGTCTTCCTAATGGCGCTCGCCGTGTTCGACGATTTTGGAACACTGGTGATTATTGCGCTCTTCTACACCGAAGGATTGAGTCTGGTCTCGCTTGCCTTGGCTGTACTCGGACTGGTTGGCCTGATTGGGCTCAACCGCCTGAGGGTCACGCATATGACGCCCTACGTTTTGATTGGAATTTTCGTTTGGGTGGCAGTCCTGGAATCAGGTGTCCATGCAACAATTGCCGGTGTCCTCGTAGCGTGGACGATTCCGCTGTCGGTTAAAGGGCGCCTGATGCTTTCAATCGTCGAAACCGGCATGAGACCGTGGGTCGCGTACGGTGTCGTACCGGTTTTTGCTTTCTTCAATTCAGGGATTCACCTGGCGGGCATGTCTTCTGCGACCCTCATCGGTCCGGCTAGCCTCGGCGCGGGGTTCGGGCTCTTCATTGGCAAACCTCTCGGCGTATTTGGCGCGGCGGCTTTAGCGGTCGCCAGCGGCCTTGGAAAGCTCCCGCCGGCTATCACCTGGCTGCATCTGCTGGGCGCGTCTCTGCTCGCCGGAGTGGGCTTTACAATTAGCCTGTTTGTGGCGGCGCTCGCGTTCGACCACCCCGCCGCCTTACAGGAGGTCACGCTAAGCGTGATCATCGCGTCGACCCTCTCCGCTTTTACCGGGTTGGGCGTGCTCACCTTGGCCGCGCAGAGACCTCAGCCTGCCGAATCTGAAGAAAGACTTCGCCCATGAAAATGTCTCCGCCGCCTTTGCCTTGGCTGATTGCTGCACTCGTCATCGGTGCCGTCCTTGCCATAACTTTCAGGCTGAAACTCGCGGATGATCAGCAGGCCGCACCCACGCCCCAGATTGCGGTTTCTTCGCCCGTAGAACGTGCAACACTGGAGGCGACCTGTGCGCGCATCGATGTCGAAGCACGGCTGCGCGCCGCTTTGGCGGCGTACTCAGTCGGCGAAGATCTCGTCTCCGATAGTCTGCTGACTGACGCCGAAATGCCGATCGCATCTCTGCCTGGGAGCCTTTGGACTAATGACGATCGCGCGCGGCTCAATGAGTTGGTGTACCAGGCGCGGTTGGCGATCGCGACGCAGTCTGGAGTGGAGGCTAAAATCGAGGCCGCGATTGATGACCTGCGCCAAACACCGCTCCATGAGAAAGGGTCTCCAGCGGTGCCGTCGGCCATGGCGGGAGCGATCGCAGATCAAATCGAAAAAGCGATGAATGGGTTTGTCGAAACACGCTCCAGCCAAGATGGTCAAACCTATCTGATGGGGTACGGCCACTACCAGACCGCCGACGCGCTGTTTCGAAACCATAGGGACGATATCCAACTCTATAGCGAGACCGCGGACAGATTGATTGAAAAAAGCCTGCTCCTGCTTGCCGATTTCTATCCCAGTCCGCGCCTAGCTGATGCAGACATGCCCTGAGGTCCGCGGCGCTTTTTCAAGTTATCCACAGCAAGCGCTGTAATGGCAGGCCCGTCTTCTCGTCTATTCGTCCAGCACATCTATCAGCGCCCGATGAAACAGTGCGTGAAGACGAGAACCGCAAGAAGGCCCCAGATGACTCACACTCCGAGCGACCGACGACAGTCCGCCGAGCCCGCCAGTCCCAGAGAGCTTCGCGGCCTCAGCGGCACAGCCTGCATCCTGTCCACCCTTGGCATCGGCCTTCTCGGCCTTGGTATCGGCGCAATCACCGCGTCCTATTTGAGAGCAACAGCCGCTCTGATTGCACTTCTGGGACTTACCATTCATCTCATCGCACTGATCCACACCGCTCGGCACAAACATCATGCATTATCTGCGGGCCGGTTCTGGCTGACAGCGGTCTATGGGAGTTGCTGGATCATTTTGCTTGTTCTGAGTTCTGCTCTGCTAAGAACGTGGCTTGTACACGCATGATCAAACGGCCAAAGCCTCCATGCGGTCTCGCGGCGACGCGATAATAACTGCCGGATCAACAATCGCGACCGACTTATCGGTATCCGGGCACTCAATCGCCCTGATCATGTGGCCAAGCGTGTTCAGCCGGGCCGTGCGTTTGTCGTCGGTATGAACCGCGTACCAGGGCGCAAATGCGTAATCTGTGCGAGCAAGCATCGCGTTGCGTGCGGTCGTATAGTCGTCCCACTTCTGCAATGCGACCGCATCTATCGGGCTTTTCTTCCACTGCTTCAAAGGGTCTTTATCGCGGGCCGCAAGTCGCCGCTCCTGCTCTTCCCGGCTGATGTCGAGATAATATTTGAGGATTTGCGTGCCATCGCGCACCAGCATTTGTTCAAACGCGCCAACATTATCGTAAAAGGCTTCAACTTGGTCATCGCTGGCAAAGCCCATAACCGGTTCAACGCCAGCCCGATTGTACCAGGATCGATTGAAGAGCGCGATTTCACCGTCGGCTGGCAAGTGCGGTGCATAACGTTGGAAATACCAGCTGCGCGTATCGCGGTCGGACGGTTTCCCAAGCGCTACAATACGGGTGTCGCGGGGACTGAGATGGTCGGCGATGCGCTTGATCACACCGTCCTTACCGGCCGCATCACGCCCCTCGAGGATCACCAGAATACGATGACCATGCGTGATCGCGCGGCGCTGGATCTTGACCAGTTCTATCTGCAGTGCGCGCAACCGGCGTTTATAGTCCTTCTTGGAGAGACCCGTATCGGCGTGGTCATCTTTTGGCATTCGCGCGAACCCTTTCATCACTGGCCGGCGAAACTTGTCTTATGGCCGGGCGGGTCGGTTCGGATGGGTATAGATAGTCCCGTGTCAGCGGTGCCGCGTCTTGGCGTTTACCCAGCTGAAGCTGGAACACATTGTGAAAGCCATGGCGAAATGAGAGTTCGCTGCTGACGAGATAAAAATCCCACATCCGTACAAACCTGGCATCATACAGCGTTTCAGCATCATCAGCGCGGTTCAGAAAACGCTCCCGCCACGCTTTCAGCGTTTCCGCATAGTGCAAGCGCAGGATCTCAATATCCAGAACCACCAGCCCGGCTTTCTCAATGACGGGCACAATTTCCGAGAGTGCTGGAATATAGCCCCCTGGAAAGATATGCCGGGCGATCCATGGATTGGTCGCCCCTGGTCCAGGCGACCGCCCAATCGTGTGAATGAGCGCCGTTCCATTCTCGCCGAGACGGGCCGCAATCTGGTCGAAATATTCGCGGTAATGCGGCACACCGACATGTTCAAACATACCAACCGAGACAATCTTGTCATACTCGCCGGTAAGGTTGCGATAATCTTGAATCTCAAAATCGACACGGTCGCTGAGCCCGGCGGTCTCAGCGCGCTCTTGAGCCAGACAGTGCTGCTCACAGGATAATGTCACACCGTGGACCCGAACATCTTCGCGCTCCGCCAGATGCATCGCAAGCCCGCCCCATCCGCACCCAATATCAAGCACATGGTCCCCGGGTTTCAAGCACAGCTTGCGCGCGATATGATCTTTCTTAAACCGCTGGGCATCGTCGAGCGATGTCTGCGGCTTCGGGAAATACGCGCAGGAATACTGCATGTCGTCATCAAGAAAGAGGCGGTAGAGATCGTTGCCGATATCATAATGGTGCGCCACGTTCCGAGCCGATCGCGCTTGCGGATTAAATTGCGCAACCGCACGAAACGTCTTTCGCAGGAAAGATGGGAGCGCCGCATGCGCGCTGCCCTTAGACAGAATATTGGTCCAGAGAAGATCCAGCAGTTCATATAGATCGCCGGTTTCCAGCACGAGGCCTTCTTCCATATAGGCCTCGCCAAGCTGCAATTCAGGATCGAGCACGATGCGGCGAAGCCAGGCCTCAGATTTCACGGCGATACGAACCGGATGGTCGCAGGGCGGACCAAAAACAGCTGTCTTGCCATTTGGAAAAACGACTTCCAGGCGTCCCTTGCGAATAGACTTTTCAAGCCGTTTTTTGGCGATTGTGCTCCATAGACTCATCAGCGGCGTCCTTCTGGCTTGGCAGCAACGCACCCCGGCGTGCTCACCATATGATCTGATACGGATAAGACGGCCCGGCCCCTGAACCATTACACTCAGGGCCCAGCGCCATATTAAAAGTGACCGAAAATCCGTTCGCGCTTGAGGGCGATTCTGGCGGCGTGCGTATCACACTCCTCAAGCCCCAATATACGTGGAACCGCTTACGAATATGACGTCCGACCCAAGCCCTTCAGAACGGCGCAAACGAGCCATTGAAGCTGCGCTCATCGAGTCGCATCAGGACATGTTTCGGTTTCTGAAGCGAAAATTGCGCAACGATGCGGATGCCAAGGATGTGCTGCAAGAATTCTATGTTAAGGCGCTGACCCGGTTTAATGATCTTAAAGATGAAGACCGGCTTCGAGGCTGGTTGTCTCAGATTCTTCGTTCGACAATCGCTGATCATTTTCGAGCAATGACGCGTTCAGACAAAGCGCTGGAAACCTATGCGGCAGAGGCTGCCCTCCTGTTCGATGATGATGAGATCGACTTTGTTATTTGCGCATGCCTATACAAAATGTTGCCGACACTGAATCCCGACTACGCGGATCTGATCTGGCGGGCTGACCTTATCGGTGAAGATCGCTCTGTGATTGCTCATGATCTCGGCCTGTCTGAGAATGCGCTTCGAGTGAAACTTCACCGCGCACGCCGGGCCATGCGCCAGCGCCTGGAACAAACCTGCCTGACCTGTATCGAACACGGCTATTTTCAATGCGCCTGTCCGGGCGCTGAAGACTTGCGAAAACGCGTTGAAGCGACCGCCTTGTCCATACCTCCGGGCCAGGTTGTTCCTTGATACGTTTTCGCAGCGGCGGGGTGTAACGCCGCTCCGGTTCGCGCGTCTTTGTTTTCAGGTCCGCAATAGGCGGTTTTTGCTTGTGCTCGCCGAGCCAGGACGAAATTGAAGAGAAGGAGATCGCCATGAACCGTGTCAAGAAAAGCGCCGTCCAAACGCCCAAAGCCAAAGTCAAACCGCCCGTCAAAAAGGGCTGTTGTTGCGCAGGCGGCTCGAAGCCGGGCCGAGGCAAGGAAAAATCGATGCCAGCGCTAAAAAGCGCTGGTGACGCAGCCTGACCCTTTCGTTCTCAATCGCCCCCTTACCGCGAAAGCCTCAAGCCATGCCAGATGATCAACGTATGACAGCTAAAAAACCCCGCAAAGCCAAACGCTCTGATCCCAAAAAGAAAGCGTCCAAGAGCGCCCGCCGGGCGCAATCAAGGCCGGAGTCCGCAAAGCCCATTCAAGCCTCGTCCCGGCCCAGCCTGCCAGACGCCGCTGCTTATGGGGTTGATCTCATGCAGAGACAAACTCTGTTCTTTGACGCGTTGCGCCAGCGCGCCAACACAATGCTCGCCCATGAGCGAGACGGCATGCCACCTGTCTTGAAGTTCAAGTATGAGCTCGTGGCGGACGCAGCGACATTTGAACCTGCGTGCAATTATCAACTTCTAAAAATACTCGAGATTGGCGATATCTGCCTCGACGATTGTCTTGATCCAGACAAACCACCCGTGATCATTATCGATCCCCGCGCGGGTCATGGCCCCGGCATTGGCGGATTCAAAGACGATTCTGAAGTCGGCATCGCTCTACATGAAGGCTACCCCGTATACTTCGTCGTGTTCACGCCTGACCCTGTTTCCGGTCAAACGCTAGCCGATGTGTTGGCGGGCCTGCGCCAGTTTGTAGAACTCGTGGCCGAGCGACATGATGGCGAGGCGCCAGTGCTCTATGGCAATTGCCAAGGCGGATGGGCGGCGGCACTTCTGGCGGCTGATTGCGAAGGCCTTGCCGGACCGATTGTGATGAACGGGTCACCGCTCTCCTATTGGGCCGGTGAACCCGGTGCCAATCCGATGCGGCTTGCGGCAGGATTCCTCGGAGGGGCCTGGATCAATCACTTCTTGTCTGATCTCGGAAATGGCCGGTTCGATGGCGCCTGGCTGGTCCAGAATTTCGAAACCCTCAAACCTGAAGGGGCAATCTTCCGGAAATATGCCGATCTGTTTGAAAACGTCGATACAGCCGCCGACAGGTTCCTGGATTTCGAGCGTTGGTGGGGCGGCTTCTACCGCCTGAGCCGCGAAGAGATTCTTGCGATTGTCGAAAACCTCTTTATCGGCAACCGGCTTGAAAAAGGTCTGGTGAAACTCGGGGCCCATTGTGAGATTGATTTAAAACAGATCCGCAATCCTCTCGTCATCTTCGCCTCACATGGCGACAATATCACCCCGCCACATCAGGCACTTGGTTGGATCCCAGCGGTTTATGAGACGACCGAGGCACTCATCGCAGCCGATCAACGCATTGTCTATCTGATCAATCAACATGCCGGGCATCTCGGCATCTTTGTATCTGCGAGTGTCGCGCGCCTCGAACATCGCGCGATGCTGGAAAACCTTTCCGATATCGAAGCGCTGGAGCCTGGGCTCTATGAAATGAGGATCGATAATCCGACCGGCGATCCTGATTGCGACCACGACCAGTACATTGTGCGGTTTGAACCCCGCCGGGTTGAGGACCTGGTATTCGAAACCCAGCCTGAGGCATTTGAGCGTGTCGGGCGTCTGTCGGCGCAATTGGAGACGGCTTATTCGAACTTCGCCAGCCCGTGGGTGCGCGCCTGGTCTAATCCGGTCACAGCAGAGCTTATGAAATGGTCTCATCCGATGCGGGTGACACGCTACATGTTCTCAGAACGGTTCAATCCAGCTATGGCGATGACCGCCGCGTTTGCACCCATGGTTCGCGCCAATCGAAAGGCTGTCAATGAGGACAATCGCTTTCGCACAGCTGAAAAGATGGGCGTCGACTGGATCGAGACCGGCCTGACCCGCATGCGCGAGTCTCGCGATGCCGCATCCGAACTGGCCTTCAGCTGGCTCTATGACTGGCCCGTATTGCCTGAACCTATAAAGGACGAGGCGGCAAAGAAATGAGCGCCCTCGACACCTCCCAGCGCGAAAGTCATCGCGTCCTCACCGTCAATAGCGGGTCTTCAAGCCTGAAAATCGCGCTCTTCCGGGTCGGAAACGACGTGGTCAAGACAATGTCGGGCGCCGTCACCGGCATTGGCGCATCAGAGGCGAGAATGTCAGCTGAGACCGCTTATGGCGACACACTTTGGGACGAACGCACCTGCTGCATCAACCACCCCGTTGCGCTGGAAACCTTCTTTCATGAGATGGCCGCTCATGTCGATCTCGGCGGCATTTCTGCGGTGGGACACCGGGTTATGCATGGAGGTCCCGACTACACAACGGCCCAGCGTCTGACTCCGAGAGTCGAAGCGGATCTGCGCGAACTGATTCCATTGGCGCCGCTGCATATGCCTGCAAACCTTGATGGCATCGTTGCCACGCGCCTGCGTTTACCGAATGCGATGCAATATGCCTGTTTTGATACGGGCTTTCATGCAGACATGCCGATCGCGGCCCAACGCACAGGACTGCCGCCTGCGATGGAAGACAGATATGTCCGCCGGTTCGGCTTTCATGGCCTCTCCTACGCATTTATTGTCTCAGATCTTGCCGCCCGCGCCGGTGAGGCGATGTCCAGGCAACGTCTGCTGGTTGCGCATCTCGGTGCGGGCGCAAGTATGGCCTCAATCGAGAATGGCCAAACCATAGATACAAGCACGGGATTTTCGGCGCTTGCGGGACTGCCCATGGCGACCCGAAGCGGCGATGTCGATCCCGGGCTGCTCTTATACCTCATACTGGAAAAAGGCTGGGCCCCATCAGTCTTGCACGACCAGCTTTATCATGGCGCAGGCTTGCTTGGGCTTTCGGGTCTGAGCGGTGATGTAAAAACTCTGCTCAAAACAGACGACCCGCGCGCGAGCGACGCGCTTGCGCAATTTGCCTATCAAGCTCGCAAGCAAGCTGGCGCACTGATCACCGCCATGGGCGGTGTTGACCGGATCATCTTTACCGGCGGCGTTGGCGAACACGCGCCCTCGATCCGCGCCGCCATCTGCGAGCCACTTAGCGATCTCTATGGAATAAATTTTGACACCCGAGCAAATGATCGGGGTGAAACGTGTATTTCAAAGCCGGACAGTTCGGTGATTGTCGAAACGGTTCACACTGACGAGGCGATGATGATCGCCCGTTACGGACGCGCGATGCTTGAAGCCACCCCAGTGCAGATAGAGCGCCGGGTCTCATGACTGGTTTTCGAGATTTTGCCGACCTCAAGACCGCTGCCGACTCAGGACCGCCCGTGAAGGTCGCCATTGTCTGTGCGGCGCAACGAGACGTCCTACTCTCGGTCGACGAAGCCGTTAAGCGCGGCTGGATCCATCCAATCCTGATCGGCGACCCTGATGCGATCAAGGCCGAAGCCGAGGCGGCAAATCTCACATTCCATCCCGATCAGGTCTTGCCCGCCTGGAATGAGGCAGAAGCAGCCCAACGCGCAGCCGGTTTACTGAAATCGGGCAGCACGCATGCCGCCATGAAAGGCCTGATCCATACCGACGTCTTGCTAAAAGAACTGCTCAACGCCAATGCTGGTCTGCGTCAGCCTGGAGCGCGGGTCAGCCATGTCTTTCTGGCGGACATTCCAGCCTATCCGAAACTGCTTGCGATTACAGATGCCGCAGTCAACATCGCCCCGGATTTGGGCGCGAAAGCCGCTATCCTGCAGCACGCTATCGATCTTATGGTTTCTATTGGTATCGACCAGCCCAAAGCCGCAATCCTTTCAGCAATTGAGACTGTCAATCCGCTGATCAGTTCCAGCCTTGATGCCGCGGCACTCTCGGTCATGTCCCTGCGCGGTCAGGTGCGCGGCGCAGTCGTTGACGGACCGCTCGCCTTTGACAACGCAATTTCGCTTAAAGCCGCGGAAATCAAAGGCATTGCCTCGCCTGTGGCTGGGGATGCCGACATTCTACTCGTCCCAGATCTCGTTTCTGGCAATATCCTCGCTAAGAATCTGGAATATATGGCTGACGCCACGCTGGCCGGTCTCGTCCTCGGGCTGAACGCACCCATCGTCTTGCCATCGCGTGCCGATCCGGTGAACGCACGGCTCGCAGGTCTGGCGCTGGCGCGCCTTAGCCTAGCCGCAAAGGACCGCAAATCCGCGACGCGAGACAAAGCCCCGGTCTGGCCGGTGCACGCAACGCGCAGCTCACCTTTACCGGAAGCGGACTGCTGCCCGCCCAGCCATCCCACGCCAACCTCCCCCACATCACTCAATGGAGACGCTCATGCCAAGTCATGACCCCGTTATCTGCGCGCCAGTGCGCACCGCCATCGGCGCCTTTGGCGGTAGTTTGAAAAACGTCCCGGCGTCCGATCTTGGCGCTATAGCGATCAAGGCCGCTCTGGAACGGGCAGGACTTGCACCGGATCGGGTCGATACCGTTATTATGGGCCAGGTTCTGCAAGCCGGCGCCGGAATGAACCCGGCGCGTCAGGCAGCGATAGGTGCGGGTCTTCCTGTCAACGTCCCCGCGATGACCGTCAACCGGGTCTGCGGATCCGGCGCGCAGGCGGTCATAACCGCCGCGCAAGACGTCATGCTTGGCCACGCGGCGTGCGCCGTCGCTGGCGGCATGGAGAATATGGACCAAGCCCCGTTTCTGCTTGGCAAAGCGCGTTACGGCTATCGTCTGGGCGACGGGGCGCTCATTGACAGTCTTCTTAGGGACGGGCTGAACGATGCCTTTTCCGGCGAGCATTCCGGCTGGCATACCGAAGACTTAGCCGAACAGAACCAAATCAGCCGTGCCGCTCAGGATGCCTGGGCGTTGCGTTCGCAAAGCCGGTTCTCGAAAGCCCAGAGTGACGGTCTTTTCGACGCCGAGATTGTGCCCGTTGAGATGAAAACCCGTAAAGGGATTTCGGTATTCGATCGGGACGAGCACAATCGCCCGGATACGACTCTAGACAGTCTTGCGCATCTGAAGCCGGCCTTCCGAGAGCATGGAACGATCACAGCCGGGAATGCTCCCGGATTGAACGCGGGCGCTGCTGCAATGATCGTTGCTGACCGGGCCTGGGCAGAGACAAACCAGCTGCAGCCTGCGGTCCGGATTGCCGGCATGGGCGTCGGCGCCGTCGAACCCGGACTGTTCGGCCTTGGTCCTGTACCTGCTGTGAAACAGGCATTGGAGCGGGCCGCCTGGCCACTTGCATCGGTGGAACGGGTCGAAATTAACGAGGCCTTCGCGGCCATTGCCGTCGCTTTGGTCGGCGAGCTGGGATTCTCCGAGGACATAGTGAATGTCGAGGGCGGCGCCATTGCACATGGCCATCCAATCGGCGCGACGGGCGCTGTTCTGTCCGTACGGCTGATCCATGCCATGCAACGAGACAATCTTAAGCGCGGCATCGTCACCCTCTGCATTGGCGGCGGACAGGGCGTCGCGCTCGCGCTCGAACGTATCCCATCCTGACCCGGCGCATCTCCCCCCAACTGCCCCGACGCCGGTTAACAGGGAACGCCGTCTCTCACGATTGCCTCCGTGAGGGACGGCGGCTTTGGCTGCGTATTATTCTGCAAGGAGCTGGATGTGAGCACACCCGATTGTGATCTTCGCGGAAAAACCGCACTGATTGTCGGCATTGCGAATAGTGATAGTCTGGCCTGGGCGGCGGCCACGTCCCTTCGCGGTGCAGGCGCGCGCCTGGCGATCACCTATTTGAACGAGAAGGCTCGCCCGCATGTTGAACCTTTAGCGAGAAAGGCAGATGCAGATCTCATTCTCGAATGCGATGTCACCAAACCTGGATCGCTGGACGCTGTCTTCGACGCGGTCGCAGCAAAATGGGATCGGCTTGATCTTGTCTTTCACGGGATTGCAAGTGCGCCAAAATCTGATCTTCAGGGGCGTTTGACAGACTGTTCGGCCGACGGTTTCGCAGCCGCCATGACGGTGTCTTGCTATTCGCTCCTTCATATGGCGCGGCGGGCTGAACCATTAATGCGACGCGGCGGCTCTCTGATCACGCTCAGTTTCTATGGCTCAGAAAAAGTCGTTGATCACTATAATGTCATGGGCCCGGTCAAAGCTGCGCTTGAAAGCGCTGTACGCTACCTTGCCCATGAGCTCGGACCCGCCGGCATCCGCGTCAATGCCATTTCCGCCGGACCCGTTGCGACAAGAGCCGCGTCTGGCCTCACCCATTTCGAAGAATTGCTAAACGAGGCCGCAGCCAAATCACCGCTGCGACGAACAATCGATGCCAGCGAAGTCGGAAAAGCGGCTTTGTTTTTGGCCAGCGATCTGTCCAGCGGCGTGACCGGTGAAATCGTTCATGTCGATGCCGGGTTCCATATCGATGGCATGATTTTTCATTGAGAAGAGAAACGATGATGACCGTAGAAGACCCTGTTTGCCGCAACACGATCCCCCTCGAAAACGCTCACGCGTCAGAGGAATATGGTGGATGGGCCTATTTCTTTTGCTCTAACCGTTGCCACACAGCTTTCAAACTAAATCCCGAACGCTATGCAGACGCGCGCATTCCCGCCGCCTTCAGCGCGCCGAGCGACGCCTCTCACCCATCCCGCAAAGCATGACTTAGCAGACAAAGACCCTCCACCATGGATCACTCCACCCACGCCCCCCCCTCTCGCCACGCGCCTCATGCCGGTCACGGACAGAAAAAAACGGACCCGCATGGCGGCCACGACCATGAAGGCATGATTGCCGATTATCGCCGGCGGTTTTGGGTTGTGCTGGTGGCCACGATCCCCATCCTCGCTTTGGCGCCGATGATCCAAGGCTGGCTTGGCCTCGAAGATGCCTTGCGGTTTCCGGGTGACCGTTATGTGCTGGCAGGGCTTTCAAGTCTTGTTTTCTTCTATGGCGGTTGGCCGTTCCTGAAAGGGTTTTTGCAAGAGATCACCGCCCGCGACATCGGTATGATGACGCTGATTTCGGTCGCGATTACGGCTGCTTACGCCTATTCCATCGGCATGGTCGCAATCGGCAGTGATGAGACCTTTTTTTGGGAGCTCGCAACCCTGATTGCGGTGATGTTGCTCGGGCACTGGATCGAGATGAAATCGGTGCTTGGCGCTGGGCGCGCCTTGGAAAAACTTGCAAGCCTGATGCCGGATGAAGCCCACCTGGTGGCGGATGACGGCAGCGTAATCGATGTGTCCGTTTCGACGCTGAAAGGCGGCGAACATCTTCTGATCAAGCCAGGCGAGAAAGTCCCAGCTGACGGGATCATTGTCAGGGGCGAGTCGTCTCTCAATGAATCCATGCTCACCGGCGAGTCCAAGCCGATTTTCAAGACCGTGGAGACCGAAGTGATCGGCGGATCAATCAATGGCGAAGGTTCGCTAACAATCCGGGTCGACAAGGCCGGTGATGAGACTTTCCTGTCGAGCGTCATCAAGCTGGTTAAGGAAGCCCAAGCCAGCAAATCCAAAACCCAGGATCTCGCCAACACGGCGGCCAAGTGGCTGACTTTTATCGCACTTGGCGGAGGCCTATCGACCGTCTTGTTCTGGACCCTGTTCACCGATCAGGGATTTGGGTTTGCAATGGCGCGCGCCGTTACCGTGATGGTCATCGCCTGCCCGCACGCGCTTGGTTTGGCTGTGCCGCTTGTGGTTGCGCGCTCGACCGCGATCGCGGCCACCAATGGATTGCTCATTCGGGATCGGACGGCATTCGAAGAAGCGCGCAACATCAATGCCATCATTTTCGACAAAACCGGCACGCTGACCAAGGGCGAGTTTGGGATCACCGATACGCTTGTTTTTGATACGACATTCACTGAGAGCGATATCGTCGCCTACGCGGCGTCTATTGAAGCTCATTCTGAACACCCAATCGCCCAGGGGATCGTTCGCGATGCGCCGCAGGCATGGGGTGTCGACAAGTTTAAGGCGATCCCTGGCAAAGGTGCAGAAGGCCTCGTTAAGGACCGCGACGTGAAAGTCGTCAGCCCCGGCTATTTGCGCGACCAGGGTCTTGAAATGGATGATCCCCGGTTCGAAACCCTGAGCGCGCAGGGCAAGACAGTCGTCTTCGTGCTCATTGATGACAAGCTCGCTGGCGCAATCGCGCTGGCCGATATCATTCGTGAGGAATCCGCTAAAGCCATCCTCATGCTTCAGGCCATGGGCATTCAGTGCATCATGCTCACTGGCGACAATCAACAGGTGGCGGAATGGGTCGGCCAGGAAATCGGCCTCGACGAAGTGATTGCCGAAGTATTGCCGGAAGAAAAAGCCGCTAAAGTCCGAGAGGTTCAGTCCCGCGGTCTGATCGTGGCGATGACCGGTGACGGTGTGAACGATGCGCCGGCGCTGGCTCAAGCGAATGTCGGGATCGCAATCGGTGCTGGCACGGATGTCGCGATCGAAACCGCCGACATTATTCTTGTCCGGTCCAGCCCGTCAGATGTCGTAGCGATCATTGAACTCGCTCGCGCGACCTATAATAAAATGATGCAAAACCTCGCTTGGGCGACCGGCTACAACACGTTCGCCATTCCAGCGGCAGCGGGCGTGTTTTTCCCCTGGGGCGTAATCCTCACACCCGCGCTTGGGGCGGTGTTCATGTCGGCGAGCACCGTGATCTGCGCCATCAACGCCCAACTCCTCAAACTGTCTCGATCCCGGGTGTCGACATGACAGTGCGAGGTTTTGTTCCGGGTTTCGGATTTTTGACGCTCTGCCTCAGAGCGCTCAGCATCGGAGCCCTCCTGCTCCTGGTCCTGGTCCTGGTCCTGGTCCTGGATCATGCCGGGCATTTGAGCTGGCAAGACTGGCTGCTGATCGTTTTTATTTTTGCGGCGCAACTAACCGGTTTGAGGCCTTCAGGCCGGAGCCGCGTAACAAACCCATCATCGTCAACCCGCGGATCCCGTCCGTTCTGATCCCGCCATAGGAGCAATCGCCGTGCACAACCATTCTGATCATGACGACCATCAGCCAAAAGGCAGCCGGTTTTGGCTGCCGCTTTTGGTCTTCGCCGGAGCGATCGGGTTTCTTTTATTCTATGAACACCGCGCTCACATTCCCGCTGATGCGGTCTTCCTTGTTGGCTTCCTGCTTCTTTGCGGCGTGATGCACCTCTTCATGCATAGCGCGATGGGCGGCCATGGAGGCCACGGAAGCCATGGAGATCGGCGCCCTTCCCAACTCGATGAGGAAGATGACTGGAGGACAAGGCGATGAATGAGAACATGGCCCATTCTGAATATGGCCTCTGGTTTCTGGTGATCCTGAACTCTGCCATCTTTATCATTTTCGCGTTCAGTTTCGCCAAACCATCCAAGTCAAAAGACTGGACGTCATTTGGAGCGTTCAGCGCTTTTGTGATCGCTCTTTTTACCGAGATGTATGGATTCCCGCTTTCGATTTACTTCCTCTCTCCGTGGCTTGAATCGCAGTTTCCTGATGTCAATTGGTTCGCCCATGACTCAGGGCATTTCTGGGAGATGATTTTCGGCTGGCAAGGCAATCCGCATTTTGGCCCATTCCACTTCGCAAGCCTCGGCTTCATTTTGCTGGGCTTCAGCGTTCTGTCATGGGGGTGGCCGATCCTGCACGGGGCGCTGCGCAGCGGCAAGCTCGCCAAAACCGGCATTTATGCCCGCATGCGCCACCCGCAATATGCCGGCTTCGTGCTGATCATGTTTGGTTTCCTGCTGCAATGGCCGACCATCCTAACCCTGATCATGTTCCCGGTTCTTGTCTTCATGTATGTCCGTCTCGCTCTGAAAGAGGAGAAGGACGCCGAAGCCGCATTCGGCGGCGAGTATCGCGCCTACGCCGCGGTCACTCCGCGCTTCTGGCCGCGTTGGGGAACGCTAGCCGTGGTAGAGAACGAAAGCTGATGCTCTGGCTGTCCAAAGCAGCAGCGAAAAGGCGCAAAGGATTCTTTGTGTTCAGTTTGGCCTTTGCGTTTATACTAACAACCTTGGCGCTTGCACCGAGCGTCATGCCCGGCGCTCTGCCATTTTTGAAACCACTGACCATCGACACCGATCCGGAAAACATGCTGCCTGCGGATGCGACGGTGCGCGTACGCAATGGTGAGCTTAAAACAGTCTTTGATATTTATGATTTTGTCGTGGTTGGCGTTCTCAACGAAACGCACCCTCAAGGCGTTTTTAACGCCAAGGATCTCGCCAACGTAAAAACTCTGACAGACTATGCCAAAACGCTAAGCTACGAACAAAGGGCTGGGACGTTTGCGAACGTCATAGCCTCAGACATTATTGCGCCCTCGACCGTCGATAATATTGAAACGGAAAGTTTGGGAGCTGTTTCGTTCACCTGGCTGATGAAAACCGCCCCCTCAACCGATCAAGAGGCCGCGCTCATCCGTGATCGAATGCTCAAAATCCCTATGTACAAGGGTACGATGATCTCGGACGATGGAGCGGCGTTGGCGCTCTACTATCCGTTAAGCGAAAAAAGTATATCCCACGCCGTGGCGCAGGATCTACAAGAACTGATAGATACGTTCGAAAACACCGGCGCAGTTTATCATATTACTGGGTTGCCCGTTGCCGAAGACCGGTTTGGCTCTGAAATGTTCTTCCAGATGGCCGTATCTGCACCGCTGGCCATGCTTTTTGTTTTCGGACTTTTGTGGCTCTTCTTTGGTCACGTACGGATCATTCTGATCTCACTCCTTGCGGCGATGGCTTCTGTGATCTGCACAATGGCTTTGCTCGTTCTGTCAGGACAAACCATTCACATCATGAGCTCGATGATCCCGATATTTATCATCCCAATTGCGGTGCTCGATGACATTCATATCCTGTCTGATTTCTATGATAAATATACGCCCTGACCTGAGCCCCACGCGTCCCGCGTTTATTTCGAGAGTCTGACCCTTTCATAGTCCAAGGTTTGATGTCTGGCGAGCGCGCCGGGAGTGGAGCCCCCGACAAGCTCGAGCGACCGGCGCGCTGCGGGCGTCAGCCCGCCCAGCGATGAGTGAGGCCGGTGATGATTGTAATCGTGCCGCCAGCGCCCCAGTACCTTTCTGGCGTGGGAGAGACTGTCGAAGACTTCCTCGTTGAGGCATTCGTCACGGAGCTTGCCATTGAAGCTCTCGACGAAGCCGTTCTGCTGCGGCTTGCCCGGCGCGATGTAGTGCCAGGCGATGCCGGTCTCGTTCTGCCATTCCAGGATGGCGCGCGAGGTCAGCTCGGTCCCATAGCACATTGGGAACCGACGTTCCGGGGGTCATGACCGCCTGCTTGTCTCATACATTCAGGCGGGCGGTCATGACCGGGCTCTCAGGTCTCTTACAGTGGTTTTGCCGACCACAACTGAAGAGGAGACCGGCCATGAC
>CAJQMX010000068.1 GCA_905479515.1 uncultured Parasphingopyxis sp.
ACACGAAGAGGAAACCGCCGAAGCCGCCTGATTTTAGCTTGGCAGTCGGTTGACAAGCTGGCGCGCTTCCCATATTTGGCGCGCTTTCCCGCGCGGGGGCTTGGCCGTGGCCATGTGCTTGTGCGGATCGCAAAACAGATGAAAGTTGGGTACCATGTTCGCAGTCGTGCGCACTGGCGGCAAACAATATCGCGTCGCTGAAGGTGATGTAATCACAATCGAGAAGATCGCTGGAGAAGCCGGTGATTCGGTTTCGTTTGACGATGTTCTGATGGCTGGCGAAGGTGCCACGCTTAAGGACACGAAGAGCCTTTCCGTGTCCGGCGAGATCGTCGAACAGGGTCGCGGTGAAAAGATCGTCGTCTTCAAAAAGAAGCGTCGTCACAATTATCGCCGGAAGAACGGCCATCGCCAGATGCTGACCCAGATCAAGATCACGGGTATCGGCGGCGCGAAGAAAGCTGCTCCGAAGAAAGCCGCTGCTGCCAAGGCTGATACAGCCGAAGCAACCGAAGCGGCTCCTGCGAAAAAAGCCCCTGCCAAAAAGGCAGCAACACCCAAAGCAGCAGCTGCCAAGCCTGCCGCTGCGAAAAAGGCTCCGGCCAAGAAAGCGCCTGCCAAAAAGGCAGCGCCCAAAGCTGACGATAAGGACGCGTAACCATGGCACATAAGAAAGCAGGCGGTTCGTCACGCAACGGCCGTGACTCAAACCCTAAATTCCTGGGCGTCAAAAAATTCGGCGGCGAAGTCGTGATTGCCGGCAACATTATCGTGCGTCAGCGCGGAACCAAATGGATTCCCGCTGACAATGTCGGCCTTGGCCGCGATCATACGATCTTTTCGCTCGTGGACGGCACCGTCCGATTTAAAAAAGGTCGCAACAATCGCACCTATGTGGGCGTGGAAATGGCTGAAGCAGCCGAATAAGGACAGTCGATAAAGGGCTGTCCTCTGGGAGGGCAGCCCGATGGTTCCAGAAATGGGGCCGATTGAGGGAGACGGGCTGACCCGGTCTCCCTTTTTTATCGTCTCCCTCATATAACCGTCACGGAAACCGCTTACAGGGCGGTCCGGGGGCGGCATGGAGAGAGACATGTTCGCAGTTACGAAAAGACTGTTGTTGAGGCCTGGCTGGATAGAGGACGCACCTGCCCTCGCCGAAGCGATCAGCGATGAGCGGATCGCGCGCAATACTGCACGCATGCCCTGGCCCTACCATCTTGAGGACGCCGAAGAGTTTCTCTTGCAGGAGCAGGATTCGGACTATCCGAATTTCCAGATCATCGATCGCACCGTCGATCCCGTCCGCATGATTGGCGGCATAGGGTTCATGCAAGGCGATGGTGCGCCGGAATTGGGCTATTGGATCCGGCCTGACTGCTGGAATCGCGGATTCGCGACCGAAGCAGCGCAAGCCGCGCTCTCCGCCGTGCGGTCATCCCTAGGATATAGCCGGATCATTGCCGGGCACTTCGTTGACAATCCGGCGTCAGCACGGGTTCTCGAAAAGCTTGGCTTCAGGCGAACCGGCCAATTCACCCAGCGCTTCTCTCGCGCGCGCGGCTATGATGTCGATTGCGCCATGTTTGAATCCATCGAGGAAGACATGGCGCTAACCCCGCCTTCCGCATTGGCCGCGTGACATCCCTGCCCCAAAATACGGGTCATGTGCCGGAAAGCGGCGCATGACCCGATTTTCTATGCGGCGACAGCTTCCTTATTCTGCGGCAAACGCGCATCGACATAGTCACTGTCTGCAAGCTGGATCAGCGCACGATCGTCATGATTCCACGGATGGAAACCCGGCAGGAAATATGCGAGCCAGGGCTTGAGCGCACGGCGCAGCTGACCCGGGCGCCCCCACAGATACCAGTTGATCCGGGCAAGAGCGCGCCAGCCGGTTATGCCATCCTGCGCAAGCAGCGTCCGCATCCCGCGAACCCGCTTCGGCCAGAACATCATCGTCACGAGCAGCATCACACGGGCTTTGACCTTCCAGCGCTGCCAGCGTGACCAATCCTTGGTCGCATGGAGCCAGGTGTCATAGGCAACGCCTTTATGCTCAATCTCTTCAATCGCGTGCCAGCGCCAAAGGTCGCCCCATTCCGCGTCGGCGCCCTCAAGCAAGTCCTTATAGTGAAGGAACTGGTGCGCGAGGATCGCCGTATAATGCTCAAGCGCCATGGTGACGCATAGATCAATGATGGCCGGGCGGTCCTTGGTTTTTTCCATGGACTCCTCAACCACCTTCTCCAGCGGCGCGATATCGTATCCGGTTTCAGTCACCTTGCGATTGAAGGCAACATGCTCCCGGCTGTGCATCACTTCCTGCTGAACAAAGGCACGGATTTCGCGTTCAAGGCGCGGCGGAACGCCATCACGATGCGCTTTTACCGCCTCGATGAAATAGGCCTCTCCGCGAGGAAAAGTGACAGACAGGGCATTATAGAATGCCGTGGCAATCGGATCATTGTTCATCCACCAGCGCTTTTGCACCGCATCCCGCCCGAAACGGCGATCACGCGGGGTTATCTCAAGGTCGACAGGTGTCTTGTCTTTGGCCATGGTGCGACTCCATTGAATTTATTCAGTATCTGAAGGCTACTTACATCAATGTCAATAGTGAGAAAGCGCCTCACACCGGAGGAAAGTCGCACGGCAGCACTAAGCGCAGCGCGCGCGATCCTTATCGAGGCCGGACCACAAGCCGTAACCTTGAAGGCAGTGGCGGGACGCATCGGACGAACCCATGCCAATCTGCTGCATCATTTCGGATCGGCCTCCGGGCTGCAGCGCGAACTGGCACGGACGCTGGCCGAAAGCGTGTGCACCACGATCGGCGCTGTAGTCCTCAAGGCACGTGCAGGGGAAAGCGAACCGCGCGAAATTGTCGACCTCACCTTCGATGCATTCGACAAGGAGGGTGCCGGCGCTCTGGCCAGCTGGATGATTCTCACCGGCAATGAGGACGCCCTCAATCCGATCGTCGAAACGATCCACAATCTGGTGGACCAACTCGGCGAAGGCCATGATGACTTGCCGATGCACAAGGATACGCTGGGCTTGGTCTTATGGGCACTTGGTGATGCGCTGCTCGGCGGTCCGCTGGCGAAATCGCTCGGCCTGCCGCGTGAAACGGCCCGCGACATGGCGACCGAGCAATTGAACGCCTCACGAGAATCCTTTGGTTTTGCGAACGATCAGTAAGGCGATTTACCTGTACTAGCTCTAGCAGCAAGCAATCCCAGTCCCTACACACGCATCATGCATTTTCTCGATCAAGCCAAAATCTATATTCAGTCCGGCGCGGGCGGCCCCGGGGCGGTCAGCTTCCGCCGTGAAAAATATGTCGAATATGGCGGGCCGGACGGCGGAAGTGGCGGCAAGGGCGGCGATATCGTGTTCGAAGCGGTTGAGGGTCTCAATACGCTGATCGATTTTCGCTATTCCCAGCATTTCAAGGCACCGCGCGGCAAGGGCGGCGCCGGCAGGCAGCAAACCGGTGCTGGCGGCAAGGATCTGGTTATCAAAGTCCCCGTCGGTACGCAGATACTTACCGAAGACAAGGAGGTCGTCCTCGCGGACCTTACCGAGGTCGGCCAGCGCAAATCCATGCTGGAAGGCGGCATCGGTGGCCGGGGAAACCTCTCGTACAAAAGCTCAACCAACCGCGCGCCGCGCCAGCATCAACCGGGAGAACCGGGCGAAGAGCTATGGGTTTGGCTGCGGCTCAAACTGATCGCGGACGCCGGGCTTCTCGGCATGCCCAATGCTGGCAAATCGACTTTCCTTAACGCCGTTTCCAACGCCAAGGCCAAGGTCGGCGCTTATCCGTTCACAACGATCCATCCAAAACTGGGCGTCGTCCTGCACAAGGGCCAGGATTTTGTCATGGCCGATATTCCCGGGCTAATCGAAGGTGCAGCAGAAGGCGCAGGCATCGGTGATCGGTTCCTCGGCCATGTTGAACGCTGCCGGGTGCTTTTGCACCTGATCGACGCGACCGTTGACGATCCGGTGGCGGCCTGGAAAACGGTGCGCGAAGAACTGGTAGAATATGGGGCCGGGCTCGCCGACAAACCGGAGATTCTCGCCCTCAACAAGGCCGACCTGCTTGATGACGAACTGATGGAAGCCCTGTGCGCCGAACTCACAGAAGCTAGCGGCGCCACGGTACTTCCGCTTTCTGGCGCGACCGGCGAAGGTCTTGAAACCGTGCTCGATCATGTGGTCAAAGCCGTCGGCGCGCCGGCCGAACCCAGCGGCCAATCCGAAGATCAGCAATGGACACCAATTTGATGAGCGACAATATTTTCGATCCGGCAAATTGCCCTCGCCTCGTCATCAAGATCGGCTCAGCCCTGCTGGTCGCCGAAGACGGCACTATCCGGCGTGATTGGCTCTCGGGGCTGGTGGACGATATCGCGGACCGCCATGCGCAGGGGCAAAAGATCATTATCGTATCGTCGGGCTCTGTAGCCCTCGGATCGCACATACTCGAACTCGACAAGGTGGAGAGCAAGGGACTGGAAGATGCGCAGGCTGCGGCCGCAGTTGGTCAGATTTCACTGTCTCAGGCCTGGTCCGAACTTCTTGGCGCGCGCGGGATGATGGCCGCGCTCATCCTTGTAACGCTGGGCGATCTCGAAGATCGGCGGCGCTATCTCAACGCTTCTGCCACGCTGGATCGTTTGCTGAGCCTTGGCGCCATTCCGGTCGTCAATGAGAATGACTCGGTCGCCACCGAAGCAATCCGGTTCGGCGACAATGACAGGCTCGCCGCCCGCGTAGGGCAAGCGGGAAGCGCCAAGGGTGTTATCTTGCTGTCTGACGTTGCCGGACTTTACACTGCTAATCCGGACAGGGACGACAATGCTGAGATGATCCCGGAGATTTTGGATATCGA
>CAJQMX010000069.1 GCA_905479515.1 uncultured Parasphingopyxis sp.
GATCGACCAGATCGTGCGCACCGATATCAACAGGTGGCGTGATGCACTGTCCAAGCGCACCGGCGTTTTCAATCGTACCATCCCGCTAATGTCTGTGATGATACGCTATGCCGAGCAATTGGGTTATCGGCGCAAGGCAACAAATCCGTGTCGCGGTATATCCCGTTACAAGCGCGATCTTCCCGAGCGTTATTTGTCACCCATTGAATATAAACGATTGGGTAGGGTGCTGGCAGAATTTGATCTTCCCAATCCCGATGTTGTTCCGGCAATCCTAATGCTTCTCTATACCGGAGCCAGAGCTTCCGAAATCGAAATGCTACGCTGGCGGTACGTTCAGATGCCGCGCCTTGTGCTGCCCGACAGCAAAACTGGCCCAAAGACCATCTACCTCAACAGCCAAGCCATTGATGTGCTTAGTGCGCTTAAACAGGGCAAGCCGGATGATTTTGTCTTTCAGGCGATCCGGTCGAACGGCCCCATTAAGCTAAGTCAGTATTGGTATAAAATCAGGAAACGAGCCGCGCTTCCAGATGTGAGGCTGCACGATATACGTCATAGCTTTGCGTCCACCGCTATTGCAGATGGCGTCCAGCTTGCCATCATCGGGAAGTTACTCGGTCATGCTTTGCCGGAATCCACGGCGCGCTATGCGCATCTGGCAGATGATGTGATCTGTGAATCTGCCGAGCGTGTGTGTTCGGGACTCGCTTCTCAAATGGGGTTGTCTCATGACCAGCTATGACCTCAAACGTGTTATTGGCGAAGAGCTTGCCCGCGTCGAAAACCGCTTCGATAAATTTGGCAAACCAGAGCGCAGAACCGTTTTTGATAAAGTTGTTCCTGGCTTTGGTGTGCGAAAACATGTTTCAGGTCGGAGAGTCTATATCTTGCAAATGCGTATTGGCGGACGTCAGCGCACGGTGACGATTGCGAATGCTGCGCTCATTAGCGAAACGGTGGCGAAAGATGTAGCGCGGCGTCTAATCCTCCGCATTGAACTTGGAATGAACCCAGCCAATGAAAAGAAACGCTCGCGCAACATGCCAAGCTACGAGAATTTTCTGGAATATTACTGGGAAACATCTTCACCAAACTGGAAACCATCGACCCGCAAAACGCAGAGCTTTTATCGCGGAAAGCATTTGAACAAGGCCTTTGAAGGCAAATTCCTTGATGAGATCGAACCTGCCGATGCCATAAGATGGCATGCGCAACTTACACGCGCAGCAGGACCGGGAGCGGCAAACCGCGCCAGCGAAATCCTGCGAGCCATGTTCAACAAGGCTGAACAATGGGGGTATCTTCCCGAAAACAGCAATCCAATCAACGCAGTCAAACGTAATCGGGGGCGCAAGATTGAGCGATTTCTGACTCCAGAGGAAGCGGCACGATTGGGAAGGGCGCTTATCAAAGCCCGGAAAGAGCAGCCGACAATCGCGACTATCATCATGTTGCTGGCGCTGACTGGTTGTAGACGAGGGGAGATCGTCAATCTCAAATGGTCAGAGGTGAATGGACGCCGTTTGAAACTTAGCGATAGCAAAACTGGACCGCGTATCGTCTGGCTGGGGAAAGATGCGCAGGCTCTTATCGCAAGCATCCCAAGACAGAAAGGCGAAGCGCGGGTATTTCCTATGGAGCAGAAAAGACCGGGCAATGCGGTCGGAGCCTTTTGGGAGAAGTTTAAACAGGATATTGGTTTGGATGATATGCGGCTTCATGATCTGCGGCATAACTATGCTAGTTTTGCTGCTCGGAAATCAGAGACGTTGCCTATGATTGGGAAGCTGCTTGGCCATTCCAATGTTGGTACGACGCAACGTTACGCGCATCTTGATGATGTCACCTTGCTTAGATCAGTTGAAAGGATTGGTGGGGTCATTGCATCACTGACCCACATTTCAAGCTCTAGTAATTTTGTTAGAATTGTCGATCTCACTTTAGTTTCTGGCACTTCGACATGAAGGCTAATTCGAACACCCCCAGAAGCGGTTTCCAGCCCTAACACCCCGCCGCGCTGTGCGTCGTCTCATCGCCGCGCCACATTTCGGGCAGGAAGGTGAATTGGATGAGGACCGAGTTGGACGAGAAGGGAACCTATTGGATTTGGTTTTTGTTTTCACCTCAGGTGTCAAAAGTATAGGTTCTGAATTGGGAACTTCGCGTCCAAGAGCCTTCAAATCGCGAGCGGCGCTGTCTCGTCTTTCCAACGCCGATAACAATACCGTGTCTTGTGTTGATGATCGGACCTTCGGCTGACCTTGCAACATACGATACTTAGAAAATCCACCCGAGATTTTAAGCGCTAATTGTGCCCGCCTAACTGCCGATGCTGATCTAACTGCATTTTCGGCACGCAAATCGGAGGCGTTGGGAGCCCGGTTATACGGGAGTGTCAGTAATTTCGTGTGTGATGGAGCATAATGGGTAAAAGGAGTCCCACTATGTCACGACGCAAAGAGCCGACGATCCCGGCAGAGTTACTGGATCAACTATTGGCAGGATCGGATGCAGCTTCTGCGCTGGATCAGGGCGGATTGCTGGATTCGTTGAAGAAGGCGCTCGCCGAACGGGCGTTGAATGCCGAGATGGATCATCATCTGGGTGGCGATGAACAGGCAGGTAACAGCCGCAATGGCTATGGTCGCAAGCGTGTCATCACTGATAGCAGCAAGATCGAGATCGAGGTACCGCGCGACCGTGCTGGTAGTTTTAATCCGCAGTTAATTGCTAAATATCAGCGCCGGTTCACCGGCTTCGATGACAGCGCAGGCGACGGATGATCCGGGGGATCATCCCCAAGTCGAGTCATCTCCATGTATGCGCGCGGATGAGCACGCGGGAGATCATCGGACATCTGCGCGAGC
>CAJQMX010000070.1 GCA_905479515.1 uncultured Parasphingopyxis sp.
GGCGCGATGAATGTGTCCGTCATTTCTGCTGCGGGGGTACCGGGCCTCGCGCTATATTTGAACGAATAGGCCTGCGCATATTGGGTCGCCCGCACGATATCGAGCGTTGCCTCGAAATCAGCATCGCTCTCACCGGGGAAACCGACAATGAAATCACCCGATATCGCGATATCAGGCTGTACCGCGCGGATTCGCTCAATAATCGCGAGATAGCTTGCGGCGGTGTGGCTGCGATTCATTGCTTTGAGGATCGGATCGCTACCGGATTGTACGGGCAGATGAAGATAGGGCATCAACGCTTCCACGTCTCCATGCGCGCGAATAAGCCCTTCGGTCATGTCGTTGGGGTGGCTGGTGGTGTAGCGAATGCGCTCCAGCCCGGCGATCCGGTCGAGCGCGCGGATCAGGCCGTCCAGCCCCTGACGCGTTCCCGTATCATCATCCGCTTCCCATGCGTTCACATTCTGCCCGAGCAGCGTGATCTCTTTCGCTCCGGCATCCACCAAAGCTTTGGCCTCATCGATCACAGCACCCCATGGCCGTGATACTTCCGCGCCGCGGGTATAGGGCACGACACAATAGGTGCAGAATTTGTCGCAGCCTTCCTGAACGGTGAGGAAAGCGCTGGGCGCCTGCTTCGCGCGTTTTGGCAGCGCGCCGAATTTGGATGCGACAGGCATGTCGGTATCGAGCGCGTCTTCGCCGCGTGCGGCCTTGGCAACCAGTTCAGGGAGATTGTGATAGGCTTGCGGCCCGACAACGATATCGACCTCGCGGGCGCGGCGCGTAATCTCTGACCCTTCGGCCTGGGCGACGCAGCCTGCAACCGCGATCATTGGCGTCGATCCATCGCCACGGCGCAGACGGCCTATGTCGGAATAGACCTTCTCTGCCGCTTTTTCACGGATGTGACAGGTGTTGAGCACCACAAGATCGGCTGCGTCCGCATCATCCACGGGCGCAAGACCTTCAGCGTCCAGAAGCTCGGCCATGCGCTCGCCATCATAGACGTTCATCTGGCAGCCAAAGCTTTTGACGAAATAGCTTTTCGGATCGGTCCGACTGTTCGTTCGACTCATGGCCGCGCCTATAGGACAGGCTTGCCGCCAAGAGAAGCAGAGAGAGCATGGCGGATCTGTTCGCGCGCGGTTGCCGCAATCTCCTTGCGGTCGTTGCATTGGGCCGGATCGAACGGATCAAGGAATATCAGCCGCACCGGGATCACGTCTCGTCGGCACATTATCCGCCAGGCATTATGTGGCGCGCTTTCTTCGCCAACCCATGCCGTTTCCGGTCCAAGGCCATAATAATCGAGGAACAGGGGCTGGATGCGAATGCCGCGCGGCGGGGGCGCGAGCACGGCGAACAGCGGGGCCTTGAAGGGCAACAGGCTGGTTCCATCCGTTGTCGTGCCTTCGGGGAAAATCGTAACCGGCTGGTGGTCGTGCAACGCTTCACGGAGCGTTTCGACCTGCCCGGCAACGCTCAGCTTGTTTGTCCGCGAGACGAAAACCGTATTGTTGATGCTCGCCAGCCAGCCAATGACCGGCCATTTGGAGATCCCGTCCTGCGCGACAAAGGCGGCGCGGGTTACGCCGCCGACAATCGGAATGTCGAGCCAGCTTAAATGGTTGGAAACATAGAAAACATCTTCTTTCAGGCGCACGCCCTCAATCGCGATGCGGACGTTGCAGATCCAGGCGATGCCAAACAGAAAGCGGGATGGCCAATGGGAAGTGTAGCCGAACAATTTTGTGAGATAATGTGGCGGCAAGCACAGCAGCAATAGGCCAGCCATAGCGAGAAAGCGGAAGATGAACCGGACCGGCCCGAAAAAGCCTATCGGCGGATAGCTATCCGGGGCCTCGGTGCTCACGCCGCCTCGTGGTTGATCACCTGCCCGAGAGCGTCTGCGATGGCGGCCTCGCATTGTTCAGCGACATCTTTTCGGTGCGAGTCTTCGGTGATCGCGATGGGATCGAGCAGATGGATCGTGACATCCTCAACACCGCGCCGCGCAAAAATTTTGCGCGCATTCGTTGCCGCATGAGAGCCGCTGGGCCAGATTAGCTCCTGTCTATGCTCCCCATAGTCGAGCGCGATGGGCTGCACGGAAATGTGATCGACAGGCGGGATAACGGAGCCAAACAGGGCCGGGCGAAACGGCAGCAAGGTTCCATTGTCGAGCTTGCCCTCGGGGAAGAACGCTACGGACGTGCCCGCATGTAGCGCTTCTCTGATACGCTCGGCTTGCGCCCCCGCAGCGCGGCGATCACTGTTCGAAATATAAATCGTGCCGACCATCGTCGCGAGCCATCCTGCGATTGGCCAGTTGCGGACTGTTTCCTTGGAAACAAAGGACGCGCCGGTTGCCCCGCCGATCAGCAGGATATCCATCCAGCTTTGGTGGTTAGAGGCAAACAGGATCGTGCCTTTGGCTCGCTCCCCGACAATCGTTGCGCGCATACCGCAGGCACGCCCACACCAGCCGAGGAAACGCCGCGGCCATGGCGATTTGAGTCGAAAAAGCCGCCATAACAGATGGAGCGGCACGCAGAGCAGGATCAAACCCACCAGCCAAGTCAGGCGGAACAGAAAGCGCGGCAACGGGCTACCCTATTTGTCGCGCTCGCGGGACACGCCATACAGCTCCATGCGATGATCGACGAGCCGATAACCGAGTTTCTCCGCGATCCGCCGCTGCAATTCTTCCAGTTCTTCGTCGACAAATTCGATGACCTTGCCGGTTTCCACATCGATCAGATGATCATGATGGTCATCGGCTGCCGCTTCATAGCGTGACCGACCGTCGCCGAAATCATGGCGTTCGAGAATTCCGGCTTCTTCGAACAGCCGAACCGTTCTGTAAACGGTGGCAATCGAAATCCCGCTATCCACTGCAGAGGCGCGCTCATGAAGCGCTTCGACATCGGGGTGATCGTCGGCTTCCGACAACACACGCGCAATTACGCGGCGCTGCTCGGTGATGCGCAGACCTTTTTCCGCGCATAGCGCTTCGATGTCGATTTTTCGGTTCATGGTGACGGTCTAGAGAATAACCGCGCGCCTGAAAAGAGAGAGGCGACGGATTGTCTCCGCCGCCCCCAATTTATTTCGCTTTGTTGCGAGAGCCCGGCTTTCGACCCAGGCCGATTTTCTTCGCCAGCTTGCGGCGTTGTTCGGCATAGTTGGGCGAAACCATCGGATAATCGGCGGGAAGCCCCCATTTCTGACGATACTCATCGGGGGTCATGCCATAATGCGTCATCAAATGGCGTTTGAGCATCTTCAATTTCTTTCCGTCCTCAAGACAGACAATATAGTCCGGCTTGATTGATGTGCGGATTGAAACAGCGGGCACAGGCTTTTCTTCCGGTGCATTGGCTTCATCGAGGGCGGTGAGTGCGCCATGAACATTCTGAATAAGCAAAGGCAGATCTGATACTGCGACACTATTGTTGCTCACATGAGCAGATACAATATCCGCGGTCAGGGTTATCAAGGCTTCAGTCATGTCGGGTGAATCGGTCATTTGGGGGGGTCTCATTTGTTGTGGTCAGTGTAAAAAAACAGGGGAATTATATTGATGTAGGTTCAGAATGGAGAAATCAACTAGTTTACTAAGGGTTTTTGCGAATCGTTATGATCTAGTCGAAGTGACAATGTAATTGCGTCGAACCGCTCCCCGTTTCCGCCGCTATAATAATTTTTCCGTCGACCGATTTGCTTAAACCCCGTCATTCGATAGAGATTTGCAGCGGCATTGCCGTCGCGTACTTCCAAATGGAGTCTTTTCGCGCCCTTGGATGCAGCCGAATCGCAAACCTGTTTCAAAAGGCTCTTTCCAACACCTTTGCCGCGATAGTCTGGCCGGACGGCGATTAACAGCAATTCGGCCTCGTCAATAATCATACGGGATAGTGCAAAGCCGGTCGGCTGGTCACCCTCTCTGGTAAGTTCGACCCAAGTATTCTTGTGGCCCAACATGCCGCTGCATTGGGATCTCGACCAGCTTTCACCGAAGCGTGGTTCGAACGAATCCTCCATTATGGTCATAATATCATCAAGATACTCCTCACTGAACCGGGTGAGGTGAGGAGGAACGGTAAGTGTCATTGCGGCAGTTTCGCATCGGGCGCTCGACCATAGATGGGGCTCGGCGCCAATGTTCGAAAGGCTTTGGGAAGTTGCATCGCTTTGGCCGCGCGCGGGTTGATGTCCCGCGCTTCACCGCTATTGGCAATGGTGACAAGCTCAGCTGCAGCGTTACCGATCAGCACGGATTCCTGGATCTCGGCAATCGCTGCATCAGGCGCGAGTGACGCAAGCGGTGCGATTGCGGCAAAAGGTGTTTTGGTAAAGCGTTGAACGAACATCTCGCCATGGCCTCCGATTATCGTAACCGCCAGTCTATCGGGTGCGTTGGCATCGGAAAAGGCCATTGCGGCCATCAATGCAAGAGATGAGTAACCATGCACGTCCGCCTGCCAGCCTAGGCCTAAGGCTCGCGCAGTCGCCAAACCGACGCGCAGGCCCGTAAAGCTGCCCGGGCCGCAATCCACGATAATGTGCTGCGCCCGGCCATTGTCGGGTAGCGCAGCAATCATTGGCACCAATTTTTCGGCATGGCCACGGCCAACAACCTCATGCTGCTCCGCGACCAGCTCGCCGCCATCGAAGAGCGCGACGGAACAGGCTTCCGTCGCGGTATCGATTGCAAGGATCATAAGCGGTCAGCCGTTTCAGATGACGGTGTTGAAGCGCGCAAAGTCAGGACGTGGGCTCCGATCGAAAATCGTTTCAGGATCGCCATAGCCTATCGTCGAAATGAAGTTCGATTTAACCGAGGGTGTATCGGAGAAAAAGGCGGCGTCCACCGCATCGTTGCTAAAGCCCGACATAGGCCCGGTATCGAGGCCGATCGCGCGGGCAGCGATGATGAAATAGGCGCCTTGGAGCGAGCTATTCCGGAACGCGCTCTGTTCACGAAAGGCGTCGTCTGCGAACCAGTTTTTAGCGGTTTGATCATGCGGGAAAAATTCGGGCAGCAATTCGTGGAAATTGGTATCCATCGCAATGATCACAGTGGCGGGTGCGGAACGGATCTTCTCGCCATTGGCGGGCATGGTGAGTGCGGCGAGTTTGTCTTTGGCCTCTGTGCTGACACACCAGACGAGCCGTGCCGGCAGCATATTGGCGGAGGTCGGGCCCATCTTCATCAGGTCCCAAATCTGTTCTCGCTGGGCCTCGCTTACAGGCTTGTCCTGATAGCCGTTATAGGTTCGCGCTGTGCGAAAAATTGTATCCAGCGCTTCGTCGGAAAGCGGCTTGCCCATGATATTCCCCTGACTGTTAAATTCTCTAGACGGCGCGGACTTCGGTCACTTCCGGCACATAATGTTTAAGCAGCTGTTCGATGCCCTGTTTCAGTGTCGCGGTGGACGAAGGGCAGCCCGAACAGGCACCCTGCATCTGCAGGAATACCTTGCCCTGCTGAAAACCGCGATAGACGATGTCGCCGCCATCGCGCGCCACTGCAGGCCGCACGCGCGTATCGATTAGATCGCGAATCTGCGCGACGATTTCGGCGTCTTCAGGATCGTCATCGAAATCTTCGGCAGGAACGGCAATTTCTGCTGCGCTCCCGGCCTTGAACAGCGGTGCGCCGCTGGCAAAATGATCGAGCAGCACGCCAAGAACATCGGGCTTGAGCCCCGCCCAATCGACACCCGGCGCGGCAGTTACCGAGACAAAGTCTGAACCGAAAAACACGCCGGTAACATCACCCAGATTGAACAGCCCTTCTGCCAGCGGAGACGATTCCGCTTCTTCCGGCGCGGCAAAGTCACGCGTCCCGGAGGACATGACCGGTTGTCCGGGAAGGAATTTGAGTGTTGCCGGGTTGGGCGTGGTTTCGGTTTCTATAAGCATGGATACGACATGGCCTCCCACGCGCAGGCTATCAAGAGGCGCGCGGCGATCTTTACTTGGAAGGGTGATGGTATGGCTATTTGACTCGTGCTCCTCCCGGGGCGCAGGTTCATGTACAAACAACGGGGGAGAGTGGCGATGATACCGGAAAGTGTTTGCGATTTTCTGCGCGAACTTGCCGACAATAATGATCGCGGCTGGTTCAACGCCAACAAGGAGCGATACAAGGAGGAGGTCGTCGCACCGATCTCTTCCTTTATCGAGGCGATGGCGCCGCGTGTGCATGCGATCAGCGACCATGTGACAGTCGATCCGCGGCCCAATGGCGGCTCCATGTTCCGCATCTATCGCGATACGCGCTTCTCGAAAGACAAGACGCCGTACAAAACACATATTGGCTGTCAGTTTCGCCATTCCGCAGGCAAGGATGCGCATGCACCCGGTTTTTATGTGCATTTCGAGTCCGGCAAATGTTTCTTCGGCGGCGGTGTCTGGCATCCGCCATCCGAACCGCTCCGCGCCATTCGCCAACGGATCGTCGACAAGCCTGAGCGCTGGCGCGAGGCGGTGGATGGTATCGATGTGCTTGGTGATCAATTGAAACGCGGGCCTAAAGGCTTCGATCCCGAACATCCGCTGATTGAGGAGCTGAAACGGAAGAGCTTTTTCGCCATGCGCGAGGGCGATGAAAAGCTCACACGATCCAAAACATTTGCCGATGACGTGGAGGCCCAGTTCAAAAAGGCCGCACCGCTCATGCGGTTCATTTCTGATTCGATTGGGGTCGCTTTTTAGCCGGTCCTGACCCTGGCTGCGTAATTACCTTGCGTTTTCGCGCAACTAAGACCATATGCGTTGCAGCGCAGCATGAAGCGGATATCCTGCTTCTCCCAACAATCGGCAGCGTGAGAGTCCGCTTAATTGCGAGACCAGCCGATAACTCAGCGCGTTTTTCCTGAGGCTTCCCTTTTCACGCGGGTCGTTTCGCAACCCGCGATATGCGGTTGCGCGCCCGAATGATCGTGTGCGCCCGTATTCGCTCATGTGAGTATAAATATTTTGACACAATTTAACCAACTCGGCCTGGCCGAACCTATCCTGCGTGCGCTTGCCGCCAAGGATTACACCACGCCGACGCCGATCCAGATTCAGGCCATTCCGGCCTTGCTGGAAGGCCGGGATCTGTGCGGCATCGCACAGACCGGCACCGGCAAGACGGCAGCCTTTTCGCTGCCCTCGCTTCATTATCTTTCCGAAAATCCGATGCAGAGCCCGCACAAGGCCTGCCGGATGCTCATCCTTTCGCCGACCCGCGAACTGGCCAGCCAGATTGCGGAAAATATCCGCGGCTATGCCAAGTTCATGCGGCTTTCGGTGGAAACCGTGTTCGGCGGCGTTCCCGTCAACAAGCAGAAGCGCAAGCTTGAGCAGGGCGTCGATATTCTCGTCGCCACGCCGGGCCGTTTGCTCGATCTGATCGATCAGCGCGCGTTGAAGCTCGACCAAGTCGAGATTTTCGTTCTCGACGAGGCCGACCAGATGCTTGACCTCGGGTTCATCCACGATCTCAAGCGTCTTGCAAAACTCCTGCCGCATCGCCGCCAGAGCCTGTTCTTCTCGGCGACCATGCCGAAGAATATCGAACAGCTGGCCAAGGGCTTTCTGAAGGACCCGGTGAAGGTCTCCGTCGCACCGCAAGCAACAACAGCCGAGCGGGTCGATCAGCTTGTTACCTTCGTCAACCAAGGCGAAAAGCAGGCCCTGTTGACGCTAACGCTGCGCGATCAGGATATCGACCGCGCGCTGATTTTCAGCCGCACCAAGCACGGAGCCGATCGTATTGTTCGTTTCCTCGCTGGCGCGAACATTGCTGCAGCGGCCATCCATGGCAACAAGAGCCAGCCCCAGCGCGAAGCCGCCCTGCGCTCCTTCCGCAACGGTGACATCAAATATCTTGTCGCGACCGACATTGCGGCGCGCGGCATCGATATTCCTGCTGTGAGCCATGTCATCAATTTCGATATGCCCAATGTGTCCGAACAATATGTGCACCGTATTGGCCGTACGGCGCGTGCCGGTGCCAGCGGGATCGCCATCAGCTATGTCAACAATGATGACGAGCGGACTTATCTGAAACAGATTGAGCGGCTTACCGGGGTCAAATTGTCACCCCAGCCTCTGCCAGAGAATTTCATGGCTGAAGCGGCCAAGCTGCCCAAGGCGGCCCCGCGCAAGTCCGGTGGTTCGGGTTCGGGCAATCGTCGTGGTTCTCCCCATGGTGGACGGAACAAACGCGATGGCGAACAGAATTCCGGGCAGGGCCAGAAGCACCGCCGGAATCGTAGCAAAAATGGTGTCGGTGCCCATCGCGGTGCTGTCCAGCGGCAGGGTGGGCGCTAAAGCGCAAAACCTCTAATTGAGGCG
This sequence comes from uncultured Parasphingopyxis sp., assembly GCA_905479515.1. The sequence goes on from CAJQMX010000070.1 coordinate 8,356, forward strand.
GGCGCGCAGCCGGATTATTCCGCGTTGCGCGCCGCTTCGAGATCGCTGAGACTTTCGTCCCATTTGGCGATGTTGGCGCGCGCTTCCTTTACAAAGGGCGTGTGCTTCACTGCCCATAGGAACAGCCCGCCAATCATATTCCCCGGAAAACGCGTGGGCCTTTTGGTCTGCACGAGCAGGATGACACGGGTGCTGTCGGTATCGTTCCACACTTCGTGGCGATAGGTGTCGTCGAACACCAGCGTCTTGCCATTTTCCCAGCGCACGACCTGATCATGCACCCGCATCCGGCAATCCCCTTCTTCGGGAACGGACAGGCCAAGATGACAGGTGATCAGCCCCTTGGTCACGCCCCGATGATCGGGAATATGCGTGCCGGCTTTCAGGATTGAAAAGAAGGCGCTGTTAAGGCCTGGTATGCGGCTGACAATCTCCGCCGTTTTCGGGCAGCGGGCGAGATTTTCTTCGACCGGATAGCCATAGCCGACCAGGAAGAATGATCGCCACATGCCCGCAGGCGCAATGCCCTGATGATCGGGTGATATTTCGTCCAGAGCGGGAACCCGGTTAGGCTGAACCGATATGGCCAGCGCCTCATCGCGGATCGTTTCCCAATGCTTTTCCAATTCTGCCGTATAGGGAAAATCGGCTGGATCGAGAACGGGATCGTTGGGCACGTCCGAATTTCTGGCGACGACAGAGTCGACCATCGGGCGCAGTCTTTTGCCAATATTGATAATCCACGGCCTGGGTGGTTCATAGGTTTCGGCCATACTGCGCTCCGCTGGAAACATGCATTCGACGACCCAAATCATCAATAGGTCGAAAATTTGAGAACATTACGACTGGGCGTGCCATGGTTTGGCCCTAATCAACACGCGTGCAAAGCGCGGATATGGCAGAAACTGAAAACAGGGATAGGGCAATGCGAAAAATTCTGGTGACGATATGGGCTGCGGTTCTTTTGGCGGTGCCGGCAATTTCTCCCGCTGCGCCTGCCGATGTTGAGACGGCACTGGCGAATCCGGATCGCAGCGAAGCCGACCAGGGGCAGGACGAAGCCCGGCAACCTGTCCGCCTGCTCACCTTTTTCGGGCTGGAGCAGGGGGATCGGGTTTTGGATTTTGTCGCCGCGGGCGGCTATTATTCGGAATTGATGGCGCGGGCTGTTGGCCCTGAAGGCTTTGTGATGGCGCATAACACGCCGGGTCTGATCACGCAGTTTGACATGCGCGAAGGGCTGGACGCGCGCGGCTATGGAAGCCGTATTCCCAACAGCATTTCCTACGAACATGAAGCCGATGCGCTTCCTCTCGAGGCGAACAGCGTCGATTTCGCCTTGTTCAACATGGTGTTCCACGATCTCTGGTTCGTACCGGCAGAGGGTGCCGCGCCGCTTTCCAGCGATGCGGAGGCGTTTGTTGCAAACCTCTATGCGGCGATGGCGCCCGGCGGCATTGTCGGCATAGTCGATCATGTGGGGATTGAAGGCGCCGCGCCAGCAGAGGAAACGCAGCGCGCCCATCGCATCGACCCGGCCGTGATCCGCTCAATGATGACCGCGGCTGGTTTTGTGCTCGACGGCGAAGCCGACTTCCTCCGCAATCCCGAGGATGATCACCAGATGAATGTGTTCAACCCTGAAATTCGCGGGAACACGGACCGTATCGTCTATCGCTTCCGCAAGCCCGGCGCTGAGGGCTAAAGCCTAGAGCGCATCCACGGCGGCAACGATATCGCTCGGTTCCGGGCGGATGCGGTAGTCGGTTTCGACCATTTTGGCCTGCACAATCCCGTCCCTGCCGATCACCATGATCGTGGGCCGGGGCACGCCATAGGCGAAGCTCCCTTCGGCATATTGCGGATCGCGCAGATCAAACGCTTCGATCATCGCCGCACCTTCGTCTGACAGCATCGTATAGCCAATATCTTCGCGCGCCGCGAAATCGGCGAGTATGGCGGGAGTATCATAGCTGATCGTCGCCAGCGTATAACCACGCTGCTCCAGATCGCTCTGAATGTCCCGCAATTCCACCATTTGCCCTTGGCAATAGGTGCACCAGTCTGCCGATCGGTTGAAGACCAGCACCAAACCTTGTTCGCCGGCAAGATCGTCCAGGCGCCGTTCTGCCCCGGTTGTGTCGCGTGTCATGAAATTGGCGGGAATAGTCTCGCCGACCGCAGGGCCGGAATGGTCTACTGGTTCGCTTGCGACTTGGTCGACCGGTTCGGCCACGGGATCGGTTTCCTGTGTGCACGCCGCAATACCAAGAGTCGCGGCAGCGGAAATGAGTATGATTGTGAAGGCGCGCATGATTTGCTCCTGGAAATTTGTCTGGCTTGTTATTCGATAAAAGCGCCGATGAGGTTACGATTTAGATCACAGTTTTCCGTGATTGCGAGAATTAGCGTTGATTAAGCGGTATCCGGGCTTGCGCCTTACCGGCTCTGTGTGAAATAGGTTCCGACAGGGGGACTGAACGATGAACAAGAATATACTCATCATTGCGGCAGCAGCGGTTGTAGCGTTCCTGGCCGTATTGCTTATTCCGCGACTGCTGGATCGAGACACCGACGAAGATCCGACATCTACTGTGTCATCGGATTCCGGTTCTCAGCAGACAGAAACTGCCGGTTCTTCGTCTGAAGATGACAAAGACGAACCCCAGCCCGCGAACAATGCCCGGGCGGCAAATCCGGGGCTCGAGGCCGGGCTCGCTGAAGCTGTTCGGCAGATCAATACCCAGGTTCCGATCACGATTGATGAACTGACGACGGTGACCGCCGCGCGCTTGCAGGGGAGGCGGATCCAGTACCGTTATGAAATTTCGACAGAGTTCAGTGCCGCACAGATAGCGCAATTTCGTCAATTTGCCCTGACCCAAAATCAACAAAGCATTTGCGGGACGTCAGAAACGCGCCAGCTCATCGAACTCGGCGGGGAAATCGAATATGCCTATTATGGGCCGGGTGATCGCTATCTCTTCAGCACGCCGATAACCAGCTGCTAGGCTGATATGCCGCTCGGTTGGAGCTATATTCTCCAACCCGATTTATAGCACATATTTGCTCAGATCCGTGTCACGCGCGACGGCAGCGAGCTGCTTGTCGACATAAGCGGCGTCAATTACCAGTTTCTCCGCGCCTTCCTCCGGTGCTTCCGATCCTGCGGCGAAGCTGATTTCTTCGACAAGCTTCTCCATCACGGTTTGCAGGCGCCGCGCGCCAATATTTTCGATCTGGCCATTCACTTCTGCGGCGATCTTGGCGACTTGCGCGATGGCGTCTTCGGTGAATTCGATTTCAACACCCTCAGTGCCGATAAGGGCTTGATACTGGTCAGGCAGGTTCGCCTTGGTCTCGGTCAGGATGCGCACGAAATCCTCTTCGGTAAGCGCGCGAAGCTCAACGCGGATCGGCAGGCGGCCCTGTAGCTCGGGTAGCATATCGCTCGGTTTGGCGACGTGGAACGCGCCCGATGCGATAAACAGGATATGGTCGGTTTTCATTGGCCCATATTTTGTCGCGACGGTTGTGCCTTCGATCAACGGCAGCAGATCGCGCTGCACGCCTTCCCGGCTAACCGATCCGCCGCGCACATCCGAAACGGCGATCTTGTCAATCTCATCGAGGAACACGATGCCGTTCGATTCTGCATTGGCGAGAGCGACCCGCGCCACATCATCCTGATCGAGGCGCTTTTCGGATTCCTCTTCCACCAGCTTGTCCCAGGCATCGGCAACCCGCATCTTACGGCGCTTCTTGGCCTGCTGGCCAAAGGCTTTGCCCATCATGTCAGACAGGTTGATCATCCCGACCTGCCCGCCCATGCCGGGGATATCCATCGGCATGTTGGGCGCGTCCTCAACCTCAATCTCGACCTCGGTGTCGTTCATGTGATTGTCCATGATCCGCTGACGGAAGCTTTCCCGCGTGGCATCACTCGCGCCCTTGCCGGTGAGCGCATCGAGCAGCCGCTCCATTGCCGCCTTGCTCGCATCTTCGCGCACCACTTCTCTGCGCCGGTCTTTTTCGATCCGCACTGCATCTTCAACGAGATCACGGGCGATCTGATCGACATCGCGGCCGACATAGCCAACCTCGGTAAATTTGGTCGCTTCGATTTTCACGAAGGGCGCATCAGCCAGCTTTGCCAGACGGCGGCTGATCTCGGTTTTGCCGCAGCCGGTGGGGCCGATCATCAATATGTTTTTCGGCGTGACTTCGTTGCGCAAATCTTCGGGAAGGCGCTGGCGGCGCCATCGGTTGCGCAGGGCAACGGCGACAGCGCGCTTCGCGTCCTTCTGGCCGATAATATGCTCATCGAGAGCAGCCACAATAGCTTTGGGGGTGAGTGCGTCATTCATTACAATGCGGTCTTTCGGGTTTGTCGGGCAGGGTGTTCTCGGGCGATCATTCGCTCTCGATCGTCTCAATCGTCAGTTGATCGTTGGTGTAGACGCAAAGTTCCGCGGCGATGGCCATCGCCCGGCGCGCGATCTTCTCGGCATCCTGCTCATAATCTTTAAGGGCGCGGGCTCCGGCAAGGGCGAAATTTCCACCGGACCCGATAGCGGCAAAGCCGTCAGCGGGCTCCAGAACATCGCCGTTGCCGGTCAGGATCAGCGTGATTTCCTTGTCGGCAACAATCATCATCGCTTCGAGATTGCGGAGATATTTGTCGGTCCGCCAATCCTTGGCAAGTTCGACGGCGGCGCGCATCAGCTGGCCGTGATGCCGCTCCAGCTTGCTTTCCAGCCGTTCGAACAAGGTGAAGGCATCGGCCGTCGCTCCTGCAAAACCGCCAATGACTTGGCCATCGCCTAGGCGGCGGACCTTTTTGGCGTTGGGTTTCATAACGGTCTGGCCCATCGAGACCTGGCCATCGCCCGCAATAACGACCTTGGTCGCATCGCGGACTGCGAGAATGGTTGTGCCGTGCCACGGCGCGCTGCTTCGATTATCTTCCATAGCCCGGAATATATGGTTCCTTTGGCATCTCGCAAGATCGCCATGTCTTAAGACACTGGTAACCATTCTGCATTACCAAATCCTAATGAGATCGACACGACCATCTGGCATGGCTTTGATAGACGACCCGCAGGTGAGCATGCTGTTGGGCGAGATCAGCGATTTTGCCGTATTTGCTCTGGATGTTGATGGAATTTGTACGGATTGGACGCCGATTTCCAGCAGCTATAAAGTTGCGCCAGTAAATGAAGTGGTCGGCTATCCGCTTGAGAAATTCTATCCAGCTGAAGAGAAGAAAGCCGGTCGCTATTGGGAAAATTTGCGAATCGCCAAGGATGAAGGGCGGCTGGATACCGTGGGCATGCGCAAGCGCTGGGATGGCAGTGAAGCCTGGACGCGGATCAGCATCGTCAAGAAGGTGGATTCCTCCGGTCAGCATATCGGCTTTGTCGGCATCGTCTATGACGAATCCAGACAGCACATTGCGGACCGGGCACTCCATGCCAGCGAAGAGGCGTTCCAAACCCTTGTTCAGGGCTTGCACGATCATGCAATCGTCATGCTCAGCCCGGACGGCAAGGTAACCAACTGGAACGCCGGCGCGGAAAAGATAAAAGGCTATTGTGCCGAACAAATTATCGGCCAGCATTTTTCGGTTTTTCACATTGAAGTCGAGCGCGATCGCGGTCTGGCCGATCAGATTCTTGAACAGGCGCGGATTGCCGGGCGGTTCCGCGAAGAAGGTTGGCGTGTGCGCCGCAATGGTGAACGTTTTCGCGCAGAAGTTCATATTCAGGCGATTCACGACGAAGCTGGAGAAATTATCGGATTCGGCAATATTACGCGTGATATTACTGAGCAATATGAGGCGAGGCAGAATTTGGCTGCGACCCAGGAAGCGCTCAATCAATCGGAGAAGCTTCGTTCACTGGGAGAACTGACGGGCGGTATCGCGCATGATTTCAATAATTTGCTGACGGTAGTCCGGGGATCGGCGGAGCTTCTGAAAAGCCAAACCTTGTCTGCCGAAAAGAAGATTCGCCATTTGGATGCGATCGTTGAAACGGCCGATCGCGCTGCCGAGCTTACGGGTCAGCTTCTCTCTTTTGCCCGGAGGCAGCCGCTCCAACCCAAAAATACTGATTTGAATTCCGTGATATTCAACATGACTGAACTTCTGAAGCGCACGCTTGGCGGGGGTGTGAGCATTCTCCAGACACCGGGTTCGGATCTCTGGGATGTACTGGTCGACCCGGTCCAGCTGGAAAACCTCATTCTCAATGCAGCGATCAATGCGCGTCATGCAATGGAAGGGGCTGGCACACTGACTTTGGCCACCCAAAATGTACGCGGTGCTGACAGTGATGAAATCTGTCTGTCAATCTCGGATACGGGATCCGGAATTGCGCCTGACATACTGGATCATGTGTTCGAACCCTTTTTTACAACACGGGTGCCGGGCGAGGGCACGGGTTTGGGCTTGTCCCAGGCATATGGTTTCGCGGCCCAATCAGGCGGACGACTGGAAATTCATAGCGAAGTCGGCCGTGGTACGACTTTGAGCCTTTATCTCCCGCGTGCTGAATCCTCTACGAATGTCGGTGACGAGCATCTTGACGGAAATGCACAGGGTGACGTGCCGCCGGGTACGCGCGTCCTCCTTGTCGAAGACAGCCGGACTGTCGCAGTTTTCGCGCAATCGCTGCTTGCAGATATGGGCTGCGAAGTTGTGCATGCCAAATGTGCCGAAGAAGCGCTTGTTGCGCTTGATAACGAACCAAGTGGCTTTGATATAATCTTTTCCGATATCATTATGCCGGGATTGAGTGGGCTTGATCTGGCGGCAAAGATTCGCAGCCAGAAGCCAACGCTGCCGATCCTGCTTGCGACCGGCTATAGCGAAGCGGCCGCGCGGGGTGAGGGCGGCGAATTCCCGATCCTGCCCAAACCGTATAAGCGCCATACGCTGTCGGCGAAGCTCTGCGAAACAATGGAAGCGCTTAGCGAAGCCGCATAACGCCAGTTTCAGTCGAAAATCTGGAGATCAAAAGCGTCTGTCCTGGATGATGCTGATCAATCTGTACCCTTGATTTTCCCCCATTGGCGCGCGGCCGTATAGCCCAGATACCCAGTGCCAAAGAGCGCATAGAGCGGTTCGGGTATGCCCTCCAGATAAGCGTTCATTCCGGCCGCGATATTGTTCGCGGCTTCGGGGCGGAAAGCCGCCAGCAATCCCATGGGCAGCGCCCAGAGCAACAGAATATACATCACGTAAAGAAAGCTCGGCCTCGCGCGGCTGGTCCAGGGGTCATTCGACTGAGCCTCGGCGATGATCGCTGAAAGTTGGGAGCGGATCGTTTCGGCCTCTTGTGTGCCTTCCAGTTCAAGCAGCTCGAGCTTGGCCCGGTCCCGGGCCTCGCGATCGGGCAGCACCCGGTCTATAATGGTGGAAAGGGGGCCGAGCAGGCCGGTCAGAATGGACATGCGCATCTCCTTGGCGAATCATTGTTCATTGTAATAACCTATATGGTTATCTGTAGGACATGAAAATATCGCCACAGGCTATGGCTGCCCGCTTTGAAGGCGGTTCAGGTCCAGCGATAATGATGGAAATTGGGTGGGAGTGACTGGTCGGGGCGACTGGATTCGAACCAGCGACCTCCACACCCCCAGTATGATGCGCTACCAGGCTGCGCTACGCCCCGACCGAGGGGGCGCGATGTAAATCCGATGGCCCGTCAATGCAAGCTCGGTCGACAGCCTAATTTTTCGCCGTGCTGGCTGCGCCCGCTACTCAGCCTTCGCCGATCAGCGTATTGCCAGCTTCGGCGGGATAGCTCTTTACGCTGATACCCAGAATATTGGCCCCGGCCATTGCCTTGTTGAAGGTTGCCATATGCGGGGATTGCGAATGCGCCGTCAGCGCTTCCTGACTTTCCCAGATTTCGGTTATCAGCATCGTGTCCGGATCTTCGACGGCCCGGCCATAGGTATAGCTGATACAGCCATCTTCCTTGCGTGTTTCCTCGAGCATGGCGAT
>CAJQMX010000071.1 GCA_905479515.1 uncultured Parasphingopyxis sp.
ATTCCCCAAAGGCGAACGAGAATCACCGGAACGCCTTGTTTTTTCTTCATTTTCGTCGTTCATGTCTGCTTCTCTAACCCGTGGGACGCGCCCTTCGCCTCAATCATATGCGCAGCGTTCCGCCGCTACGCAAGAACAGCCTGCGACCATGACAGTTTCAAGGCGCCGCAAAACGTCTTTAAAGCCGGGCGTAGACAATGCGGTTCGGCTTTCCTGCATAGCGACCGGTTGATCTTCACTGTCCGGGCAATGATAAGATCGAACCGCTATCAAAGTCTTGATGGCCGCCGGAAAGTGTTAACACCGAGATAACGGACCCTCTCATGAAGCCTGTTCGCAAAGTCGTCATTCCCGTCGCCGGTCACGGCACCCGTGTTCTGCCCGCCACCAAGTCGACGCCGAAAGAACTCCTGCCGCTGGTGGACCGGCCGCTGATCGACTATGTGGTCAATGAAGCTTTCGAGGCGGGTATGGAGCATGTGGTGCTCGTCACCGGGCGCGGCAAAGGCGCCATCGAAGATTATTTCGATCACGCTTTCGAATTGGAAGCCAGCCTCACGGCCAAGAAGAAAACTGAAATTCTGGATAGCGTTGTTGGCGTCATTCCGAAAGCCGGCGCGCTTTCCTACACCCGTCAGCAGGCGCCGCTGGGGCTAGGCCATGCGGTCTGGTGCGCGCGCGACATCATCGGTGATGAACCTTTCGCGGTCTCCCTTCCCGATGTCGTTATCGACGGGGCGCCGGGCTGTCTCGCCCAGATGATGAAGGAATATGAAAAAACCGGCGGCAACATCATCGCCGTCGAAGAAGTCGCGAAAGAAGAGACCAACAAATATGGCGTCGTCGCGCCGAAGGGCGACCGCGGCGGACGCCTGTTTGAAATGTCCGGCATGGTCGAAAAGCCCGACCCGGCAGTTGCGCCATCCAACCTTGCCATCACTGGCCGCTACATCCTTCAGCCCGAGATTTTCCAGCTGCTTGAAACAACCCCGCGCGGCGCCGGCGGCGAAATCCAGCTCACAGACGCCATGGATGCGCTGATGAAATCTCAGTCATTTTTCGCCTATGAATATGAAGGCCAGAGCCATGATTGCGGCGACAAACTAAGCTGGCTCAAAGCAAATGTGACGCTGGGCTTGAAACGCCCTGAATTTTCAGAGGCTTTCCGCGCTTTCCTGAAAGAGTCTCTCTAGATCAGCTCGACATCGGCGACGCCATTGATGCTGCGCAAGGCGCCGCGCATGGCGGGCGTGCAGGCGGCGACGCCCGGTAAGGCGAGATCGACCTCGCGGCCCGTTTCCGGCAGCCGCATCACAACGACAACGGACCCGCTTTCGCGCGGGCTCGCCGGACGCACCGATGCAAGCCGGCGTTTCAATCCGTCAAGCGCGTCAGGCGACGTCACTGAGACCCGTAATTGAGAAACGGTCGCGGCGGCGGCTTCATCGAGCTTGCGCATGGTCTCGCAAGTGAAGCGCACATCGCCATCGCGTTCTTCCACCGTGACACCGACAAGAACGAGCGAGCCGGACTCCATAAGATCGCGCGACGTGTTGAGAGTTTCAGAAAAAACCGTGATTTCAAATTCACCGCTTTGATCGGACAGCTCGACCCAGGCGAATGGCTTGCCGCTTTTTGACCGGCGCATTCTGACCGTGCGAATGACCCCCGCCATTTGCAATGCGGCGCGGCCGCTTTTCGCGCGGATCTGCGCATCGGCGTAAGTGACGACATTGAGGCGCTTGAGTTCCTTTTCATAGTCGTCGAGGGGATGACCGCTGAAATAGAAGCCGACAGCGGCGCGCTCTTCATCAAGGCGAACCTGGGGCGTCCATTCTTCAGCGGTGGGCAGCCTCGGTTTGGCGAGCGCCGGCGCATCATCAAGAGCAAAGAGCCCGCCCTGATCGCTTTTTTGTTCCTCATGATGGGCGGCCGAAGTGCGGATAAGAAGTTCCGCCGAGGCGAAAGCCTGCGCGCGCGAAGCGCAAAGGTCATCAAGCGCGCCGGCGCGCGCGAGATTTTCAAGCGACCGTTTGCCGATAAGTTTCAGATCCACCCGTTCGGCGAAGTCGATGAGATCCTTGAAGGGGCCGTTTTTCGCCCGTTCGGCGGCGATATGCGCCATGGCGCCTTCACCTACATTTTTCACGGCCGAGAGCGCATAGATAATGGCGCCCTCTTTCACGGAAAAATCGGCTTCCGAATGATTAATATGCGGCGGACGGACTTCGACCTCGGTGCGGCGCGCCTCTTTCAGGAAGATGGCAAGCTTGTCGGTGTTGGCGCGGTCAAGCGACATAGACGCAGCAAGGAGCTCCGCCGGATAGTTCGCCTTCAACCATGCGGTCTGATAGGCGATATAGGCGTAAGCGGCGGCGTGGGATTTGTTGAAACCGTAACCGGCGAATTTCTGGACGAGATCGAAGATGGAGGAGGCTTTTGCCGGGTCCACATTCTTTTCCTTGGCGCCGTCGATGAACCGGACGCGCTGGAGATCCATCTCCTCCTTTTTCTTCTTGCCCATGGCGCGGCGCAGAAGGTCGGCCTCCCCCAGGGAGTAGCCGGAAAGGATCTGCGCGATCTGCATCACCTGTTCCTGATAGAT
>CAJQMX010000072.1 GCA_905479515.1 uncultured Parasphingopyxis sp.
AGGTTGCGCGCAAGAAAATGTCCGGTCAGGCGAAATCCGTCGAATATTGCATCCCAATTCCGGGCTTCGCCGCCTTCAATGATGAATTCCGGCAGCGCGAGCAGTTTGGCGCGATACGCCTCCCCCGCCGCCGCACTGACAGCCGCCCCGCTTTTCGGACTGACCCAGTGAAGATCGGCATTGCTACCCGTTACGGTGCATTGCGAAAGATCAAGCCCGAACCCCAGTTCGGAGAGTAGCAACAACTCATAGCGCACCAGTGCAGACGCCCATCGCCGGGCGCTCGGCGCTGCCTCGATAGCGCCCAGAACACCATCCAGAGCGGCGTAGAGCCTTGGGTAGCTTTGGCTTTCCGGTAAGATCGCAGCAGTCAGCGCGCAACTCCATTCGATAGCAGAGGCCGCGAGCGGTTCTGCATAGAGCCCGCTCCGGCTGTTCACGAGCTCGACCGTCAACCCGGCAAGCTGGTCCTCCGTCCGCGCGCGAAACTCCGCCTCAACGATATTGCCAGCCAACAGCACAGGGCGGATTCGCCGCGATCGCCCGCCACGCACATAGCCGGCGACAAGCCCGTTCTCCGGTGTCATCAACCGGGCTATGGTGCCATGCTCGCCATGCGGGCGAATGGCGCAAACAAGGGCGCGGGTACGAAGCTGCATGCTGTCGCTCTAGTCGAAGCGACGCGGCGGCAAAAGCCGGACACTAATGGTCAGACGGGCGGTCCTCATAGGCGATGTCGTAGAAGCGGGTATATTCGCGGTCGAAGCGCAAGGTTACCGTGCCCGTCGCACCGTGACGCTGCTTGGCGATAATGACCTGAGCCTGCCCAGCAACATCCGCATTTTTCAGCTCCCATGCCGAGCGTTTCTCACGATCTTCCGGCGAACTGGTTTCGGTAATCATCGGCGGCTCGGCAAAGCCGTGATAATAATCCTCGCGGTAAATGAAGAGCACGATATCGGCATCCTGCTCGATCGAGCCGGATTCACGCAGATCGGAAAGCTGCGGCTTCTTGTCTTCGCGCTGCTCAACAGCACGGCTGAGCTGGGAGAGCGCGATCACCGGAACTTCCAGTTCCTTGGCGAGCGTTTTCAGCCCGCGGCTGATCTCCGAAATCTCGTTCACGCGATTGTCATTGGCTTTACCTGAGCCTTGGAGCAGCTGGAGATAATCGACGACGATCATCGATATGCCGCGCTGACGCTTCAGTCGCCGCGCGCGCGTTCTGAGCGCCGCAATCGTCAGGCCCGGCGTATCATCGATATAGAATGGCAGGCTTTCCAGTTCCGCCGCCGCCCGCGCGAGATTGCGGAACTCATCCTGACTGATCGCGCCCTTGCGCAGTTTTTCCGAACTGATCCGGGATTGCTCTGACAGGATACGGGTTGCCAGCTGATCGGCCGACATTTCCAAACTGAAAAACGCGACAGCTGCGCCGATCGAATGCTCGATCCCGTCTTCCTGATCGCGACTGTAACGGAGCGCTGTCTGGAATGCGATATTCGTTGCCAGTGCCGTCTTGCCCATGCCGGGACGCGCGGCGAGAATGATGAGATCGGATTTGTGCAGGCCGCCGAAATGATGGTTCAGGCTGGAAAAACCGGTTGTGTATCCCGAAACATTGCCGCCCGAATTAAGCGCCCGCTGCGCCATGGTAACCGCATCAGCGGCCGCCATCGCAAAAGTCTTGGTCGTACCGCTTTCGCCGCCTGCTTCGGCCACTTTGTAGAGCTCGACCTCGGCCTCTTCTATCTGCAGCTTGGGATCAACCGATTCGCTCGTATCGACGGCTTTCTCAACCATGTCCCGGCCAACGCCGATCAAGGCGCGAAGCAGGGCCAGCTCGTATATCTGTGTTGCAAAATCGCGCGCACCAATCAGCGCCACGCCGCTTTCGGTGATCTTCACCAGATAGCCGACACCGCCAAGCGCTTTGAGCTCTTCGTCGGCCTCGAACATGGGTTTGAGCGTTACCGGATTGGCGATCATATTCTTGTCAACGACCATCCGGATGATCGCCTGATAGATGCGCCCATGAATCGGATCGAAGAAATGATCCTCCCGCAGGATTCGCTGAACATCGTCAACAAGCCGGTTGTCGATCAGCAGCGCGCCAAGAACCGCCGCTTCAGCTTCCAGGTTATGCGGAAGCGATAGCGGGCTGGCATCGCTATCGGAGACAAGGTGGAGAGGTGCATCGGCCATAGCGCCTTGTCGCGCGAAGTGGCCACGACGGCAAGCCTAGTAAACCTGTGGAAAATCTTGTGGAAGAATATTTCTAGCCGTTACCGCCTTCTTTTCGGGCGGCCTGAAATTTGGTGATCAGCGTCGGCACATCATATTCGTCATCACCCTCATATCGCGGCGCATATTTGGCAAACGCGTCTGTGAGCCGCGCATGGCGCGCGTTGATATGCTCAATATTATAGGCATGGGAAACGATGAAGCTCTCGCCAGCGCGGATTTGCTTTATGACAAGCGCGGCGAACTCATCCGTATCCATCGCGAATTTGGCGGCGTCCCCGCCCGTCATCTCGGACACAACAAACCCGGGGAAGATCGCGCCGACACAGATATGCTCCGGCATTTCTTCCCGAAACGCTTCGGTAAGCCCCATCACGGCATGCTTGGACGCGACATAGGCTGCGGAATTGGGCACGGCCGTGAAGAACGCATTTTCTGACGCCAGATTATAGATCGCTGCAGGGGTCCCTTGCGCGATCATCCGCTTGCCGAACGCGGCGCAGCCATGCCAAACGCCAAAAAAATTGACGTCAAAAACGGCGTGAAGTTTCTCCAGTGGAAGATCGGTAACAGGCTCTCTGGGGACACTGATGCCGGCATTGTTGATCAGAATGTCGACGCTCCCAAAAGCGTCCCAGGCGAAATCCGCAAGCGCGTCCACACTTGCTGGCTCGGTAACGTCCGTCACAAGATACCTGGCATCGACGCCCAGTTCAGCTAGCTCGGATGCGGCCTGTTTCAAGCGTTCTTTGCGCGGCTCACCGATCACAATCTTCGCGCCGTCCGCACCGAAGGCTTTGGCCAGGGCAAAACCGATTCCCGTCGCTCCGCCAGTGATCACAACAGTCTTGCCCGCAAAATTTTCCATGTTTTGTCTTCCGCTTGTTCATGACCACCCGTGGGATCGACTATACAAAAACCTGCAATCTATTCCCAATCTTCCTCAACGCCACTAAGCCCACTGCATGGCCGACCACCGGATCATAGATGTCCAACTCGACGAGCGCACGATCATCTGGCGTAATGCCGATATCGAGCAGGAGCGGCGCATCGCCATTTTCGATCTGCTCGAGGGCAATGAATTTGAGCCGGCGAGGGAATATCCCGGCGGCTATGCCGGGCCATACAAGCTGACCTTGCGGGTTGAGGAAGGCCGACTGGCACTCGATATCGCAGCAGAAAATGATGCCCTTCTCGAAACGATCATCATCGGGCTAACGCGCTTTCGTCGGCCAATCCGCGAATATTTTGCGATCTGCGACAGTTATTTTCAGGCCATTCGTCAGGCGACTCCGCAACAGATCGAGACGATCGACATGGCCCGCCGAGCCATTCACAACGACGCGGCGGAGTTGCTCAAGGACCGGCTCGACGGAAAGGTTGCCGTCGATTTCGACACCGCACGCCGTCTGTTTACGCTGATCTGCGTCCTGCATATCAAAGGGTAACCGGGGAATGATGAGCGCAATAAAATGGGGAGCCCTGTGGCTGCTGCTTATCGTTCTGGCAGCGGTTGCGCTGTGGCAGGTCGCGATCCGCTGGCACCCGGTGACCAGCCAATATCCGGTTCAGGGCGTTACCATCGGCGCCGAACAAGGCGAGGTTCACTGGCCAACCTTGCGCGCAGCGGGTGCCGATTTCGTATACATCCATGCGACTGACGGGGATATCGACCGCGATCCGAATTTTGCAAGGAACTGGCAGGCGTCCCATGATGCGGGGCTGCGACACGGGGCTATCCATGTTTGGGAGTTATGCCGTCTGGCGGTCGATCAGGCGACCAACTTTGTCGCCACGGTACCGGTCGATCCTGATGCGCTACCGCCAGCGATCATCCTCGCTTTTCACAATAATTGCACCAATCGACCGGATATCAACGTCTTCATCTCCGAACTCGCAACTTTCCTTCAGATGGTCGAGGCGCATAGCGAGAGCCCGGCGCTTCTCTATGTGACGCGTGATTTCGATGCGGAATATCAAGTGACGAGCCGTGTCGAACGGAGTTTCTGGCTGCCCCGCCGCCTTTTCCCTCCTGATTTTGGTGCGGTTCCCTGGGTCATGTGGGAAGCCAGCGATATCCGTCAGATCGAAGGTGTGGAAAACCCGGTACGCTGGAATGTGGTGCGGCCGGAACAGTCAGGCTAAGGACCTATCGTATGAGCATAATGGCCGACAAATGGATTCGCGAACGCGCCTTGGAAGACGGGATGATCGAACCGTTCGAGGATGGCCAACGGCGGGATGGCACGATCAGTTACGGCCTGTCTTCCTACGGTTATGACGCGCGCGCCGCAGACGAGTTCAAGATCTTTACCAATGTGAATAATGCGATTGTCGATCCGAAAAACTTTTCGGACAATAGCTTCGTTGATCGCAAGACCGATTGCTGCATCATTCCGCCCAACAGTTTTGCACTGGCCCGCACGGTCGAATATTTTCGCGTGCCCAAGGATATTCTTGTCATCTGCCTCGGCAAATCGACCTATGCGCGCTGCGGGATTATCGTGAACGTCACACCTCTGGAGCCGGGTTGGGAAGGTCATGTGACGCTGGAATTCTCAAACACCACGCCGCTGCCCGCCAAAGTCTATGCGAATGAGGGCGCCTGCCAGTTCCTGTTCCTGCAAGGCAATGAGCCATGCGAAATCACCTATGCCGACCGGGCTGGCAAATATATGGGCCAGAAAGGCGTGACCCTGCCGAAGCTTTAGGAAAAGACGATGAAGAGCAAAGTGTTGAAAGCAGGAGCGGTATTGGCTCTCTTCCTCGCAAGCTGCTCGAATTCCAACACGCTCGATACCGATGGCCAGGAAACAGAACCGGCGGACCTTCCTGACGGAGCTTTTGTCTTTGCAGGCGAAGACCCGGAACGACTGTTGGACCAATGTTCGCGCGGAACACCGGCACCTGGGGATGCGTATTGGACCCCCTCGCCCGCAGATATTGTCGCTTTTGAACGGGCACTGCCAACTGCGCTCGCGCAATCCGGTCGCGGGCCAGACGATTATTTGCCTGAGGCAGAACGGCAGGGTTGGTCACATTTCACCGAGCGCTGGACACGCCAATATATCGGTATCGATCGCAACGGTGTTCGAACCATCTACGGAAACTTTTTTCCCGGCGAGCCGGCCGGCACATCCCTTAATCCAACGACGGGTGCGATAATCGTGTGTGATGGAGGCAATGTATTTTTCGGAGCGGAATTCGACCCGACCAACGGCGAGATCATACATCTTGCCTTTAATGGACGGGCCTAACCTGGCCGCTAAAAAGGCGCCGCCAGAGCAAACTCCCGCGGCGCCTTAACTAGTGCATATCAGATTGGGTTAACGCGAACCCATCACTACACGGCCGCGCAGGCCTGCCGCAGCGGCATCATGCGACCAAACCGCTTTGCCATCGACATCGCCAAGCTGCATATTCTCCGCTTCGAGCACCTGCTCCAGCAAGTAAGATGCGCGTGCGCCCCGATTTGTTTCCGTCATCACGGCAGCGAGATTGAGCAACGCCGGAACATCGCCAGTGTCAGCGGCAAGTCGCTGTGTCAGGCGATCTTCAGCGACAGCATAATCCGCGCGCTCAATTGCATCGGCAGCATAGGGATCATAGCCGGTCGGATTTGCCTCCGGATATGGTGCGGCCTGAGCAGCCATTGGAAGCGTGCAAACCGCCATTATCGCGAGCAATTTTGTCATCCATCCTCTCCAAGTTACTGCTGAATGACACATATATTACATATTTATGACTCTTATGTAACCCTTTCGTGACAGACGCATGTGGGCAACAACGGAATCACCACAACTATCCCCAACCCTGTGGCCCCTGTAACCGGTCCCAATTTGCGCTTTGCGTCGGACTGCATATAGTTGGCCAAACAAAACACCCCGGAGACCCCAGAGATGCGCGCCGCGCCATTCATGATCGGATTGATGACCATTGCGCTGGCATTTACCGGTTGTAACGGCAATGGATCCGGAGCGAGCGAAGAAACCGCCATCGATGCTGTCGCCGAGCTGAATATTCACCGCCCCCATCGCCCTGGCCCGGGCACAGTCAACAGCTATTGGATTGAAGGGCCGGACGAGATTCTGGTATTCGATACACAGCGAGAAATTGGCCTTGCCGAGCGTGTAGTCTCGGCAATCGAAGCGACCGGAAAACCTGTTTCCGCTATTGTAATCAGCCATTACGACCCCGGTCATTTCGGCGGCATCCGTGCCTTTACCGATGCTTTTCCCGATGCTGAAATCCTGATGACCGAAGCCGTTGCCGAGCAGATCAGCCGGGACCTTTCCGGCTATATCGAACGGTTGCGCGAAGCTCAGGGTGATGATTATCGCGCTCCGCCCGAACCGACGCGCCTGATCACCAGCCGGGAAGAGCTGCTCGTATCCGGCGTTCCCGTCGTCGTTCACATTGCCGATGGCACCGAAGCGGAAACAATGACCATGCTGGCCATTCCGAGCGAGCGCGCCCTGCTGGCGTCGGACCTTGTTGCCAATCGCATGCATCCCGATTTTGCGGACGCCGATATTGATAGCTGGCCGCGCGCGCTGGACCGGGTGGCTCGCGAATTTAACGGCTACACTCTCTATCCCGGCCACGGGGACCCTGGCCCCGCAAGCCTTTTGACGGCAAACCAGACTGCCTATATCAGTTTCGTCCGCGGTCAGGTCGAACGTGACATTCTGTCTGATGATGTTGCAAGCGAAGCGGAAATCAACGCAGCCATAAAGGCGATCCGGGCCAACTACCCAGGATGGGAGACCGCAACCGGGAGGCCTGCACAGTTGCGCCGCAATCTGGAAGCGATCGTCGCGCAATTGGGCGGCCATCTTGAATCAGAACAGGCAGACACTCAGGCCTCTACAGACCGCTAAGTTCTGCGTTTTTTGCGGGGCTTGCCACGCTTGCCGTCACGATGCTGCCCGCGATGACCGCGTGATTTTTTGCCGCCGTCCGATGTTCCCCCGCCCTTCCCCTCTGGAAGTTCGAAGCGCAGCCCGCCGCTAATCGGGTTCGCCTCGACAAGACGGAGCTCGAGCCGGTCACCCAACGCATAGCGTGTACCCGTATCTTCGCCGATCAGGGCATGGGTTTTTTCGTCATAGCGATAATATTCACGGCCAAGATCGCGGACCGGAAGGATCCCGTCTCCGCCAAAGCCTTCAACCGTCGCGAAAAAGCCGAAATTCTGTACGCCAGTAATGCGCACCGGCATGATCTGTCCCACACGCTCCGCCAGATAGGCCGCGACATAGCGATCCACGGTGTCCCGTTCGGCCTCCATCGCCCGCCGCTCCAGCTTGCTGATCGTTTCGCCGGTGGCTTCCATTCGCGCGGCATCTGCGCTCGTCAATTTGGTCTCGGCCACATCTGGGCCCAGCCCATAGGCACCGACCAGTGAGCGATGGACAATCAGATCGGAATAGCGGCGGATCGGCGAGGTAAAATGGGCATAGCTCCCCAATGCCAGTCCGAAATGGCCCATATTGCGCGGCGTGTAATAGGCCTGGGTCTGGCTGCGCAGAATCTGTTCCATCACCTGGGGCCTGAAATCGGCGTCCCCGATCCGTTCAAGGATATGGTTGAAGGTATCTGGCGTGATCACCTGCCCCAGAGCGAACGGCACTTCGAGGCTGGCCAGATATTCCTTGAGCGCGACCAGCTTCTCGCGGCTTGGCGTTTCGTGGACGCGGTACATGACCGGCGCAGTCTTAGCCTCCAGCGCCTTGGCCGCCGCGACATTGGCCGCGATCATATATTCCTCGACCAGCTTGTGCGCATCAAGCCGTTCACGCGGAGCGACCGACAATATACGGCCGGTTTCATCCAGTACGATCCGGCGCTCGGGCAGATCAAGATCAAGCGGCCCGCGCTTGTCCCGCGCCTTGGCGAGCGCACGCCAGCAATCCCAAAGCGGCTTGAGCGTGCTTTCGACCAATGCGGGAGAGATATCGGGGCCGGCCAGATCGGCAGGGTCAAGGGAACAGGGCGAAGAGGAAAGCTCGACATGCTCTTCGGTCACCGCATCCATCGCGGCCTGCGCATCTTCATAGGCGATATTGGCAGCCAGTCGAAGCCTCACCCGCGCAAACCGCCAGCTCTTCACCTGCCCAGCCTTGTCGATAGTCATATGGCAAGCGAGCGCGGCACGATCCTCGCCCGCTTTCAGCGAACAGATATTGGCAGACAGTTGCTCAGGCAGCATCGGCACCACGCGGTCCGGAAAATACACGCTGTTCCCACGTTTGCGGGCGTCCTTGTCGAGCGATGAGCCGGGCCGCACATAATAGCTGACATCGGCAATCGCGACGATCACACGCCAGCCGCCTTCCCCATCTGGTTCAGCCCAGAAGGCATCGTCATGATCGCGCGCATCGGCTGGGTCGATGGCGACGATGGGCAGATGGGTCAGGTCTTCACGCTCTCCAAGTGGAAGTTCGGCCACGCGGCCTGCTTCGGCCAACGTTTCCTCGGCAAATTCAACCGGGATTTCATGCTTGTGGATCGCGATCAGCGAAAAGCTGCGCGGCTCGAATGGATCACCCAGAATTTCTATGACGCGCGCCGATATCCGTGGCGGCTTCCCTGATTTTTCGGCCATGACGAGATCACCGGCCTTGGCGCGATTGGCATCGACCACGAGAAAATCATGGCGGCTGCTCTTTTCCAGCCCTTTCAACCAGAGCTTCCCGCCCTCTTCGTGAATAACGCCCATCAGCTGATCAGCCGAGGGCGCGATCTTTTTCATCGGATGGGCGATCCAGCCAGTGCCCGCCTCTTCCGTCCGCGACAGCACACGGTCGCCAATACCGAGCGGCTGGCGCTTGCCCTGTTCCTTGACGCGAAGTTTCGGCACGGGCGCATCGCTGTCCCAGCGTTCAGGCTCGGCCCAGATCTCGCCATCATCATCCACGCTCACAATGCGCAGTACAGTGACGCGCGGAAGGCCGTCCGCCTTGTGCACGGTTTTGCCTGCGCCTTTGTCGATCAGGCCCCTGTCGGCCATCCGTTTAAGCGTTGCCTTGAGCCGGATTTTCTCCTGCCCCTTCAGACCGAAAGCGCGCGCAATTTCGCGCTTCCCCGCCGGGCGGTCTGAGCTTTGGATGAAATCGAGTATCTGTTGGTCTGTCGGATAGTTTCTGGCCATGGGCCAAGCCATAGGTGGTTCCGGGCCAGCCGTCATGCTGAAGTTGCTCTGTGCTGTCGCTATCAAGGATGGTGACGCCCCAATAATTTCCGCTAAGCTGAGCCCATGACATATGATCTCCTGATTGTTGGCGGCGGCATCAATGGCGCGGCTGTGGCTCGTGATGCTGCAGGACGCGGCTGGAAAACCCTGCTGGTGGAGCGCGACGATCTGGCCAACCATACCAGCTCATCCTCGTCCAAACTCATTCATGGCGGGGTCCGTTATCTCGAATTTTACGAGTTCGGGCTGGTGCGCAAGGCGCTTAAGGAGCGTGAGGTCATGCTCAAAAGCGCGCCGCATATTATCTGGCCGATGCGGTTTGTTTTCCCGCATAATGATCAAATCCGTCCCTATTGGATGATCCGTGCGGGGCTGTTTCTCTATGACATGATCGGCGGGCGCAGGACGCTCAAAGGCACGCGCTCTCTCGCCAAATCCAATCCGCAATATCGTTCCCCCTTCGCCAATCCCCGCATGAGAGGCTTTGTCTATTCGGACTGCTGGGTCGATGACGCCCGGCTCGTTGTCCTCAACGCCAGAGACGCCGCCGATAAGGGCGCAGAAATCGAAACCGGCGTCGCGCTTGTCTCAGCAAAGCGAATCGGTCCCTTTTGGACAGCCACTCTCAGCGATGGCCGTGAGGTCAAGGCGCGCGCTATCGTCAACGCAGCCGGGCCGTGGGTCTCGGATGTTCTGGAGGACAAGATCGGCATGACGGGCAAAGCCGGTGTCCGGCTGGTTCGTGGCGGCC
Organism: uncultured Parasphingopyxis sp.; assembly: GCA_905479515.1. The sequence continues at coordinate 10,191 of CAJQMX010000072.1, forward strand.
ATATCATCGTCCGGCGGCTCTTTGCCGGAGACCAAGCCTATATCTTGCAGCTCCCCGACAAACGGGTCGTTTTCGCCATTCCCTATCTTGATCGATACACGTTGATTGGTACGACCGATGTGGCGGTCGACGACCCGGCGGCAGCGGTGATGGATACCCATGAGGTCGATTATCTGTGCCGGGCTGTGAATCTGTATTTTGCGGTTCAGATTTCGCCAGATGATGTGGTCTCGCTCTATTCCGGCGTACGGTCTCTCTATGATGACGGCGCCAAGGATTCAAAGGATGTGACGCGTGATTATGTGCTGGAGATGGATGGCGGCGGCGAGACTGCTCCGCTGCTGTCTGTCTTTGGCGGCAAGATCACGACAGCACGCGCATTGGCCCAAGACGCTGCCGATCAATTGGCAGAAGCCGCGTCCTTTAGCGGTAAAGCCTGGACGCATGACGCAAAATTGCCGGGCGGCGAGCTGGGCATAGGGTTCGATGATTTCCTCGAACAGATTGAGGCGCGCTATCATTTCCTCGACTGGGAGCATGCCAAGCGGCTTGCCCGGGCATATGGATCGCTATTGCCCGACATATTGGGCGATGCGGACAGCATGGCAGACTTGGGCGAACATTTCGGTGCCGGACTGACCGAACGCGAGGTCGCCTATCTGGTCGAGAAGGAATGGGCCAGAACGCCTGATGATATTCTCTGGCGGCGAAGCAAATTGGGGTTGCTGATGACCGAAGCGGAACAGATTCGCTTTACGGAATATTTCGAGGGGCTTGATCTGTGACGCGCCATATCCTCGCCATTGATCAGGGCACAACATCCAGCCGCGCGATCCTGTTTGACGAAATGGGCAAACCGCTCACAAGTTCTGCACGGGAATTCCCCCAGCATTATCCACAGGATGGCTGGGTCGAGCATGATCCGGAAGATATCTGGCGAGACACCGTAGCGGCGGTCAAAGACGTGGTGACGGATGAAACCGTAGCCATCGGCATCACCAACCAGCGAGAAACCATTGTGCTGTGGAACCGGGAAACCGGCAAGCCACTCCACAATGCCATCGTCTGGCAGGACCGGCGCACTGCGGAAACCTGCCGCCAACTCAGGGCGGACGGTCATGAGGATATGATCCGGGCAAAGACCGGACTGCTGCTCGATCCCTATTTCAGCGCAACCAAGCTCGCCTGGCTGCTCGATCATGTGGACGGCGCGCGTGAAGCCGCGGCACGCGGTGAACTGGCCGCAGGGACGATCGACAGCTTCCTCCTGTGGCGGCTGACCGGCGGCAAGGTTCATGCGACCGATATCACCAATGCAGGGCGCACTATGCTGTGCAATATCCATGATGGTGAATGGGACGATGTGCTGCTTGATCTCTTCGATATCGATGCGAGTCTTCTTCCCCAAATCGTTGGAAATTCAGAAATTTATGGCGAGACCGATCCGGCGCTGTTCGGCCGCGCTATTCCCATTGCCGGGATGGCCGGTGACCAGCAGGCGGCGCTCATTGGCCAGGCCTGTTTCACCCCCGGCATGGTCAAATCCACCTATGGTACGGGCTGCTTCCTGCTGCTCAACACGGGCACTGAAGCCGTCACTTCGCACAATCGATTGCTGACCACGCCCGCCTATAAGATCGGGCCCGACATCACCTATGCCCTCGAAGGATCAATTTTCGTCGCGGGCGCGGCGATCCAGTGGCTGCGGGACAAGATGGGGCTGATCGAGGAAGCCGGGGAAACCGCTGCCATCGCCAAGGCCGCGCCGGACAATCACGGCGTCTATCTGGTCCCCGCCTTTGTCGGGCTGGGCGCGCCGCATTGGGAACCCGATGCGCGCGGCTTGATTACGGGCATGACGCTGGACACAACCGCAGAGCATATCGTCCGCGCGACGCTGGAATCGATTGCCTATCAGACGCGCGATCTGGTCGATGCGATGCGGGCCGATGGTGCTGACGAGCCACAAACGCTGCGTATCGATGGCGGGATGGCCCAGAATGACTGGTTCGCACAGTTTCTCAGCGACATTTTGGAAGCCCCCGTCGAGCGCCCGGAAAGTCATGAAACAACGGCACTTGGCGCGGCCTATCTTGCCGGGTTGGCAACGGGCATATGGAACGGGCTCGACGATCTTTCCGCGCACTGGGCGGCAGCCGGGCGATATGAGCCGGAGATGGAAAGCGATCGGCGCGATACCTTGCTGGAAGGATGGCGAGACGCGCTCAGTCGCACACTGTGCTAACGCGATGATATCGCTTCGTGATACGGTACAATCCGTATTTGAAAGAAACGCTTGAATGATAGTTTTGAATTTGGAGGACTGTTATGGATCGCTACACGAAAACCGCCATCGCCTTGCATTGGATTATCGCATTGCTGGTCATTGCGAATATCGGGCTCGCTGAACTCACCGAAGATTTATCTCGCGAAGCGAGAGGCCCGTATATGGATGTCCATAAGGCATTCGGCATTTCTGTACTGATTCTGACTCTCGCCCGGATAGCTTGGCGCATCGGCCATAAACCGCCGCCCCTGCCGGCTTCGATGCCCGCCTGGCAAACCGCGATCGCTCGGCTCACCCATTTCACCTTCTATCTGTTGTTGATCATGTTGCCGCTTAGCGGCTGGATCTGGATGTCGACTTATCCCGCGCCATTTGCCTATTTCGGCCTGTTTGATGTACCGCTATGGCCGGTTGCCGGACAAGAAGCGCTCGGCGAAACGCTACATGAAGGCCATGAGATCATGGGCAAGGCGATGCTCGCTCTGGTCGTCCTGCACATCCTCGGCGCGATGAAACATCTGATTATCGACAAGGATGGCAGCTTCCAGCGGATGCTTCCGGGTCGATCTGATTAAAGGTTGAGAGGTGTCCATTCCTCATCGGCGTTGAGCGGCGCGAAAATCTGATCAATCAAATGGCCGCTGACATCCTCAGCGGTTGCCGGATTCCATTGCGGTGCGTTGTCCTTGTCGACAATCACCGCGCGGACGCCTTCCAGGAAATCATGGCGCTGCACGACATGCGCGCCCACGCGATATTCCACGGTCATCTCGTCAGCAAAATCCGTCTGCCGGGCACCCTGTGCCAGCAAATAGAGCGAAACCTTGCAGGTTTGCGGGGATTTGGTGTTGAGCGTTGCCAGTTCTTTCAGCGCCCATTCCGAGCCATCGGCCTCCAGTGCCGCGAGGATATCCTCATATTCGTCCGAAGCAAAAAGCCGATCGATCTTGTCAAGATTGCCCGTGATCCGCGCCTCGGGCGGTTCAACGGACGCTTCCTCAAGAATCGCCGCAATGCCTTGCGGGTCTGCCGCAATCTTCGCCTTCACCTCTTCCAGAGCCTCAGACGGCACATAATGCGTCGCCAAACCCAGCGCGAGGCACTCGGCACCGTCTATCCGGGCCCCGGTCAATGCGAGAAACTGCCCGGCCCGGCCCGGCAGGCGCGACAGATACCAGCCGCCGCCAACATCGGGGAACAGGCCGATGCCCGTCTCCGGCATGGCAAAGCGCGTATGCTCGGTCGCCACCCGATATTTGCAGGGCAGCGACAGGCCGACCCCGCCGCCCATCGTTATCCCGTCCATGAACGCGACTGTCGACTTGGCATAGGTGAAGAGCAGATGGTTGAGCCGGTATTCGGTATGGAAGAACTCACGCGCCTTCACCCCGTCCGTCGCGCCGCTCTCGGCCAGCATGCGGATGTCACCGCCGGCGCAGAAACCACGGCCTTCTGCATGGTCGATCAGCACGGCCTCGACAGCTGGATCTTCGCGCCATGTCAGCAGTGCTTCGGTCGCGGCTTCGCACATGGCAGTGTTAAGCGCATGGAGCGCCTTGGGACGATTGAGGCGCAGCCGCGCGGCAGCGCCATCGACGAGTGTGATGAGTTCGTTTGACATGCAGGCCTGATAGCTTGGCCCTTGCCACGCGTCACCCCGAACTTGGTGCTATTTGCTCGGCACGGATACTTGAATCGCGCGCCAATGTCGCACAGCTAGGACAGGAAAGAGAAGGAACCGAACGCGATGACAGAGCTGCGCACACTTTATCCGGTAATCGAACCCTATGAGACAGGCATGCTCGATGTCGGAGATGGCCATAGCGTCTATTATGAGCGCGTCGGAAAGCCGGGCGGCAAACCTGCCGTTATCGTGCATGGCGGCCCCGGCGGCGGATGCCCGGACGAGTATCGCAGGCTCTGCGACCCCGAAATCTATGACACATTATTGTTCGACCAGCGCGGATGCGGGCGATCAACGCCGCATGCCGAGCTTGAGGCCAATACCACCTGGCATCTGGTGGCCGATATGGAACGGCTCCGCGAGCTCATAGGCGCAGAAAAGTGGCTCGTATTTGGCGGGTCATGGGGCTCCACATTGTCACTCGCTTATGCCCAAGCCCATCCCGATCGCGTCAGCGCCCTTGTCGTGCGCGGTATCTACACGCTGACCAAGGCGGAGATGGACTGGTATTATCAGTTCGGCGTCCCGAACATGTTCCCAGAGAAATATGAGCGACTGCAAGCGCCGATTGCCGAAGAAGACCGCGGCGACTTACTTGGTGCCTATTACCGCATCCTTACCGGAGATGACGAAACCGCGAAGCTGGAAGCAGCCAAGGCCTGGTCGATCTGGGAAGGCGAAACGATTACGTTGCTGCCGGAGCACACCACGTCCGCCAAGTTTGAAGACGGTCATTTCGCCATCGCCTTTGCGCGCATCGAAACCCACTATTTTGTTCATGGCGGCTGGATGGAAGAGGGCCAGCTATTGCGCGACGCCCACAAGCTGCGCGGCATACCAGGTGTGATTGTGCATGGCCGCTACGACATGCCCTGCCCCGCACGCACGGCGTATGATCTGCACAAGGCCTGGCCAGAATCCGAACTTCATATCATTGAAGGTGCGGGCCATGCCTTTTCGGAACCGGGCATTCTCGACCAGTTGATCCGGGCAACGGACCGGTTTGGCGCCAGTCAAGACTAAGGGCCAAGACCAGGCGCTTTAAGCAGGCAGCGGCGTCCAGACATATTCGAGTTTCAGCCCATCCGGATCGGCGAAAAACACCGCATAATATTCATCGCCATAATAATAGTCGGGTGGATCGAGAATGGTCACGCCCGCCGCCACAAGTTTGGCATGAAGCGCATCAACATCCGCCTTGTCTTCCGCCCGCCAGGCGGCATGGTGAAGGCCCGGCGCATAGCGATTATGCTTCATGGCTTTTCCATCGCCTTTGGCGGGCGCAATCCCTACCGACGGGAAAAGCCCCTCCCCCAGACTCCATTCCGTCGGCCCGCCCTCAACCCGCCGCGTTTCCCGAAATCCCATATGGGATAAGAACAGATCATAGACGGGTCTCGCCGCTTCCACATCGCTCACCGTAAAATCTGTATGGTGCCAATCGCCGCGCATGATTTCCTCCATGTTCATCTTATGTTCTTTTCCGGCCGATATAGCCTCATGTCAATTGCGTACAGCGTTGCTGGCACAAAACACCGACTCGCCAAAAACCGGCCCGCGCGTTAGAAAGGTTTCAAAATGCAACAGAGGAACAGATTATGGCCGATGCAGACCCCGGGAACGTAAACAAGGATGCCATGCTCGCGGTGCTCGAAACGCAGCGCGCCGCTTTCACGGCAGAGCTTCCCGTCAGCTCGGCAACGCGCAAGGACCGCCTAACGCGGCTCGGTCAGTTGATTGTCAATAACGCGGATGCATTGTGCGACGCGATGAGCGAGGATTTCGGCCATCGCTCCAAAGACCAGTCCATGATGACGGACGTCGTGACAGCACTGGGCGAGGTCAAATATGCCCGCAAGCATGTCGATAAATGGATGCGGCCTGAAAAGCGCGCCACGCGGTTCCCGCTCGGCCTGTTCGGAGCCAAGGCGCGGATCGAATATCAGCCCAAGGGCGTTGTCGGAATTATTTCGCCCTGGAATTTCCCGGTGCAACTGACCTTCAGCCCGCTCGCCGATATACTGGCAGCCGGCAACCGGGCGATGATCAAGATGAGCGAGTTTACGCCCGTCACCAGCGCCCTGATCGAAAAGTTGATTGGCGAGAGTTTCGCGGCCGAAGAGATTGCCGTATTCAATGGCGGCTCGGATGTCGGGCAGGCCTTTTCCGCCCTTCCTTTCGATCATCTGATTTTCACCGGCGCGACCAGCGTGGGCAAGCATATCCTCCATGCCGCTGCTGACAGCCTGACCCCGGTAACACTGGAACTGGGCGGAAAATCACCGACAATTCTCGGCGAAAGCGCGGATATCGGCCGGGCCACCAGCCGCGTGGCGATGGGCAAGATGATGAACGCCGGGCAAATCTGTCTGGCGCCTGATTATATGATGGTACCGGAAAGCAAGGAAGGCGATGTCATCCAGGGGCTAAGCGCCGCCGTTGCCGAGCAATATCCGACCTTGGACGCCAATGATGACTACACATCGATCATCAATGACCGCCATTATGAGCGACTGCAGGGCTATCTGAAGGATGCCGCCGAAAAAGGCGCGGAACTGATTGAGATCAATCCGGGCAATGAGGATTTCAGCGCCTCCAACAAACGCAAAATGCCGCTCACTATTGTCCGCAACCCGACCGAGGACATGAAGGTGATGCAGGAGGAAATTTTCGGGCCTGTTCTGCCGATCAAAACATACAAGAATGTCAGCGAAGCGATCGACTATGTGAACCAGCATGATCGCCCGCTTGGGCTTTACTATTTCGGCAGCGATTCCGCCGAGGAACAGACGGTGCTCTCAAAAACGATTTCAGGCGGCGCAACGGTCAACGATGTGATTTTCCATATCGCCATGGACGAATTGCCCTTTGGCGGCGTCGGCCCTTCCGGCATGGGCTCCTATACCGGCCATGAAGGCTTCAAGACGTTCAGCCATGCGAAAAGTGTCTACAGCCAACCCAAGATGGACGTGGCGAAGCTGGGCGGATTCAAGCCGCCCTATGGCAAGGCAACCAAAGGCACGATCAAGCGCGAATTGAAGATTTAGACCCATCTCCCATGGGGAGAAGGATATGCAGACTTGCGATCTTGCCTCGCTAGTCGGAGTTGGATGAGGGGTTGCGCCCCGTCTGTGCGGTAGAACCCCTCACCCAGCGGCGTCTAGGCTCATTCCTTGCCAAGACTTTGCAACCCTCTCTCCAGGGGAGAGGGCTTATTCAAACTCCAGGATCACATCATCGGCAGCCAGGCTATCGCCTTCCGCTGCCGAAACCGCGCTCACCACGCCGGCCTTTTCTGCGCGCAGGATATTCTCCATCTTCATCGCTTCGACAACCGCGAGCGGCTGTCCGGCCTCGACCTTGTCACCCTCACCAACATGGAGCGCGGTGATCAGGCCCGGCATCGGACACAGCAGATATTTTGAAAGATCAGGCGGCTCCTTCTCGATCATGTGTTGGGCGAGGTGGGCAATGCGTTTCGGAAGAACCCGGACCGTGTGGCTAGCCCCGCGCGCCGTCAGCACAAAACCATAACGGCCCGGCTTGATCTTCACGGTAAGCGGCGTGCCATCAAACTCCGTCTCGACCATCCGGTCGCCCGGCGCATAGGCCATCGAAAGCCCCGTCGGCTCGCCATCCACTGATACATCGTCAAGATCGACATGCGCCTCATGACGGGCCCCATCAATCTCCACGACCCATTCGGCAGGCGGACGCAGCGGCCCGTCCAACTGGCCCGACACCCGCCGAGCGCGATCAGAATGTGCCGTCGCAGCAAACGCCGCGACAGCAGAAAGGCGTTTCAGCAAATCAGCATTGGCGGGCGCGCCTTCGAACCCTTCCGGATATTCCTCGGCAATGAAGTTCGTGGTGATGTTGCCCGAGCGGAACCGCTCATGCTGCATCAGCGCCGAGAGGAAATCGAGATTATGGCCAAGTCCCTCAAGCTCGAACTTGTCCAGCGCATCGATCTGCAGATCAATCGCCGCCTCACGCGTTTCGGCATAGGTGATGAGCTTGGCGATCATCGGATCATAAAACATCGAGACCTCGCCACCTTCCATCACGCCATCATCAACGCGAACACCGGCCCCTTCTT
>CAJQMX010000073.1 GCA_905479515.1 uncultured Parasphingopyxis sp.
CTGTCTCGCCGATCTCGACATTGCCGGCATCCGGCTCTTCCTGCTCGGTGATGAGCTTGAACAGGGTCGTCTTACCCGCGCCATTGGGGCCGATCACGCCGACAATGCCACCGGGGGGCAGTGAAAAGGACAGGTCTTCAAACAGCAATTTGTCGCCATAGGCCTTGGTGACACCTTTGACCTCGATCACCTTACCGCCAAGCCGGGCGGGTGTCTGGATGATGATCTGCGCCTTGCCAGGCGTGCGATTTTCCTGCGCTTCGACCAGTTCGTCAAACGCCTTGATACGCGCCTTGGATTTGGTCTGGCGGGCCTTGGGGCTCTGCCGGATCCATTGAAGCTCGTCCGAGATGGCTTTCTGCTTGCCAGCGTCGGTGCGCTCTTCCTGTTCGAGGCGCTTGGCTTTCTTCTCCAGATAGCCGGTATAATTGGCTTCATAGGTGTAATAGCGGCCGCGATCGAGCTCGAGCACCCAGTTGATCACATTGTCGAGGAAATAGCGGTCATGGGTCACGAGGATCACATTGCCGGTATAATCGACGAGATGTTTTTCGAGCCAGGCGACGCTTTCCGCATCCAAATGGTTGGTCGGCTCATCGAGCAGCAGGATTTCCGGCTTTTCGAGGAGAAGACGACAGAGCGCCACACGGCGTTTCTCGCCGCCTGACAGGCTTTCGACGCCGCTATCGCCCGGAGGGCATCTGAGCGCGTCCATGGCGATCTCAAGCTGGTTGTCGAGCGTCCAGCCATCAACGGCGTCAATCTTTTCCTGAAGATCACCCATCTCTTCCATCAGCGCATCGAAATCCGCATCTTCGGGCGGATCGGCCATCAGGCCGGAAATCTCGTTGAACCGGTCAACCAGATCGGCAACGGGGCGCACCCCGTCCATCACATTTTCCTTGACCGTCTTGTCCGGATCAAGCTCCGGCTCCTGCGCCAGATAGCCAACGCGAATGCCCTCGCCCGGCCATGCTTCGCCGGTAAATTCGGTATCGATCCCGGCCATGATCTTCATCAGCGTCGATTTGCCCGAGCCGTTTGGCCCGACAATGCCGATCTTCGCATCCTGATAGAATTGCAGGTGAATCTGATCGAGCACCGGCTTGCGAGCGCCGGGGAAGGTTTTGGTCATGCCCTTCATGACGTAGGAATATTGCGCGGCCATGGCTCGTTTACGCTCCGAATTTGGATAGTGGAAAGGTGCCCGCGATGTAGGGACGCGGAGACGAATTGGCAAACGCGGAAGCGCCCGTTAAGCGGGGCTGATGAAAAAACTGATCCTCCCCGCGCTATGCGCCATCGTCGCCCTTCCCTCCATCGCCTCGGCCCAGTCCAAACAAATGGGCATCCTGTCGCGCATGAACCACAATGCAATCGGTGAGGAACAAGGCGGAGATGCTGGGATTGCCGCCATGCGGGATGCCGCGCTCGAGGGCGACACGCTTGCCTATGCGATCACCGAAGGGCTGACGACCGAGATCGGCCCGCGCCTTGCCGGTACCGAAGCCGAAGCCCGCGCCCGTGCCTGGGCCGTCCAGCGATTGAGCGGCCTTGGCTTTTCCAATGTGCAGATCGAGACATACCAGATGCCGACCTGGATACGCGGCACTGAAACGGCAGAGATTGTGTCGCCCTATACCCAGCCCATGCATGTAACGGCGCTTGGCCGCAGCGCCTCGACAGGCGATGCCGGGCTTCGCGCGGAGATTGTCGCCTTTCCAACCATTGCGGAGCTGCGTGCGGCCCCTCTGGGCAGCCTGACCGGAAAGATTGTCTATGTCGGCCATCATATGGAGCGGACGCAGGATGGCTCGGGCTATGGCTTTGCCGGCCCGGCGCGTTGGAACGCGGCCTCTCTCGCGTCGGAACGCGGCGCTGCGGCCATCGTAATTCGCTCTATCGGCACAGACGATCATCGCAATCCGCATACGGGCGGTACGAACTGGGCGGACGGCGTCACACCGATCCCGGCTGGCGCGCTATCCAACCCCGATGCCGACAATCTGGAACGGATGGTGGCGCTCGGTCGCCCCGTCACCATGCAACTGACCCTGACCCCGCAATGGCTGGGCGATCAGGAATCCGGCAATGTCATCGGGGATATCCCCGGCAGCGATCCCGATGCCCCGATGATCATCGCCGCCTGCCATCTCGACAGCTGGGATCTTGCGACCGGCGCTTTTGACGATGCCGCTGGCTGCGGGATCATCACCGCAGCCGCGCACCGCATTCTGGAAAGCGGAGAACAGCCAAGACGCACAATCCGGCTGTTATGGGCGGGTGCCGAGGAAGTTGGCCTGTTCGGTGCGCGTGCCTATGCAGAGCGCCATCCGGCCGCAGAGCATGCTGTCGCCGCCGAATCCGATTTCGGCGCTGACCGGATATGGCGCGTGGAATTCAACCTGCCGGAAAGCGCATCAGGCGATGCCGACCGCATCACCCACCTCCTCGCTCCGCTTGGAATTCCGCGCAGTTCGATACAGGCAACTGGCGGTGCAGACACCAGCCCATTGGTCGCACAAGGCGTCTGGGCGATTGATTTGCAGCAGGATGGAACCCGTTATTTTGACCTGCACCACACGCCAGATGATACGCTAGACAAGATCGATCCGGCCCAAATGCGGCAAAATGTTGCAGCCTGGACGGTCATGCTGACAGTGATGTCAAATAGTGAGGCCGATCTGAGAATCCCTCAATCGACCGAATAAACGGGAGAAATCGGTGCTGCGCCGCACCGTCAGCTCCGGTTCATTTCGGTACGAGTGTATAATTACAAGTTGACGTTCTGTGAATGGACGCTATGTCGGCGCGCTGGGATTGGCGCAGAGTCAGGCCCTGATTAAATGCTATGGGAGCACACATAATGAAGAAACTTAGCTTTGCGCTTGCGTCTGCCAGCCTTTTTGCACTGGCCGCATGCGGCGAAACCGCAACTGAAACCACCGACGAAGGCGCTGAAGCCGTTGAAGCAACGGAAGAAGTTGCTGAAGACGCGATGGCTGCTGGCGAAGAAGCTGTAGCTGAAGGCGAAGATGCCATGGCTGCTGGCGAAGAAGCCGTAGCTGAAGGCGAAGAAGCGGTTGAAGCTGCTGAAGACGCTATGTAATTTCGCGGTTGGCCTTCGGGTTAACCAACGAAATAAGAAAGGGCGCTTCCCCACGGGGAGCGCCCTTTTTTTATCTGCTATGCGCGGAACCTGGCACTGGCCGATGGTTCAGACTTTACCCGCATAAATCAGCCTACCTGGACCAAGCCGGTCGAGCACAGTCGAAATATCTGTTTCCGAGAAAGCGAAACAGCCTTCGCTCCGCCCGAGCTTTCCCTGCTCTTCGATCACTCCCGGATTTGCATACCACGCCCCGTGAATCACGATTGCACGGGATTCAGCGTTGCTATTTTCGGGATCAAGGCCAGTCAGTCGGCGCGACATGCCATGGCTGCCCGAATAACTTTCACCAGTCAGATAGGCGCCGGCTGAGGTTGCGGCCGATCCGGGAACATTCGAAAAATTGTGCAGCCAGCCACTATGATCGGGATCGGAGCCTCGTCCGTGTGCCACCAGAAGGCGCTCTGTTTGCCCGCTGGTGAGATTGACGATAGCGAAGCGTGGCAGGCGGGATGGCGAGGAAAAGTCCGCAATGCCGATCACATCATGATGCGGAATAGCGTCTGCATGGCGATGCAGGGCCGCCAGGGCGCGCATAGATAGCGGTGAAGCCATCGTCGCTACGCTGCGAAATGATGTCTGTGCTGCTACGCTTGGTGCCGCAGCAATGATTCCAGTGGCTGCGAGAAAGTGTCTGCGGGAAATTGGGGGCATGGGGATAGCCTTTGCTGCGTTCTAAAAGCGTGTTAACTCAATGTTTCACCCCTATTAATTGGGAATATAGTTGTTGGCCGCTCAAACGACAATAGGAAGGCGCCAGATGAAGTGCGGCATAATCGTAACCTGCATGTTCGCGTTGACCGCGATATCGGCAGCAATCCCCGGTCAAGCACAGCCAATTCCATCCTCTGGTGAATCCCCAACGGCTGCGATTGATGAACATCCATCCCGGTTGAATCACCCCTATCATGAATATCTTCGCGAGGCTTATGATCGAGAGAATGATGTCGAACATCGGGCTATCCTCGCCGCGAATCTGCGGCGCTGGGAAGCCCTGCCAGCATCTCTGGGTCCACGATATTTGCTGGTGAATGCTGCGGCATTCGAAGTCACGCTCTGGGAGGGCCGCAGGGAAATGGGGCGCTGGAGAGCGATCGTCGGCACCCAGCAGACACCAACGCCAATCTTTCAGGCGGAAGTATCAGGCGTGATCTTTAACCCCTGGTGGGAAATCCCGACGAGCATCTCTGCTGGAAATATCAGTTCGATGGTGCGGAATCGTCCGGCTGAGGCGCGCCGCAGAGGCTATGTCTATGAAAATGGGCGATACCGCCAGCGTCCCGGCTCCAATAATGCCCTGGGCCTGATGAAGCTCGTAATGCCCAACCCCCATAGTGTTTACCTGCATGACACACCCAATCGAACGCTTTTTGAGCGTGATGTGAGGGCTCTCAGCCATGGCTGCGTCCGGGTCGGCGATGCTATCGGGTTTGCGGCAGAGTTGCTGGCTGCGCGGCCCGGCTGGAACCGTGCGATGGCTGATGAGATAGTCGCATCCGGTCACACAATCCGGGTCGACCTGCCTGAACCGATCCCGGTTTATATTTCATATTTTACAGCGGAAGCGGATAGCGAGGGCAATGTTCGCTATTATCCCGATATCTACAACCGGGATCGCGGATCCCAGACGCTAAGCGCTACCGACGATGTAGATGATCACATATCGGAACGGTGCGAAGCCTAGGCAATCCTAGACTTTCTGGCGCAGTTTCCATCAAATTGGGATAATTGGTCGGGGAGACAGGATTCGAACCTGCGACCCTCTGGTCCCAAACCAGATGCGCTACCAGGCTGCGCCACTCCCCGACCGGAAGAGCGCCCTTAAGCCGTGTGAGACATAAGAGCAATCAAAGAATTGGTGGGCCCGGAGGGACTCGAACCCCCAACCAAGCCGTTATGAGCGGCCGGCTCTACCATTGAGCTACAGGCCCCACCTCTTCAGCGGCATCGCCCTGCCAAAGCCTATCGTCCAAGGCAAGCGGCTAATCACGCACAAATCGATCTGATCAGCTCTCGGACCGGGCTCGGTCCGCTGCGCTGACAATATCAGCAGCGCGAATGGCTGTTACGCCATGGCGCGCAAACAGGTCGAACACGCC
>CAJQMX010000074.1 GCA_905479515.1 uncultured Parasphingopyxis sp.
CTTCACCAGCAGTTCGAGCGCGCGGAAGCGGCGGCCACCGGCGGGGACCTCGAACATGCCGGTCTCGTTGCCATCCTCGTCGGTCACCGCCCGGACGGCCAGGCTCTGCAAGAGCGTACGCCGGGCGATGTCCTCGGCGAGTTCCTCGATCGCGACGCCGGCCTTGACGCGCCGGACGTTCGCTTGGCTGAGAATGAGTTTGTTGAAGGGAATATCGCGCGACACACTTAGCGCGATCTTGGACTTGGACTTGACGTTGGTCATCGGTTTTCTCCGCGACGGGCGGCCGGGAGACTCTCTCTCGACCTCCAACCCGTCACTAAAACCCCTCCCTCCTCTCCCTCTCAGTGAAGCCTGCCGCAGAACCGGAAGGGCGTGTTTCGGGCGCTACGATTCCGCGGGTACGAGACCCTCCACGTTCCGATCTGGATCGGACGCCGCCCCATGCACCGACTTGCGTTCCGGGAGAAACCCGAGCAGATAATCGGCTGCCTTGCTGGCTTTGGAAGCGGCGCGGACGATGGCGCGATTGTCCTCGCGCAAGACGTCTAGCCAAGAGCCGATATAGTCGGCGTGCCGCACGGTCGGCACGATGCCGAGCGAGGCGCAGCAGAAGGCGGCGTTCATCTCGGCGATTAGTTCCTCGAAGGCGTATGTCTTCGATCCGAACGAGCCTGACATGTCGCGGTCGAGCCGGGATGGATGCCCTGAGGCGTGGCCAAGCTCATGTAGCGCCGTGCGGTGCCAGTTGATCGGTTCGAAATAGGCTTGAGGTGGTGGTACCTGCACATAGTCATGAACTGGCGCGTAGAAGGCGCGGTTGCCGCCGATGCGGAAATCGACGCCGGTGGCTTCGATGAGGGCTTCCACCTTGGGTTCGATCAGACCGGGCGGGGTAGGCGGCGCGGCAACGGCGACCTCTTCGGGTAGGTTCTCGCATTGCGCGGCATTGAAGACCGTGAACCGCTTTAGGAACGGGATCGCCTGCGGATCGTCGCCGATCTCGCGGGCGCGTTTCTTCTCGTCGTAGGGCACGAAACGGTCGGCATAGACGACGGTGGTGCCGCGTTCGCCCTTGCGGACATTGCCGCCGAGCGACAGAGCTTGGCGGAAAGTCAGCCAGCTCTGGCCGGAAAAGCCATGTTCGATGACCGCACCCCAAAGGATGAGAATGTTGATGCCGGAATAGCCGCGACCGGTCGCGGCATTGTTCGGCATGGCGAGCGGCGCCTTGGCCGCCGCCGTCCCCCAGGGCTGGACCCATGGCACGCGCCCGGCCTCCAACTCGCCGATGATCTTGGTTGTAATTTCGTCATAAAGGTTGGTCCGGTCGCGCTTGGCGCCGGCATTGCGCTTGTATCTGGACATCGCGGTTCTCCGCGACGGGCACCGGAAGCTTTCTCCCGGCTCTCAACCCGTCACGAAAAACCCGTCCGCACTCTTACTCTCAAAAGGGGCGTTGCGGGGGAAACTCCCCCGCAGATGGGGTCGAACGAGACTACAGGCTCGACCGCAGGGGAAGGCCTTCCCCTCATGGATTTCGGAAGTTCCAGTCCCGATCATCAGGACGCTCCCTTCCAATTATCATGCTTATGCAGAGCCGATTGTTCGGTCGGTTAGCACCGTCACTTTGTCTCTGGTTGATTTTGTCGCCCCACAGGCGACAAAATTCATTCTCACCAAAGTGGATAGGCACCGATCTTTGAAACTATGTCATGAAGTCGCGATGACGATGCAAGAGAAACCAAGCTGAAGTGAGTTCTCGACCAATTGCTGCAGCATCGGCATAACATCGAGTAAAGCCTCAATGACCGCTGCAGTTGCAGTCGCTGTTTGACGACATCGACGAAGAACGGGGCAGCGATCTGCTCCTCGTCCGCGCCTGCCTCGCACATAGCCTGGAAGTGGGGTCGTATGAAGTCTCGAAGATAGTTGCGCTCACACGTTTTTTCGACTAACAGTCATATTTGACGGCTAATGAGGAAAAGAGCGTCAGATATGGCAGTTAAGGTAAGCTCATTGAACGCACGGAGGGCACTTGAGACTCTCGGCGCGAACATCAAGACGGCGCGCTTGAAGCGGCGCATCTCCGTAAAGGGGTTCGCCGAGCGGGTCGGTGTGTCCGAAAGCACCATCACGCGCCTAGAGAAAGGCGACGACGGTGTCAGCATCGGCACGCTGGCGATGGCCTGCCTCGTCCTCGGCGAGATCGAGCGCATTTTCGACTTTCTTGATGCCGGGTCCGACGATACCGGGCTGCTTCTCGATCGGGAAGCGCTCCCCAAGCGGATC
Source organism: uncultured Parasphingopyxis sp. (assembly GCA_905479515.1). The sequence continues at coordinate 2,293 of CAJQMX010000074.1, forward strand.
GACAAAAAACGAAAGCCCGCATCGCCGCCATCCCGCAAAGGCCAATCAGCCCCCTTGTCCGATGCGGATGATGAAGAAGGGGTCGGTTTCTGATGCCGGAAGCGATCGTCGCCCTTGGAGAAGGCAAGCGTATCGTCGGCCGTCTGCGCTTTGAGAGTGACGGTCGGCGTCAGCATTCGCAGTTTGAGTACGCCGACGAATGGCTGGCAGCATCCGACCATTTCGCGCTGTCGCCCGGATTGCCCTTGCGCGAGGGCAGCCATTTCAGTACCGGCAAGGAAGACAAGCGTTCGGCACTGTCCGGATGCTTTGCCGACGCCGCACCGGATGCCTGGGGGCGGGCCTTGATGACCAAGGCGCTTGGCGGCGGTCTCAGCGAGTTCGACTATCTCGTGCTGTCCGATGACCGCACACGGCAGGGCGCGTTACGGTTTCTTGGCGAAGACATGGAGTCGCTGTCCGACCTGACGCCGCCGATCCCGCGTCTGGTCGAACTTGAACGGTTGCGCGGGCTTGCCCAGCGGTTCGAGCGCGATCCCAATGGCGCGGAGGAGGAGGCCCGTGACTTGGCCGGTATTGCTGGCTCGCTTGGCGGCGCCCGCCCAAAGGCTAATGTCGAGGGCGATGGTCACCTCTGGATCGCCAAGTTCACGTCGGCGCAGGACACCAAGCCGGTCGAACGCGCAGAGGTCGCCACCTTGAAACTCGCGGCCATGTGCGGGCTGCGCGTAGCCGAAGCGAAGCTGGAATTGCGGGACAGCGACAGTCCGATTGCGCTCATCCGGCGATTCGACCGCCGCGGCGAGACGCGCATCCCCTATATTTCAGCCAGAACCGCACTGGACTGGCAGGGTGACGAAGGCGGCTTCTACACGGATATCGCCGATGTGATCCGGCAGATTTCCAGCAAGCCCGTGGATGACCTGCATGAGCTCTGGCGGCGGATCGTTTTCACGATCCTCGTGTCGAACAAGGACGATCATCTGAAGAACCATGGCTTCATCTATGCGGGTGGGGATCGATGGCGGCTCTCTCCGGCCTTCGACATCAACCCTTCGCCTTCACGGCACAGGGTACTGGAGACCGGTATCGTCCAAGGCGGATCGTTCAACGCCTCCCTTGATATCGCGCTGGACGCCTGTGAGTTTTTCGATCTGGCGCTAGCCGACGCCAAGCAGCAGGCATTTGTGATGGCCACAACGATCGCAAACAAATGGAAACAGGCGCTTCGCGACGAAGGAGCATCACCTGGAGAAGTGCGGACATATGATAATGCATTCGAACACGCAGAAAGCGAGAAGGCTCTGAAGTTGACTGACTATACGTAAGATCTGAGTAGTCGAGCTTGGGGTAAGGGTCGCTTTGTAGCTATCGTTCAGATGAGTAAAAGGAACAAAAAAATGCACATCGATACTTTGCGAATTCGGAACTTTCGACGTCTTAAAGATGTGCAAATTAACTTGGCGTCTGATCTCTCTATTTTCGTTGGAGCAAACAATAGCGGAAAGACCTCGGCTTCGGCCGCTCTCCAACTTTTTATGGCTGCCTCTCGTGAACGGTTCTCGGTACATGACTTCAACGCTGAATCATGGGCAGAGATGAACGCCTTCGGAGAGGGTGTGGGCGGTGCAAATCTCCCTACCATATCGCTCGACCTTTGGTTTCATGTTCAAGCTTACGATCTTCATCGCGTTGTCAATCTGTTGCCAAGTCTCGCCTGGGAAGGAAACCTTGTCGGCATCCGCGTCGAGTTCGCGCCAATTGATGCGGCCTCACTTCTTGCCAATTTCAACGAGGCCCGAGAAAGAGCGCGCGCCAACATTCGCCCGGGTGCGAACGGCGAGGCCGACTATCATCCAGAACCGAGAACGCTACATGACTATTTGGCGGCCAATCTGAAACTGGAATATGAGCTGAGATACTATGTCTTGGATCATGCGCAATTTGATGCTGAATTCAATGAAGCCGCCGGTTACACGCCGCTCCTGTTGACTCCTGACAAGGGGCGAAGCGGGAAGGACATTTTGAGTTCGCTACTGCGTGTCGATTTTTTGCATGCACAACGCCATCTTGCAGATGCCGCGGCAGGCAGTCGCGTGGAAGAACTCTCGCGATGCTTGAGCCGGTTTTACGACAGAAATCTGGAGAAGCGCGGCGACGACTTTGATGCGATTCGTGCACTGGCGGATTCTGAGGCGATGCTCAATGACCATCTTCAACGCGTGTTCGAACCAACATTGAGCCGACTCAGTACCCTTGGATATCCTGGACTTTCCAACCCACGGCTGTTGATTAAGTCGGCGCTTAACCCAGCGACGATTATGAGCAGTCACGATGGTGCGCGCGTTCACTACGCACTCGGCGATCCCGAAGAAGGCATTGATCCTCCGACACTTCCAGACCGCTACAACGGGCTGGGTTTCAAGAATCTTATCTACATGGTGGTCGAACTCCTCGATCTTCATGCACAATGGATGGACATCGAAGAAAATAGGCCTCCGCTTCATCTCGTTTTCGTGGAAGAACCGGAAGCGCATCTTCATGCGCAACTTCAGCAGGTGTTTATCCGTAAGGTCTTCGATATTCTTGCCGTGGAAGGCGAGGAGCGCGAAAACCATTCAAGCCAGCTCGTAGTCACCACACATTCGCCGCACATCCTTTATGAGCGCGGATTTCGACCGATCCGTTATTTTCGGCGAAGCACAACGGCGGCGGGTCAATCTTCAGATGTACTCAATTTGTCAGCGTTTTATGATCAGACAGCCAATCCAACTCGAGACTTTCTAGAGAGATATCTAAAGCTTACGCACTGTGATTTGTTCTTCGCAGATGCCGCAGTGTTGGTGGAAGGCAATGTCGAGCGGCTGTTGTTGCCACAGATGATCGAAATGGCTGAGCCCCGTCTCCAGTCCGCTTATCTGAGCATACTAGAAATTGGCGGAGCCTTCGGTCATCGGTTTCGCACGTTGATCGAGTTTCTGGGAATAACCGCGCTCATCGTCACGGATATCGACAGTGTAAGAGCTGGCATCGATGATGCGGCGGTTGAAGAGGAAGGGCCGCATGATGATCAGGAAGAAGGTGGTCCGGGAAGCACCTGTATGGTGCATGTTGCGGATGCTGTAACGTCCAACCAGACACTTATCCAATGGTTGCCCGCGCGCACAACAATTGCAGAATTATTGGGTGCCACAGACGATCAAAGGACTCAGACTAGTGCGGAGAACGATAATGCTTTGGTACGCATAACGTATCAGACCGTTGTTGACGTGAACTGGTCCGCCGAACACCAGTTGATGGCGGGTCGCACACTTGAAGAGGCGTTCGCGCTTGAAAATTTGGTTTGGTGTCAGGATGTAGCGCGCGCCGACCTCAAGTTGCGCATACGTGGGGGTGACGGTCTAACGATCGACCAACTCGCTGAGCGCTTGCACAAGCGGATCAAGGGATCCGGCTTCAACAAGACTGACTTCGCGCTGGCGCTGCTCGCGCAGGACCCTCAAACGTGGATTGTGCCACGTTATATAGCCGAAGGGCTTCATTGGCTTGCGGACGAAATCACGCCAACTTTGCCGCAAGTTGAGGGCGAAGAAGGAGTGGCTGCATGACCAATCGTATCGGGCAGCCGGATACGGATGCCGACCGGGAGCTGCGCGAATGCCTCGATCAGCAACCGTTGACGAACTTCGTGATGGTGGCAGGAGCGGGTTCTGGGAAGACGACGTCTCTCGTGAAGGCGCTTGCTCACCTTTCTACGACCCGCGCAGCCGAATTGCGAAGACGAGGCCAACAGATCGCTTGCATAACTTATACGGATATTGCGGTTGGTGAAATATGGGGTGACGTGGGCAATGACAGCCTGTTCCACGTCTCGACAATTCACAGCTTTCTCTGGACGATTGTAAGTCCGTTTCAGCAAGATCTGAAGCTTTGGGTGGAAGGGCGTATTGAAGAAAAGATTGCCAAGGCACAGGAGCGCTTGGACAATCCGAGGACGCGCGCCAACACTCGCGAAAACTTGGCTCGGGATATGGAACGCTATCAACGTCAGAGTCAGGCGCTCGCGGACGTAAGCCGGTTTAAGTACGGCACCGGCAGCGATTATGCCAATGGCGTATTGGGTCATGACGATATCCTGAAGATTGGCCCGGCATTGATCGAGGAACGGCCTCTACTGCGAACACTCATTGCCAATCGGTTTCCGTTCATTTTCGTTGACGAGAGCCAGGATACTAATCCGATCTTCGTCGCTGCCCTAAGGCAGGTAGCTGAAACTGTGGGTGCGCGCTTTTGCTTGGGTTTCTTCGGAGATCCTATGCAGAAAATCTATACAACTGGTGCTGGACCAATTGAGTTGGCTTGTGGCTGGAACGAGATAACAAAGCCAGAAAATTTCCGGTGTCCTACAAGTGTCCTTACTTTGATTAACAAAATTCGTGCTGAAGACGATGGACTTCAGCAAACTCGCGGCCGAATGATTGAACGAAATGGGAATCTTGAAGCGGTCGCAGGCTCAGCTCGCCTGTTCATTCTTCCATCCGATGATCACAGAACCGAGCGTCTAGCGCAGGTGCGGCAATGGCTTGCGACGGCAAACGACGATCCGCTTTGGCAAAGTGACGATGTTGATGCCGATGTGCGGGTACTTGTACTTGTTCACCGCATGGCTGCAAAACGTCTCGGTTTCCCCAATCTTTACTCGGCACTCAATGATCAGGCACCAGCCAATCTGAAAGATGGGCTACTGGATGGTACCGCATGGGTTTTGAGGCCCTTCATGACGTTCATGCTCCCATTAGTCAGCGCTGCGGAAGAAAAAACGGATTTTGAGGTCATCTCCTTGTTGCGCAAGTACTGCCCGCTACTCGGCAAGGACCGTATTGCGGACCAGGACATCCCAGAGCTGGTCAATAGATTACGTCAAGACGTGCCGCGCTTAGTCGAAATGCTTCAGCCGGGAGGTGACGTCACCATCCGGCAGGTACTTGCATTCTTGAGTGAGCATAGTTTGTTAAACCTCGATGATCGGTTTGCTGCTTATCTCGAAGATGGGGAAGTTGGCATGGATGGCGAGGAAGCGAGCAAAGAAGAAGTATCGGTGAACGCATTTCTCGATTGTGCAGCTTCAGAGCTCTGGGGCTATCGCCAATACATCGAAGATCAATCTCCGTTTGCCACGCAGCAGGGGATCAAGGGTGCGGAGTTCGAACGTGTATTGGTAATCCTTGATGACGAAGAGGGTGACTACAACCTGTTTTCTTACGGAAAATATTTCGATATCACGCCACTTTCCGACACCGACAGCAAGCACCTACAAGATGGAACTGACTCTGTGTTGGGAAGAACGCGACGATTGTTTTATGTGTGTTGTTCACGTGCAGTGAACGATTTGGCAGTTGTGCTGTTCGTTCCCGATGTCGCTGCGGCCAAAGAGGCCATTGAGGCTAGAGAAATATTTCCAGCCGCTGAAATTTATGAACTTGCTGTATTGGCAGATCAAAGGGTCGCGGCTGAGATGAATGTCCGATGTTAACGGCAAGCACTTTGATGATGAGTCGCGGACCTGTTCTGCCTTGGCAGCGGCCTGGAAGTCTGAATGGGAAACAAAAAACAACCTTTCGCTGTCGGTGCAGCGTCCATGTCGGCGTTACTGAATTGGTCCATTTCTAGATCGGCCCATTCCCACAAACCGAGATACTCTGGAATGGCATCGCGATCATATCCGACAATTTGGAAGGCATCGGCGTTCTTTGCAACGAAGCCATCGCGGCCAGTACTTATGAGAATAGGCAGGATGTCGGCCGGTTTGATCGCAAACCACTCACCGCGCACATGGATCGCTTCGAAGTGTTGGTGTAGATGACGTTCGAGCCGAAAGGCGTCGGCAACTTCGATCCACCCAAGCAGTCGAAGATCGGAGAGGTTGCCTGTTTGTAGGTTACGCTTGCGCACAGAGATGTTCTTTGCGACCCCGATCTTGATTGGGGAGCATGCTTTTTCCTCTTGGCCAATGAAATATACGGGCATCTCGCGCTCCCTACACCGTCAACGGATCCGATCGAGAAGCATTTCGACCATCTCTTTGTCCGAGCGCGCGACGATGTCGAGCGGCCGGTTTTCCTTCCGCATGAGAGCGATCAAGAGGCAGGCTGTGAAGGGCCAGAAAGATGAACCGGCCGGTAGTGTATACCCGCCAATCATCGCGGTTAGCCGTTCGGCGATCGGTGGGTATTGGCGATTGCCCCAATGCGCGTGACTTGGGGTCATTATATGGATAATCACCGCAGCGATCACTATACCCATTGCGCGCTTCTGCTGAACTAGGGCGAAGTCGTATTTGTGCTTCTTTGCATAGGCGGCAAGACCGCTCGTCATGAAGTCGCGGGCATACGTGTCGCAGGCGATTTCCTATTCTGGTAGCGTAGAGGGGGCACTGTTGTCGGCACAAAACATAACGTGCTGAAATTCATGCAGTAGCGCGAAGGCCAACGCGAGCGAGATGAGATCGAACGCCGCCATATGCTGGACGTCATCCAAGCTTTCACGATCAGCGGTCGGCTTAGGTACGTCCGCTGGCCAAGAGATGTCAGTTGTCTGCTGCGCCACAATGAGCGACTGGGCAGAGCCGATGCGCTGCTTGAAATCAAATTCATACTGGCCAAGTTCAGCGTCGATGTTGAGGGCTTGGTCGAGGGGTATCCCGTTCGAAGTCGCAATAACCAACGCCGGCGCGTACACTTCGATGGCTCGCCATACGCTGAAGCCCAGCAGCCAGAAGAAATCTATCGTCTTCATATCGAATTGGATACGCTTAGCGTCTGCGTTCATTGTGACGCCTTCGGCATTTGGCGCAACTTCGATAGTATGTCCGTATTTTGTCCAAAGACGGCTCATCTCATCGGCGCGCTCGGGGACAGCACCGCGCAAGAGGTAAAGGATGATCGTTCGATCAGATGATTGAGTTGTCATGTTTTTTGTTCCTCGGTTCTCAAATGCGTTATTGAGGACAAGACAGAATTTTCCCAAATAGTGCTACATTCAATATCGCCATCGCGCTCAAACCATTGTGTTGCGCCCGGGATAAGATCGAACGGAATTGGGTTTGTCGCTAGCGGATTGTGATACACTTCGAGTTCTTGGCACCATGCTTCGCCCCACGGCCAGAGCGATTCATACTCGGCACTGCCGACTGAAAGCTCGAAGTCGATGGGCTCAAGTGCCCCAGGCGTTCGGTCAAAAAGGATGCCGCGCCGAACCATTTCCAATCCGTAGGGCCGCCATCCTGCGAGAAAGCCCATACGATTGAACTTGGCCATCGTTCCGGCATTGCTGAAAATCACAGCTGAAAGATGTGTGAATTCGGGATTGCGAAACAGGCCAGCTGGGATGCTGTGTTCTCCCGTAAGATTGCTGATAGGTGTATTAATGGCGCGGCGGCTGGATCCTTCCCCTTCAACATCGGCGCGCAAGCCGTAAAGATATGTTGGTAGTGCCTCACGGCTCCATACCATCGAACCCGACTCGTGGAAGTCGGCGATTGCGAGGGCAAAGGCGTGACCCTTTACATGATCCAGTTCATGATAATTGCGCTGTAGCTTGCCGCGCAAGGTCTTTGCGAAGCGCTCCGCGGGCGCGCCGGTTAGGCGCTCGGTTCGGTCGTCGGGAGCATGCACCCATTCGCCAATGCCGCCTGATCGCGGAGTCGCTGAGTTTGCTGTCACCGCCTCGATCCAACAGCTGGCACCATCCTTTTCGATCCAGAAGTCCGGCGAAACATGATCCTGCCGCACCCCCAAGCCCTGCTCGCGGAAGCAGGCGAGCAGGTAAAGTTCGAAGAGCCTTGCTGAAAAATTGTTGGTTTGCAGATCGGTGACGAAATTTGCGTCGGGTTTGGGAAGCGCCAGATAGCATTCGCCGACCGCCATGAGGGCTGGCACATGACTGATCGTGCTGGTCAAAAGCCGAAACTCCGGCGAGATGCCGCGGGGGCCGACTTTCATCAGTGGCGCTCGTTTCCGCGCACCGGGCGGAACTGGTTCTGGAGGGTCGCCTCCACGCATGTTGACGCTGAGCCGGTCGAGCGCTGCTTCCGGACTGAATATTGGTCCGCTCTCGTCCACCAAAACCCAGCGGTAATCGGTACGGCGGCGCAGAACCAATGTCGAAAACGTTCTTTGTTCAGGGTCGAGGAGAATGCAACCGCATGCGGTGCCGTACCCGACCTGGTACGCGCTGAAGATGTGCGACGGCTCGAAGTTTGGTCCACGCTCGAGCGAGAGAGCATGTAACTCGAATTGCCGCTGGCAAATGGGTTTGATCAGCCGTTGTTCATCGCCGGTAGCCATAGCCACCTCGATGGATAGCGGCGACCCGACGTCGACTATGTGGCCGCAAGCATGTCATTGGGCTTCCGTGGTCCGTGTTGGAACCAGAATGTCGTTTGTTTCCCATCCGTCGTCGCTACGTACGGTGACGAATTCCCGATCCCAAACGCCCCAGTTCATCGGCAATGGGACCTCAGCAAGGGGATTGTGGACATATGTGAGTGGCCGGGTCCGGCGCGACAGATTTCCAAGGCCGACACGCGACCAGATCACGCCCGAGATGTTGGCAAAACGCTCGTCGAGAAATGCCGTGCGCGGGATCGGATTGCCTTCGCGCTGGATGACGGGCGCCGCATGAAATCCTTCATCGAGAACATTTCCTGTCTCTCGGTCGACGGTGATGTACGCATCTCCAACCGGAAACAGAGTTGACATGATGAGCGGCAAAGGTTGTTCAGCGACATAGACGCCGAACCGGCTGGCGCTGATGGCGATAATCCGTGTGTCGTCGGGTGTAACCACACCTTGCTCGATATAATGTGCAATTCTTTGCGCTTTGGTCCAAAATGCCCCCGATGTCCGCAACTGCGCTTGACGGATCGGCGCGGCAATTAGCCCGCCTCCTTCGTTCATGGGAATGGGCCGTACAATCTGGTCGGGACCAGGCGCACCTTCTTCGGGTGCTATCGCCTCGATCCAGATACGGTGATCATCTTCGAGAACGCATAAATCCGGTTGGCCACCGTCGCGCTGACGGTCGACCACGGGTAGCAATGTTCGCCCAGCGTCGAGCAGCGTACAGCCTAGATACATTTCCCAGAAACGACCGTCGACATCGCGCGCGAAACCCTGAGGGAAGTCCGGATCGGCATAGGGTTCATAGATAGCCCACATCGATTCAATTAGATCGTGTAACTCCTGCTCGATCGGAGATTGCGCGACTTTCAGGTTTTGAAATCCGCGGTCGAGATTTGGGCCTTCAACGTCGAAAAGTTTACTCATGTTACGGTTCATTCATCATGCGCGGCGCAACATCCGTTCGACACTCACGCGATGGTAGCCGTGCGTGTGCACTTGCCGCCGGAGCTGGTTCATGTCGTTCACACCGAATGCCACCGCGGCTTTCAGAGGGCTGGCGAAGGTCGCGTAAAACGACCAACGGACGCCGGTAGGCAATGGCGGGTTCTGTCGGCGGTCGGTAATGACAACGTCGCTCGGATCGCTAGTATTGCGGAAGGCATGGAAGGTGAACCAGTCAGGCCGTCGATATCGCGTGGCCTTGATGAACGGCACGGATAGCACTTTCACATCGCTCTGATCGAGGATCCAATCGCGCTGCTCTAGGATCTGCCGCACCATATGCCCGACCATCTGCTTCACGCGATCGGCCAGGACCTCCTCCCTGAACTCCTCCAAAAGCTGCTCCGCGATGCCCTCGACTGCCGGCTTGCTCAACTCCGACGCAGTTTCCAGGCGGGCAACGTTCTCGGGCTGTGTGAGAAAGGCCCAGATGCGTTGGCCAATGTCCGAGGCATAAAGAGATGCGAATTTATCAGGGTTATAGGCAAACATGACCGGCCCTCCTTTACCGGGCAAATATGACCGGTTATACATCTGTGTCAATGGTGGCGGGATAGTCGGCGCGCCGCAGTGGTCAGGGAGGCTTGATGGAATTCGAGGATCTTGTGACGGCTTTGAAACCGCCGCCGAACCGTGTTGGAAAATCGGATGACCTGCACGAGCATCATCTTTACGAAGGGGCCGTCATGGTCGCCTTTACTATGCATCTGCTTCGTGCAGCGGGTGCGCGGCACGTTCGCATCCATCCCGATGGTGAACATGGGAAACAGTTCGATTTCACGGGCTGGCTCGGGCGCCGGGAATTCGCAAAGGTTTCGAGCCTCGGCAGCACGGCCTATGGCGGAGTCTATCAAAACCCGGTCGGCGAAACGATCACCGCCCACCCCAAATCAGGCCTTGGCGATGTCGTTTCGGAGGTATGGGGTCTTCGGATAGTAGCCGAGTGCAAGGGCGGGATCATCAACACGCGGCACTTGGGTCAAGTGTCGCGCCTGTACCGGGGACTTTGCGAAACCGTCGGGCTTTTGATGGCAACGCCATCGCCGGGGCGTCAGATCGCCGTGGTTCCATCGACCGATAGCACCTTGCGGCTGGCTGAGCGGCTCGCGCCGCGTTGCGCATTAGCCGGTATCGAGATTGCGCTTGTCGATAGCCATGGCAATGTCATGTACGTGAAGCCAGAGAGGACTATAGAAAAGGTGACGGAAGGGAATAATGGATGAGGAGAGTACTGACGGTTGGGCTGAACTATACTGGCGATGCTATTGACGGTGTGGAAATCGACAACCTGGGGCTATGCCGCCCCGAGGTCGATCGAGAGAGGGCCGCATATCCGCTCTATGAGTATGACACGATCATCATCAACCCGGAGAGCTATACGCATTTCCTATTCGGAAGTGCGGGCGAGTTCTCCGACGAAGATAATGAATTGGGTAAGTTGAAGCGGCAGAAGGACAGCTATGACATCGACTCCGCTTTCGACGCCGAGGATCGGCAAAAGGAGATGGAGGCCGCGATTGCGGATGGCGCAACTATCGTTTGGTGCCTGTCCGAACCGAAGCGGATGAACTTCTTCGGTTATCGCGAAACGCATTTGGGATACGTGGCCCCGAAAGTGGCAAAATTCGTGAAACGCTCGGACCTTCTCGTGAAGAAGGGACGCAGGATGGGTTTAGTTGATCCGGATAGTCCATTTACGCGCTATTTTGAGGTGATATCGCAGACGGGCGGCTGGACATTGTGCCTGTCTGACCCCGGCGAGAACTACGTTTCGATCGCCGCGACGCCCGAAGGTTACAGCTTGGGCGGCTACATATCGTTTGGGGCAACGACTGGCTGGCTGCTCACTGCTCCAACATCGCAAGAGGCTGAGAACCAGCTCGTCCGCGATAGCCTGTTGCTGGAGAAAGCAAACCCGGCGCATGAGAAGTATCATGGCATATTCCTCAGCCACACTGGTGTCGACAAACCGTTCGTTCGCCAATTGCGCAAGGATCTCCTTGCCCATGGGGTGGAGCACGTTTGGCTGGACGAGGCCGAAATCGACATCGGGGACTCGCTGATCGCCAAAATCGAAGAGGGCATAAAGCTCAGCCGCTTCATCGCCGTGGTCTTGTCGAAAAAATCGATCGGCGCGCCTTGGGTCAAGAAGGAATTGGACGTGGCGATGAACCGAGAGATATCCAGCGGGGAGGTCGTCGTCCTGCCGCTGCTCTATGAAGAGTGCGAGCTTCCAGAGTTCCTGAAGGGGAAGCTCTACGCCGACTTCTCGAAGCCCGAAGACTATGAAACTGTCCTCGGTAAACTCCTGCGTCGGCTCCGGATCGCCTGATGAGTAATGCTGGGACGGGTCCGAGCAATGCGATGATCTCCGCGATGTCGGATCTGTGGCAGCTACGCCCGCCGGGGCCGGATAATATCCTCGCGCATCCAGCGTTCGAGCGGCTACGCGAAGCCTGTCGTGACGGCTACCCGAATGCAGGCAAGAAGGGACCGGCCTTCGCATTGTCGACCGCTTTGCGGTCTCTGGGTCTTCCCTGCGGCCTGCAAAAGCAGACGGCTCATCTGGCGTTGCCCGTTGAGGCCGCGGCGATGGGCCTGGACGCGGCGATGCAGGCGACCCATGCCAAACGCGTCCATCTCCTGCCGCTCGATCTGGCTGCCGACCTTCCGTCAGTAGCTTTTGGCCCGGCGAAAGTGGGCCGGCTCACGGCGGATGAACTGCGGTCCTTGGTCGATGAAACCAGGATGAAGCGGACTCATCCGCGACAGGACTTCGACGCCGAGCGCTTCTCCGAGTTTCACTGGCTGATTGTCGAGGAGGCCGTTGCGCTCGAACAGGAGCCGGAGGCCCGTGCCATCCCGGTGCTGTTCATGGACTTGAGCCGGGACCTAGGTCAGATAGAGCCGCACAAAGGCCGGTTTCCTGCCGCTGTTGAGGACGCGCTGTTCTTCCTGCTGTTGGCACCATGGGAAAGCTGGTCGACGATGGCGGAAGTCGATTGGCGCGGTTTTCGAGTCCCGTGGATCTACACCGTCGACAACGACATCTTCGTCCGTCTCAATTCGCCGCCGTCCCCAGATACACTGAGTTGGGAACCTCGAATCTACGACGACGGCTATGGCAGGACCATCGAGGAGGAGCGGCCCGTCGGTTTGCCCATGGAAGACAGCGTCGCAACGGAGTTACCGGTCTGGGATCAGAGCCGCTGGGCGATCGTCGAACAGGCGAAGCAATCGGTTCTGTTCGAAACGCCAATCACTCACTTCCTGGTCCGCGCGTTCTTGGTGGACGGCATCGACGAATTCTTAGCGCATATCACGACAATCGAAGCGGCGCTGGGCCTGCGTGCCGATTACCAAAAGGGCTTTCGGGTTGCGCCGGACCGCCACAAGCGGTTGAACGCATCAAGAAAAATGCGTGGTCGCGTTGCTGGGCTGCTCGGAGATCGCTGTTATGCCGACCAGTATGAGCAGCTTTTCGATGTGAGAAGCGCGTTTCTCCACGGACGCACGATGTCGGCTATTTCAACCCAACAACGGGTGATGGCGCGTTCTCTAGCTCGTCAGGTTGTCGAGGCGCTGTTGTTCGCGACGCAGGCCGGGCCGATCGTTTCGCGAGAGCACTTCCTTGATGACCTGCTCGATAAAGGGGTGACCAAAATCTAGTGTTGTAGCGGTTAGACCGCCGGCTCGGCAGTACACCTACCAGCTGAGTTCGAGCTCACACGCCCTTGTAATTGCTTCGTATTGGCGGCCACTCAGTACCAGTTAAGTTTCTAGCTCAGCCTTACTTTTTTGGTTTCTGCGATGTCGTTGGGTAGACGTCACAACCAAGGATGTCATCATTTTCTGCTGGGTTGTAGCCTGGCCTCGGTGCCTTTTTCCAGATTGTTGCCTCATCGAGTTTGATCATTGGCCGGGTCAACGAAATAAGGGGTTTGCGCTTGCAATCACAAAACAAACAAGGCATCTTGTTGTAAACAACAAGATGGCGAGTTCCGCGTGACACTTCTTTATACACCTGGTCAACTTAGGAGTGCGGTTTCAATCAAACCGGAAACCTATCGCCATTGGAAGAAAACCCTGGATCCGCTGCAGCGAGCACGGGGTCACAGTCCGTGTTTCACATCGGGCGATTTGGTCGCCATCTCGGTCATCAGATGCCTAACTGTGGACACAGCAATAAGAGTGGGAGCGCTTGGGCCGATTGCAGAGTCACTATTTGAACTTTGCAACGCGTCACCTTGGCCCGTTCTTGAGCGCACTAAAGTCATCGTCGATGTTGCCGGGGCTGAATTGCAACTTGTGTCGGAGCTTGCGCTGACGACCAGCGAGAAGCCGCTGGTCAGCATTCCACTTGGCCCGCTTATTTTTCGCTTACGAGACCAACTCCTTGCGGCGACCGTAGAGGAAGACCAGCCATCGCTCCGCTTTCCACCCGTGTCATTGGCTCAGGCCGCTAATCAGGGAGCAAGGTCATGAATGCTATCGAGACTATCGCTCAAGCTGTGCATGATACGGGTTATCGTCCCGAGGCTGTAGTTCGTGACTATGCCTTTGCGGATGTGTTGGTTGAAGGCAATACTACTCGATCCGTGCCTCTTGTAGCGTTTACTCGAACACCGCCATCTTATCGTTCCGCGGCGCTTGCGGTCGTCGAAAGCAATGGGCGGCAAGGTATCGACCTAGTGCGAGAGCATCGCGCTCTCGGTGCCCCACTTCTATTCGTTATTGAGAACGATGACGTCGTAGTTTGGCAGGTGCGGAGCGAGGATCCTCCCCGAGCCGTCGAGAGAATTAAAATCGACGAACTGACATCGCTCTTCGAACGGAAGCGGGAAACTTGGCATCCTGACGCCATTCATCGCGCAAAGGCAGTTGGATCCTCGTTAGGAAACTACCAACTTGACTTTGTGGACATTGGCCTCATTCCAGCAATCGAAGGCGAAATCCATATCAAGTTGGATCGACTCCTCGTTGAAACTCTCAATCTTGTGCGTGATTCACCAATTGGTGGTAAGGTTGATCCGCGAACTCTTTTTCGAGTTATATTTCGGCTTTTGGCAGCGAAGGTTCTGCAAGATCGCCGACATCCATTTTCGGAAGAGTGGGATTCCGAAGACCTCTCCACTGTGCTTGCCAAGATCGAGGATTATTACAATCTTGGGGAAATCAAAGGGCAGTCAGGTCGAGCCCTTCCGATGCTTTTCAGCGCCGCTTGGCAGTATTTGCAAGCCGGTATCAGTTTCTCCAATATTTCTTCGGATGACTTGGCATTCGTGTATGAGAACACACTGGTCACGCCTGAGACCCGAAAGTTGTTCGGCACACACAGTACGCCACGTCAGGTGGCAGAGTATGTCGTTCAAAGGCTCGAATTGCATCTCTACGATTCCGAAGACCTTAAGATTTATGAGCCATTTGCAGGTGCGGGCGTATTTCTTGTTTCAGCTCTGCGGCACCTAAGAGACTTACTTCCTGTTGATTGGTCAGATCAGCGGCGCCACGACTTTTTGATTGATCATATTTCTGGCGACGAAATTGATCCATTTGCCTGTGAAGTAGCGACATTGTCGCTTATCCTCGCCGATTATCCCAATCATAACGGCTGGCTCATCAATGAAACTGATCTTCTGCTTGATGGAGCCTTGGACAAAAGACTCGCTGATCACAATGTAATTGTATGTAATCCACCGTTTGAAGCCTTCAGCGCCGAGGAGAAAGCTCAGTATCCGGGAATGAGCCAAAAACCGACAAAAGCTTCTGCGGTATTGAACGCTGTCTTAGACGCCCGACCGCTCGCTCTCGGTTTTGTACTGCCGCGATCTTTCATTTTGGAAAAACAATTTTCTGAGCATCGCAAGCGTATCGAGGCGTTGTACGGCTCCGTAGAGATATTAGAGATGCCCGACCGAATTTTCGGAGCGTCGAGTGTAGAGTCAGCTGCGCTGATCGCACGAGATCTGCGTCCTGAAAGCGAACGTGAAATCTCCATTCGCTCATCAGAGGTAGCTGATCGTAGTCGCGCAGCGTTTCTGAAAACTGGTGCGATCACTGTCAAACGTGATTTAACGCGCCAAGTTGAAGATGAGCCTTCCGGACATCTCTGGATTCCGCCACTTCATGATCTATGGACTCATCTAAAAGACAGACCGACTTTAAACACCTTATTCAGGCCGCGATGGGGGTTGCGGTGGAACTACGATCAAATGCTCGCTGCGAGCGACCACGAACAATCAGGATATCGAAGAGGTTATCTTAGTGCCCGCCGTTTTCAGCAGTTTTTCGGCACTGAGCAAACCTGGCTGGACTTCAATCTCGAAAACCTCCGTGAAGGCTTTGATCAAGACTGGTCAAAGCCCAAAATTATTATGAATGCGGCGCGCCTTAGCCGTGGCCCATGGCGTGCTGGTGCTATCGTCGACGGCGACGGTTGTCTATATTCCCAACAGTTCTTTGGTTTATGGCCACAGTATGAGGCTAAATTAGATGATCTCTTTGCTTATTCTGCAGTTCTAAACAGTCCCGTTGCAAATGCTTTTCTAGCAATTCGCTCACCGCAAAATCGGTTTCGGTCGTCGGTTGTGGGGGAAATGCCGATTCCTGCAAGGCTGCCATCGCAGTTGGGGCCGCTAGTACAGGAATATGTGCACCTTTTGCGTGACGCTCCGCTCTTTAGCGACGCTGAAGAAAGAGTTGCTCAAATGCTCGTATCCATCGATGCAGCCGTGCTTTGCGCTTATGATCTCCCTCTAAGGCTGGAACGGCAGCTCTTGGAATATTTTAAGGATGCCGAACGCCCAGTTCCGCATCATTGGCAACATTGGGATACCCTGCACCATGTGCCAGGGCTGAGTTTGTCAGAAACAGTATCAGGGCAGTTCAATGCAACCGGTGATTGGGTAAAATCAGTATTCCAACCTCTTCCCGAGGACGAAATTTCACTACTCCGCGATTATGTGGCGTAGTCAGAATGGACGCCTATCTTCTCGATACGACCGCGTTGTCCATCTACCTTGATCCCACACATCCCCACCACCACGAGAAGAGCCAGTCTCTTCTTGCGCTCCCGACAGAAAGCCCTCGATTTGTATCGGCGATCGCTTTGGCGGAGCTTGGTTTTGGCACAAAGCTTTCGGAGAGACTAGGTAGAGGTAATCTGCCGGCACTTGAGGCCATAATCACCAGAGCACGGAGCTATGCAATAATTGATGTTACGCATCACACGGCTGCGGTCTATGCCGATATTAAGGCATCTGTCGCGCAAAAGTATCTCGCCAAAATACTTCGAAAAGATCGGCCGAAATACGTGGAGGAATGGATAGATAAAGCGACTGGGCAGAAATTGGCGATCGACGAAAACGATCTTTGGATGTGTGCACAAGCTAAGGAGCGCGATCTCATTTTCGTGACAGCGGATAAGCGGATGCAGCGCATTTCATATGCTGACCCTGCCGTGCGAATTTTAGTGGTATGACGAAAATGCGCCGTTGAACCAGCGTCTGTCAGTTAAGTCGCTATCTGGGTGTTTCATTACCTTCGTCATCTATGCCGTTGGCCTCGATTCAATAAGCATTTGCTCAATCGCGCTCTGCCTTGATTGCCGATCTAAGGTGTAGGTGTTGCGCCTGAACTCCGCGCCTTCCAGAAGGGCCTTCACATAACCCGCGACCGTATCCGCAGCCATGATCAGCGTGGAGTCGAGCGTATGGACATATTTGCTGGTGACCGACCCTTTCGCGTGGCCGATGAGCGCAGCGATCGTAATTTCGGTGAAACCAAGATCGTTGGCCATGCTGGCGAAGCTATGACGCAGCACGTGAGGCGTCACATCCCAGAGGGGCGTGTCCTTGAAGAGCTTCTTCCAGCTTTGGGGGAAATTGCCGACTGCATTGTCGATGTCCTGGCCGGGAAAAACATAGGTTCCTGTTCGGTGCGGGCGTTCCTTCTCCAGATATTCCACGACCGGCAATCCGACGGGACGAACTGTGGCACCTTCCTTGCTGTCGGCCAAACGCAAGCAGCTTCCTTCGAGATCGACAGCGCTCCATTTGAGGTTGACGATTTCACCGCGCCGACAGCCTGTCAGCGCAATAAGCCTGAGGATGTCAGCGTGTATCCGGAGTTGGTTGCTTCGGCATCCCTGCCGAAGAATGTCGCCAAGCGTCCGATACTCAGATTCGCTGAGCCGCCGGTCCCGAACCTTGTACTTTGGCTTACGAAGTCCGTGCGTTGGGTTGTGTTCGATAATGCCGGCCTCGACGGCATAGGAGAAAACGCCGCCGAGAAGCCCCATCGTTCGGATCGCAGTGCCCGCGCCGCCGCGGACGATCGCCTTGCCGCGCAGCTTGTTGGTCTTGACGATTACGCGCGTTTTCCCTGCGATGATGTCCTTCATCAGATTGTTCATGTCCGGCTTGGTGATGTCTCGCACGCGCCGGGTCCCGAGAAGGGGAACGATGTGCCGCCGGAGACGGCCCACATCGGTCGCAATAGTTGTTTCTTTTTTTGGGCGGCCGCCTTTGCCGAGAATGAGTCCCGCTTCCATATCCGCGATGTACTGCTCGCAAAGTTGCTTGATGGTCAGCGCTCTGCGCTCTTCTTCACGTTCTTCCGCAGGATCACCGCCATGTGCTGCCCGCCCGAGTAGGGCCTTCGCCTCGCGCCGCGCCGTTTCAGGCGTCCACAGGCCATGGAGACCAATAGTATAGCGGCGGGATCGTCCACGCGACCGGTACTGGACGATGTAGCTGCGCTTGCCAGAAGGATAGACACGCAGGCCGAAGCCAGGGAATTCATCATCCCAGACAACGTGGCCTTTGCTCTGCGGCGCGACCGCTTCCACAAACCGTTTGGTGAGTTTCGCCATGCTCCTGTTCCCTGCCGAGCCCTGATTTCGCGTAAGCACCACGCAAGCACGCGGACGGAAACCAAGGCGTATTCTCGGATAGAGGTTTCGGAGAGGCGATCAGAAAAGTCTAGTGATTACAAACTGATATCGTGCTCTGGCGTACCCTATCGTGCACTTCGGATAGGTCCTTAAACCAGCTCCGAAGGCAGAGGTCACTGGTTCGAATCCAGTCGGGTGCACCATTTACGAAACATTTGCGTGAAATTCACTCTGGTCAGAAGTTGCTGGACAATATATCGATATTCGATATATTCTTGCAGATGATATATTCTCAGATTGAACGACGTGATGCCTGGATAACGATTTCCATATTCATGGCAATCCTGTGCGGCCTGAGCGCGATTGCGCATTTTGCACTCCTCGAACTCAACCCTACCAGCCTTTATGTTGGTGCGCTGATGCTGTGTCCGGCGATCGCGGCTCTTGTAACGCAGACACTCAGAGGCCGCAAAGTTTCTGGCTTGCCGTGGGCATGGGGTAACTGGCGCAATAATATCGAAGCTTACTTTGTACCGGTTGTCTATATTGCGCTGGCTTATGGTCTGATCTGGGTGTTCGGACTGGGAACGCCGTTTAATCCTGAAACCGTTTCCGAATGGTCTGATGAACTCGGCATATCGGCGAATGCGCCTGCGATTTCGATGGTTGTCATGATCGGCCTGCTGTCCAGCGTCCAGTTGGTTAAATCCCTCGGATCCATAGCAGGCGAGGAGATCGGCTGGCGCGGCTTTCTGATCTGGGAACTACGCAAAGTCATGCCCTTCGGTGCCGTGTCGATTGTGAGCGGGCTGATCTGGGCCGCCTGGCATTATCCCATTGTCATCAGATATGGCGGCGGGGAACCTTTGCTTCAGGTCGCGTGTTTCACGTTCATGATAACGTCCATGTCTGTGATCATGACGTATTTTACGTTCAGATCGAAAAGTGTCTGGCCCGCTGTGATATTTCACGCTGCTCATAATATCTTTATCCAGAAGATTTTCACGCCCCTCACCGCAGAGACAGAAGGCACGCAAATGTGGATCGACGAATACGGACTGATGATCCCGTTGGTCGTGACCGGTTTCGCGATTTTCTACTGGCGCAAAGCCAAGGCCGAAGGGTTCTGAGCGAGCTGTCCTCTACAGCGCGCGGGGAGAGGGCTCGCTAGCGTTTTCTGGGCCTACCAATGCATCTGCAAAATTTGGACTTTAGAGCCATATCTATTCATCCTCAATCTGATCCACCAGATGCAGGGGCTGAACAGCTAGTTTGATCGGCTTTGCGTTTTAAGTTTGGATGCCACATATGCGTCCTACATTCTTTCACATCCCATCTTTTGCAGAGCCTCGCCACTAAAGCGGAATGATTCCTCCCCCATCTAAGGGATCACCCCCCGAGACCATCAGATTCTGCCGTCCAGATATTGTCGGCTCTTTCATCTTGGCTTCCGTGGAAACGGTTGATGCGGGCCAACTTTGGAATTTGCCGAAATTCCATCACAAGCACGGGGGTTTCTCCGCTCATCCAAGATTGTTCATCCGCGGCATTAATGAACTCATAGAATAAATCTTGATATTCGGAGCTTTGTAAACTTCGATCTTGCTCGCCTTGGCCCGAGATCATCACGTTGAGTGCAGGGATACCAGAAACCTGAAGCTTTCCAAAGAGACCTTCCCTTAGCTCGCCCCCATCTAACCAATTAGAAATTTGCTTTCCGCCTATGGCATTATGGATGATGAAAACAGGCTGTGCAGTTTCCTCATGAACGCGTATTCCGAACCAATGGCATATGTTGATTGTCGCCTCACCAAGCGTTCCATAAGGGGCTTTATCAAGCTGTGATGTCTGCCATCCCGTGTTTGTCTAGACTTTTACGCCTTCGTTTGTCGAGGTCTCTCCACTCAAATCCTTGTTCCAGCCCGCAATGTTGTATTGGCCAGTGCACCCGATGTAAAAGGGTTTCTGTTTTTGTGTAGCGATTTTTTCAGTCTCAGCGCCACAACCAGCAAGGTGAGTAATGAGTGCAAATGCAAAAATTTGTGAATAGAGAGTCGACATTAATAAATCGGAGCTCCCAAAGCATGAAATGATTAATTTGAAAACACGATGAATTTATTCAGCAGAAAAAGATCGCAGTGTAAGTACACTTTCCAAAAATTTTTATGGTTCTGTCGTTGATCACAACTGTACGGTCTACCGCTATGAGGACGAGTTGGTTAGCTGAAAACGCGATCAAATAGCTGAACCTGGGGTCAATAATGGGCACATAGCGGGAATAGGTGTCGATCATCGTCAGAACCCTGATCTTACGACCCGTGGCGAGCTGGTCCTGAACGAAATCCATAGTCCACACATCGTTGGGGCCTGCCGCCTCTGA
>CAJQMX010000075.1 GCA_905479515.1 uncultured Parasphingopyxis sp.
CGATCCCCTGTCGGCGCATTTTCTCTCGCAGGCTGAAACGCTTAAATCCCGCATGGAAGGCGGAGACCGCAATCTGGTGCGCATCTTTGGCGATGGCATCTGGCTGCGTCAGCGCGACGAAAGCGGTCAGCTCATTATCAACGCCGCCAACTACGACAACACAAGGGCGGCGCTTGAGAAGGTGACGATCTGGCGCTTCGATCCCGAGAATAAATTTCTTGAACGATTGGACGCCTCGGAGGCCTTCCTCTCCGGCCGCACATTGGAGCTTCACGATGCGCGGTTGCGGGCGCCCGGCGTGGAAAATGAACAATTCACGCCGATCTACGCCGTGCGCACCTCCCTCACCTCCGGAAACTTACGCGAACGGGTGGCGCCGCCAGAGACCCTTTCTCTGTGGAGCCTGCCCCGCTTTATCCTTCTGGCCGAAGCCGCAGGGGTGCCCACCGTGCGCTACAATATCCGTTTTCACGATTTGTGCTCCACGCCCTTGAAGTTGCTCGCCATGGTGTTGATCGCCGCCGCCTTTTCAATGCGCCCGACCCGGACCGGCGGCGCCCTTAAACTGGCGGTAGGGTCGATCATCGCCGGATTTTCGCTGTTCATCATCTCCGAAATCTCCACGGCCCTGGGTGAATCGGGGCTTGCCCCCGCGGCTCTGGCCGCCTGGATTCCTGCTGTGGTGGCGAGCCTTGCGGCCGTAACCGTCCTGTTGCATCTGGAGGACGGCTAGGCGACGCCGACGTCCTCCAGAATAGGGCTATCGGCTGGACCTCGCCAACCGCCTCATATAACTCTACCACCACGATAATTTCAGTGATTCGCGCGGCGAAGGGCCTACATTCCGTGTCAACCAGTAACCGCCTTACAGCGCGCCTGTTGATGACGACAGTGCTTGCGGGCGCTGCCGCTGGCCTGTTGGCTGCGCCGCCCGCATGGGCGGCCGCCCCAACCGTAACAGCCGGCGAGAATGAGTCCGATCAGGTCCTGTTCGAAGCGGACAGCGTCGAGCGCGAATTTGATGATGGACCGATCATCGCAGAAGGCGATGTGCGGGCCTATTTCGGCGCACGGTACCTTCGCGCCGACCGTTTGATCTACGATCCCGAAACCGACATTGTCATCGCCGAGGGCAATGTTTCAATTACTGACGCCAAAATGGAAACGGCCTTTGCCGGACGGGTTGAGCTCTCCGGCGACCTGCGTGACGGCATCGCAGAAAATTTCAGCGCGCTTCTAGAAGATAACGCGCGCCTCGCCGCCGATAGCGCGGTGCGAGAACAAGGCGCCCGTACGCGCCTTAACCGCGCCGTCTATACGTCATGCAATGTCTGCAACAAGGATGGCGAGCCAAAAACACCAACATGGCGCATCAAGGCGCTGCGCGTTACGCGGGATGAGGAACGCAAGGTTCTTCGGTTTCATCACGCCTTTCTTGAAATTGCGGGCGTACCGATTATTTACGCGCCCTATTTGCAAACGCCGGATCCTTCGGTGGAGCGTCAGTCGGGATTTTTGCCTCCGGATATTGGCGCATCGAGCCGCCTCGGCTTCAATATCGAGCTGCCCTACTATCTGGCTATCTCGAATTCACAGGACGCAACATTTTTTCCAAAATACACGGCGAAAGACGGCGTCTTATGGCAGGCGGAATGGCGTCGCCGCGGCGCTAACGGCTATCATGTCCTTTCCGGCGGGGTTATCGACGCCCCCAACGATACAACGACACCAGCAGCTTTCACGGAAAGCACACCGGGGGTTCGCTGGCACCTGTTCGGACGCGGCCACCGTGACTTCGGCGAAAACTGGCGTGCAAGCTATGACTTCGAGCGCATTTCCGATAAGGAATATCTGCGTCAATACGACGTTGAGCGCCGCGGCGATTTGCGCCAGGAGCTCGACCGCAGCCGCACCAATCAGCTTCGCAGCAATGCACGCGTTGCCTGGAACGAGGGCGGTTCGCATCTGACTATCGATACTTATCTGTTCCAGGGCCTCAGAACGCAGCAAAACCGGCTGGCGATGATGGAACAGGGCCTAGGCCGCATCGATGACGCCAGAACCACGCCTTATGTGCTGCCGCTGATCGACTTCCGGCATGACTTCAACTCAAAAGTCGCCGGCGGCGCCGTGACGGCGAGGGCGAACATCGCCTCGCTCTATCGCACACAAGGCATCGACTCTCAGCGCTTCACCACATCGCTTGAGTGGGACCGGGACATCATCACCCACGGCGGCCACCGCTTCAATCTCTTCGCCAAAGCGCGCGCCGATGTATTTTCTTATCAGGACCTGGACCAAGGCACGGAAGTCTGTTTTAGCGGCGATGCTCCGTGCGCTATCGGTTTCCCGGGCTTCTCGGAAACCGACACAAGCGATATTACGTCGCGCTTTGCCCCCACCATTGGGCTTGAATGGACATACCCGCTGGCGCGTGAATTCCACGGCGCACAGCTCTACATAGAGCCGCGTGTACAGCTCATCGCCAGCCCGACAGGGCTGAATGACGACGATATTATCAACGAAGATTCGCAAAGCATCGAATTCGATTACGCTGGCCTTTTCGACTTCAATAAAGCGACTGGTTACGACGCTTTCGAAGACGGTCAGCGAATGAATATCGGCGTGACAGCATCCGCCGAAACGCTGAACGGCTTTCTTGTCGAAGGATCAATCGGCCAGCAGATCCGCTTGCAGGAAACCAAGGCCTTCAACGATTCTTCAGGCCTCGGAGAAAAAAGCTCCGACATCGTCGGCTCCTTAAACATTGAGTACAAAAATAAAGTCGGCCTCGAAAACCGGTTCCGGATCGACAACAATTCTGGCGATGTCCAGCGCGCTGAATCGCGCGCCTATTATCGCGGAAAAATTATCCGCGCAGGTGTCAGCTATGTACGTTTGAATGAAGAAAACATCGCCAATAATCTCGTCAAGCGCGAAGAGTTGACGGCGAACGCCAATATTAAACTCACACGACACTGGTCCGTTGGCGGCGGCTGGCGTCTTGATCTCGACAGCAACCAGACGATCCAGCAGAATTTCTCGGTTGGCTATGAAGACGAGTGCTCCATGCTCGGCCTAACCTACCGCCGCGATCGCACCCGCACGCGTAATGTCGAGCCCGATAATGCTATTTTGCTTACCTTCACCTTGAAATCATTGGTCAATTGAGCGCTTGCACAGGCGGCAATTACCACTATTTTCCCCGTAGGCGGGCGTGAATACAAATTACAGGACAACCCACAGAATGCGATTTTCCGTAATTAGTTCAGTTGCTTACTTTATCGCGACGGGTCTGGCGGCTGCCCTCCTGACGCCGGCGGCGGCGCAAATTCAGACCAATTCCGAGGGTTTAACCAGCGATCAGGTGATTGAGCGTTCCGGCGTACCGCCAAGCGCCGTGGCTGCCGTGGTCAATGACGCCGTGGTCACCACCTTCGATGTGCGCCAGCGCATGAAGCTCATGCTGATCTCCGCAGGCGGCCAGATTCCGCCAGAAGCCATGCCTCAAATCCAGGCCCAGGCTCTGCGTGACCTGATTGAAGAACGTCTGAAACTTCAGGAAACCGGGAAGTGGGACCTTGTTGTCGGTGAGGACGAAGTTCAGAACGATCTCTCGCTGATGGCGGCCCAATCCAACATCACTGTTGATCAAATGGTTGACGAACTGGGCAACGCCGGCATCTCAGTGAACACTTTGAAAGAGCAAATTCGCAGCCAAATCGCCTGGCCGCAACTGGTGCAGGGCCGTTATCGCGACCGGGTGCGCGTTAATGAAGACGAAATCGAGACGACTCTTGAGCGCATGCGCGAAGACGTCAGCAAGGAACAGTTCCTTGTTTCCGAAATTTGCATTCCCGTCGATAATCCATCACAGGCCCAGGAATATTATCAGGGCTCATTACAGCTGATTGAACAGATGCGCCGCGGTGTTCCTTTCGCGGTCGTCGCACAGCAATTCTCCGCATGCACGACGGCTGCTGTAGGCGGCGACCTTGGCTGGGTGCGCGCAGGCGAGCTTGATGAAGAGCTCGACAATGCAATCAGGACGTTGCCGCCGGGATCAGTCACCAACCCCATCCCTTCCGACGGCGCATTCATTATTCTCGCAGTTCGCGACGAACGCGCCGCCGCAATTGCAGGCGAACCTACATTCACTCTCGCTTATGCCAGCGCCGATGAATCCCTGGGCAACGCCGCAGCGCACGCAGCGCTTGAAAATATTGAAACTGCTGAAGTCTGTTTCAGCCGAGGCCTCCGAATCGATATGGGTAAAGGAGTCGGTTTCAGCCTTCTTGAAAACGTTACACTCGATAAAATAGACGAGCGTTTCCGCCCTTTCATCGAGGATCTCGAACGGGGCGAGCAGTCTACGGTGATTGAAGCGGACGGCGCTTATCATTCGGCTTATGTTTGCGACAAGGATGAAGGCCTCGGCCTTCCGTCCCGCGCAGCTATTGAAAACCGGATATATTCGCGCCAGCTCGAAAGGATTGGCCAACAATATCTGCGTGATATTGAACGCGACTCCATGGTCGACATCCGCTCCTATAACCTGACGCAACCGAACGGCTAGAACCATGCCGGCTCCCCTTGCCCCGGCTCCCTTAGCCGTGACCATGGGTGAGCCCGGCGGCGTCGGCCCAGAAATAACCCTCGCCGCCTGGGAGACCTTGAGGAAAGACAGTGTCTTTTTTGTCATCGCGGACCCGTCACTCTTCCCAGCTGAGAAAATCGCCCTGATTGCCAGGCCCGAAGAGGCTGCGTCGGTTTTTACAAACAAGCTTCCTGTGTTGCCGCTTGAGATGCCTGTCATCGCAACGCCTGGCGCGGCATCTTCCTCAAATGCCGGCGCCGTCATCGAAAGCATCACCCGCGCCGTCGCTTTTGCACTCTCCGACGCAGCCTCCGGCGTCGTCACCAATCCCATACAGAAATCAGCGCTGATCGCCGCAGGCTTCAAGTTTCCAGGACACACGGAATTCCTCGCCGATTTAACGAAAGACGCTGCAATGCCGGTCGGGCGTTTGCGCGGTCCGGTTATGATGCTTGCGGGGCCGGAGCTGAAAACCGTCCCGGTCACCATCCATCAATCCGTCATCGAAGCGGCGCGCGCACTCAACACGGACATGATTGTGCAAACCGCAAAGGTCACAGCACAAGCGCTCGCTCAGGAATTCGGCGTCACCGCTCCCCGCCTTGCGATTTCCGGACTTAACCCACATGCTGGTGAAGCAGGCGCATTAGGCCGCGAAGACGAGGAGATCATCGCGCCTGCGATTGCAGCGTTAAGAGCTTCCGCTATTGACGCTCGCGGCCCCCTTCCCGCCGACACCATGTTCCACGCCGAAGCGCGGACAACTTATGACGCCGCGATCTGCATGCTGCATGACCAGGCTCTTATCCCGGCAAAGACGATGGCCTTTCATGACGCTGTGAATGTAACGCTCGGCCTCCCTATCATCCGTACCTCGCCAGATCATGGCACAGCCCTCGACATCGCCGGCAAAGGGGTCGCCCGCGCCGACAGTCTGATAGCCGCTATCAAAATGGCCGCTGCCATGGTCGCACACCGCACCCCATGAGCGCGCCCCTTCCTCCCCTGCGCGATGTGATTGAGCGCTATGAGCTTGGCGCAAAGAAATCGCTTGGCCAGCATTTCCTTCTCGATCTCAACATGACGCGAAAAATCGCGCGCGCGGCCGATATTGGCAGTGGCGATCAGGTGCTGGAAATCGGCCCGGGGCCTGGCGGTCTCACCCGAGCGCTGCTTGAAACAGGCGCGCACGTCACCGCCATTGAGCGCGATCATCGCTGTATCGAAGCCCTTAGCGAAGTCGCCGCTTTTTTCGATAACAAACTTACGGTAATCGAAGCCGACGCACTGACCGCAGATGAAACTACATTTCTGGCTGGAAAAACGCCGGTGAAGATTGTCGCCAACCTTCCCTACAACATATCAACGGAGTTGCTGATTAAATGGCTGAAAGCAGGCCCCGCTTTATGGTCCGTAATGGCGCTGATGTTTCAAAAGGAAGTGGCCGACCGCATCCTCGCAGCGCCGGGATCAAAAGCTTATGGCCGACTTTCTGTGATCGCGCAGACGACCTCTGTACCCTCGCGCGCCTTCAATCTTCCGGCGCGCGCCTTTACCCCACCGCCAAAAGTCGACTCCAGCGTCGTTTTATTTGAACAGCCTCGGGAAGTCTTTCCGGCGCTAGGCGCACTAGAGAAAGTAACGCAAGCGGCTTTCTCGCAGCGCCGAAAAATGTTGCGATCTTCACTAAAACCTATTTTCGGCGATAAACTTTCCGAAACGCTCCTGTCAGCCAATATTGAAGAAACACGGCGGGCCGAAGAGCTGAGTATCGATCAGTTCAAGAAACTGGCTCTAGTTATTGCAGAATAAAGCAAGCTCAGCTTTCTTTTTGTTGGCGAACCAACTGCGTTTGCGTCACCACGGCCGCAAG
>CAJQMX010000076.1 GCA_905479515.1 uncultured Parasphingopyxis sp.
GGCAGCATTGCCCTGGAGGGGCGTATCGAAAGCCAGCTCGTAATAGTCCTCGTCAAACAGGTTCTGCGCCCAAACCTCCAGCTCAAACGGTGAATTGTCGCTATAGAATGCCATCCTCGCATTGACCACGACCAAATCGTCAACTTCCTTGAGCGGATCGAGGTTCGACCCTGTATTATACCGTGAAGTGAATCGGCTCGACACATTGAATCTCGCATTCCAGTCGCTGATAAACGGGGTCTCATAAGTTGCAGCCAACGTTCCCGACCAGCGGGGCGCGAACGAAATCGTGCTTCCCGGCAGACGCGGGGGGGCAAAAAAGTCTACCGCTTCGAAATCGTCATACTGGGTTTCCGCATAGACGAGGCCGCCCTGAAGCGTCAGTCCTTCAAGCTGTTCAGGCAGGTATCGGATATCGAACTCAGCGCCCTTGGAAATCACACCGGGAACGGATGTCACGATGAAACTCGTACCGGTGAACGTGTTGAGCTGAAAGTCGCTATATTCCTGATAGAATATCGCACCATTGAAGAACAAGCTATTTGCCGCATTGTTGGTCTTGAAGCCGACCTCATACGCATCCACAGTTTCGGGATCGAAACCGGTGTCCAGATTCGGTTGAAACGGCGTGGGATCTGAGGGACCAAACTGGCTGCGGTCAAGGTTGAAACCACCGGCCTTGTAACCGCGCGAATAGGACGCGTAGGACATCAGATTTTCATTGACCCGATATGCCCCCTTCACTGTACCTGACAAATCGTCGTCAGAGCGATCCTGCGTGGATCTCACACCGACGAAGTTGTCGTTCGTCCAAGGCAAGCAAAGCGTCGGGGTCAACCCACCTGCAGCCCCAAATACAGTCAAGGCTGTGGCACAGCTACCTGCATTTCCATCAAAATTGGATTCCAGCGTCTTCTCATCGATCGTATAACGAAGGCCGACGGTCAGGTCGAACTGATCGGTCAAGCTGAACGTATTGTTCGTAAAGATCGCGTATGTGTCCGAAGATTGTTCATAAACGTCCGCAGTTGCATTGGCCTCACCCGTGTAAATGTTACCGGGCAGCGCAGCGAGATTGAACGCACCACCGCTCGCACCGAGCAGCAATTGCTGAAAGTAGAAAAAGTAATCATTGCCGTAACGGATGAAATCTGAACGGTCGAGAGTCTCATTTGCGTAGAAGGCACCCACCTGCCAGTCAATGTTGTCGGTGGCACCTGCGAACCGCAACTCCTGGCTGAAAGTCGCAAAAGCATCCACGGAAGTTTCATCATCACGATACCAAAGATCAGCCGCGCTGAAATCGGTATCTTGACCCGAGCCATTTTCCCAGTCGCGATACGATGTGATGGATGTCAGTTCACCGAATCCGGTCTGCCACTTGATATTGGCTGACACGCCCCAGTCTTCGGTCGTCTGCGTGGCGTCGCGGTTCGCAAAGGCGACGCGATCGAACGGATCGATCGGGAAAGCAGAGGCACCATCGCCGCCGGCCAACAGCGTAACCAGCGGGCCTCTGGCCGGGTCCACCGAGACATAGTCACCCATGCAACAATCTTCTTCCCGGTCAGTATAGTCAGCCGAGAGAAGGATTTCGAGGTCGCCCGAAGGCTCAAAAAGAAGCTGGCCCCGGAAGGAGTAGAAGTCATACTGACTCGTTTCGTCTTCGGTACGCGGACCATTGCCCGTCTTTACGTCGAGAAGACCGCCGCGCTCCTCATAGACCCCAAAAAGGCGACCGCTCACTGTTTCAGAAAGCGGTCCGGTAACTTCTGCAGAGGTGCGAAGGAAGCCTTCGTTGCCGATCCCGACCTCGAAGATAGACTCAAGCTCGTCAGACGGTTTCTTGGTAATGATATTTATAACGCCCGCAGAAGTCGACTTGCCAAACAAGGTGCCTTGCGGTCCTTTTAGCACTTCGATTCGCTCGATTTCGCCGAGATCTCCAAAGGAAACGCCATTCCTGGCGCGCGGAACCCCATCGATAACGACGCCGACGGAACTTTCGAGGCCAGGATTGTCTCCTACCGTGCCAATGCCGCGAATACGCGCCGTCGTATTTGCTTGCTTTGACGACGAAGTCACAAGCAGGCCGGGCGTAACGACCGTCAGATCTTTAATATCCTTAACGCCCGCATCACTGAGAAGTTCACCGGACAAAGCCGTCACAACGATCGGCACATCTTGCAGACTTTGCTCGCGCTTTTGCGCCGTAACTGTAATTGCGCCCAGACGACGTGTGGTCTCTGCGTTTTCGGTTGTCGATGTAGTACCCTGCTCGTCCACTTCAACTTGTGCATGAGCACCTGCGGCGAGCAGCAATGCCGCCAAAGATACCGAAGCAGTTGTCTTAGACAGCGTGTTAAAATAATGCACCTGGTTTCCTCCTTATGTTTATAGCGTACTGTATGCTATATTACTTTTCTGCGATGTGAATATTCATTTTGCCCACTGCCAGAAATCGTCGCAATGTGATGCAAATTTGCAATAGATGTAAGCGCTAGACCGAACGCGCGACAGTCGGCTCAATTCAAGGCAATCTCATTGACCCATGTTTGTGAAGGCTCGGACGTCGGCAAGCATCTTGTCTTTTTGCATTGTCGCGGGAAGGGTGCGTGTTTACCAGCGAAACGGCCAAGGCGCGACGATTTGACGTCTCATCAGGAAGCGCGTTGCCAGCTGTCGCGACCGAACGAGGCATGGAGCACAGGTTTCGTCCACGTCCCACTCTACGACGGTTGCAAGATCAGAACCCTGAACATCATCGATGCCTTCACCAGACTTGTTCCAGCCATTGACTTTCGAGGGACGTACGCCGGTGCCGATATCGCTGAAACACTCGAACGGGTCTGCTCAAAGCTTGAGCTATCCGGGTCGATCAGGGGCCGGACTTCACCTGGAAAGGGTCACGTCCCGGGTCGTGGTGTAGCTGGTTAGCGCTGCGGGTCTCGTCCGCGCCTTTCCACATGGCGCTGTAGGACGAGGCCCGCAGCGCGGTTGGCCATTGCCGGTTCCTTGGTAGGATTGGGTTGCGACACACA
>CAJQMX010000077.1 GCA_905479515.1 uncultured Parasphingopyxis sp.
GCGAGCAGACTTATTTCGGCACGGTCGAAGCCATGGGTCAGCAGATCGTCGATCGCCGCCTGAAGGTCTTGCTCGCTGTGGAATACGCCAACAGCTTCACGAACATCGGGGGGTGCATATTCGCTCATATCTGGTTCCTTGAGATTTGGAGGATTGTGTCAGCTTACATCGGTCAACCGAAGATAGGGCCGCAGCTCGTCCCAACCCTGGGGAAACAGCGTCTTCGCTTCGTCATTCTGGATCGACGGCGGAATGATAACCTTCTCGCCGGGGCGCCAATCGGCCGGGGTCGCGATACGCTTCGCATCACCAAGCTGAAGCGCATCAATCACGCGCAGAATTTCGTCGAAATTGCGGCCAACGCTCATCGGATAGGTCATCGTCAGGCGGATTTTTTTCTGCGGATCGATAATGAACACAGATCGCACCGCGGCCGTATCGCTCTCGCTCGGGTGGATCATGTCGTAGAGTTTGGCGATCTTGCAGTCGGGATCAGCAACGATTGGGAACTGAAGATCGGTACTCTGCGTATCGTTGACGTCTGCAATCCAGGAACGATGCTCTTCTGCGGTATCGGTGGAAAGCCCGAGCGGTTTGGTGTTGCGGGCGGCGAACTCGCCGGCAAGCTGCGATGTCCGACCCATTTCAGTGGTGCAGACAGGGGTGAAATCCGCCGGATGGCTAAAGAAGAACACCCAGCTATCCCCAGCCCATTCGTGAAGGCTGATTTCGCCTTGGGTGCTGTCGATAGTGAAGTCTGGTGCGGTATCGCCAATATGCAAAGACATGGTAGTTGCTCCTCGATCGCTTGGTCTATCGGAGCGGGGCTCGTGATTGGCCTGTGCCTAAGCCATTATGATTCCCGATTAACTCCGTGATAGTACATATAGGCCTTGCTCACGCTAGAGTTCAACATCCAGCCGCGTTCCGCTTAAGCCGCACCAAAATCTGGTCGAGCGCGGATAAAAAGCGTGAACGATCCGCCTTGGTGAACGGCGGCGGCCCACCAATCGCATCACCGCCCGCCCGCAAATCGGCCATGATGGCCCGCGTCGCGACCGCACCGCCTATCGAATTGGCGGTAATCGGCTTGCCGTTCGGCCCGATCACACTGGCACCGGCTTTGATGCAGCGATCCGCCAGCAGAATGTCTGCCGTGATCACCACGGACATCGCATTGGCGCGTTCAGCGATCCAGTCATCCGCCGCATCGAAACTGTCGCTGACCACTTCGCGCGATATCAACGGATGATCCGGCACGCGGAAATGGCTGTTGCTGACAATGGTGACGGGCACCTCCAATCGATAGGCAACCCGGTAGATTTCCTCTTTAACCGGGCATGCATCAGCATCGACAAGGATATGAGCGGTGTCAGCCAAAACAGGCGCTACAATCCCAAGGCTTCACGCAGGAAAGTATCGCTGCGCTCAAGGACCTGTGCCCGCACGTTGGAATCGCGCAAACTATGCTCGAGCCCTTCGAACACAACCAGTTCGCTACTATGGCCAGCATCTCTCAGCCTATCATCCATCCGGCGTGATTGCCCGATATCGACGTTGATGTCCTGATCGCCGTGGAACAACAGAACTGGCGCCGCCATCCGTTCGGCGTGCCGGGCCGGCGAGCCCGCAACAAGATGCGGCCCTGACCCGAGATATTCCGCCACATTGCGCCCGTTGGTAAAGGCCATCGAATCCTCGCGCAGTGCTGGCAGGTCCGTAACCGGCGCGATTGCCACAATTGCCTTGAACAGGCCAGGTTCCGTAACCCCGGACTGCAGTGCGGCATAGCCGCCATAGGACCAGCCGACCGCTGCGAGCTGATCCGCATTGGCGATCCCTTCAGACACCAGCCAATGCGCACCGGCGTTCACATCGCCAATCGCGGTTTCCCAGCTCTGGAAACCATTGGTGACCAGCCAGTCGGCACCATAGCCGGCTGAACCTCTGAAATTCGGCTCGAGAACGGCATAGCCCTGATGCGCATAGAATTGAGGCAGCCAGTCAAAACCCAGCACCGTTCGCGATTCCGGCCCACCATGCGGCATCACGATCGCCGGCAGGTTGCGGCCATCGCTACCTGGCGGAAGAGTCAGATAGGCCGGTATCATGGTGCCGTCGGCGGCCGGATAGCGCACCGCCCTCACCTCACCGAGAGCCACACCCTCAAGCTCCGGTCTCGCCAGCAGAATTTCGTTCAATGATCCGGCACTCTTGTCGAACACATAATAACGGCCCGGATTGGTCGCGCGGCTGGCGCGGACCAGCAGACGACTTTCATCGTCGCTGGCATCGACGAACCCGATCGCCGGGTTGCCCGGCAGAGCATTGCTCAACGCGCTTGCCAGTGCCTGATACTCGGGATCGAAATATTCGACGACGCTTTCATCTTCGGAATAACCGACACCGATTACCCGTCGCTGTCGCCCAAGCCGGACCAGCCGACTGACATCGACATTGTCATGTGCATAGACAAGTTCGCGGTCGAGCGTTTCGTTGAGCGTCACGCGGTAGAGCGCCCTGCGACCATCCAGCTGTTCGAAACCATATACCGCATTGAGATCGCGATCGACGGCAATCGGATAGAAGCCTGTGCGTTCGAGACCATTATAGGTGCCAAAATCCCGCCATTCGTTACTGTCCGCAAGGCGATAATAATAATTGTTAGTGGCTCCGGCCATGCCGGTAGCGCCGCGGATCGAGGCCGTCGCCTTCATCCGGATTGCGCCATGCCCATCACTTAAGAATCGAACATTCTGCCAAACCGGGGATTCGATGCGATTTGTGCGGCCAGAAACGGTGTTCATGACCACAGCACCAAGTCCCTCATCGTCATCAACAATCCGCGTTCCGACCCGAAACTGCTCGGGCACATAGACCCGGCTCATCATGACCGCTTCGTCGTCTTCCGGAAGCCAGTCGATCACCTCACCGTCAAACTGGCGATTATTGCGATAGGTATTGTCCCGCTGCCCCAAAGTCCGCGCGTTTCCTGCATCATCATCCACGGCGAAAAGGCGCGAAACAGGGTAGAGATTATAGGCATCTCTCACCATCGCGTAAATTTCACAAACCAACCGCTCTTCGTTGAGAAAACGGCACCAGCCAAGTTCCATCGGATCGCCGTCGGTCAGGGTGACGACCTGCGACCGACCGCCGGTAACATCAGCAACATAGGCGCGTGTCTCTTCGCCCGCTCCCGGCCCGAGATAGGTCACCCGTTCGCCGCTTGGTGAAAGAGCAATGGATTGCACCGCAGCGCGATGGCCGAAGGCCTGTGCGGGATTGCTTAGCTCCTGCGCCGATGCGGGTGCTGCGGCCAAAAGGATCGCCGCAAAGGAAACTGTCTGAATAATTCGAACCATGTTTTGCCCCTCCAAAGTATTCGATTAATCAAACAATGAATAGCATTCAATCTCGGCGTTAAATCAAACTAGTTCTCAAAAAAAGAGTATTGCTCCAAAAAACCTTGCCCTCCTGTGATATGGAGCCCTGATGGACAAACGCCTTGGCATTCGAATTTTCTGGCTGATCATCGGCCTCATCGCGTTGGGGCTTGGGACTGCTGGTGCTGTCTTGCCCTTGCTGCCGACAACACCCTTTCTACTCGTCGCTGCCTTTGCCTTTGCCCGGTCATCGCCGCGGCTTGCAGCCTGGCTGGACGCGCATCCGCAATTTGGGCCGTTGATCAGGAACTGGCGCGATCATGGGGCGATCAGCCGCCGGGCGAAGATGACTGCGATGGTCGTCATCCTGCTGACTCCGGCCCTGAGTCTGGCCCTTGGCTTTGCCGGATGGATCATTGCCGTCCAGCTTTGCGTGCTGACGGTCGTCACCGCGTTCATCCTGACCCGCCCCCACGGAAGCTGATACCCTTGCCATTGCGCTTTGCCATTGCCCAACAGAGACTTCAGCGGGTAGTCAGGGACAATAGAGGCTCCTGAAAGGGAGGCCTGTTACCAGGGAGAAAATCGTGAAATTTCGTCAAACCGTGCCATTTGCTCTTCTTATGCTGGGTGCAGCGACCATGCCGATGGCCGTGGCAGCGCAGAGCACCGCCGCCGAACCTGCAGCACCGACATTTTCGCTCGACACATTGCGCGGCCTGACAGAAACCCTGTCCTCCGATGAGTTTGAAGGCCGGGCGCCGGGCACGCCAGGCGAAGAGCTGACCGTTAATCTGCTTGCCGAGCGCTTTGCCGCTGCGGGCCTCCAGCCCGGCAATGATGGCAGCTGGTTCCAGAACGTGCCGCTCGTTGAGCTGACCGCCGATCCGGCGACGACGGCCCTGTCCTTCACCGCCAATGGCGAAACGACCGCCCTTGCCTATGGCAGCGAGATGGTGATCGGCACCCGGCGCGTCGTCCCGACAATTGATATCGAGAATGCCGAACTCGTGTTTGTTGGCTATGGCATCAACGCGCCAGAGCGCGACTGGAACGATTATGACGGCCTCGACATGACGGGGAAAATCGCCGTCATCCTCGTCAATGATCCCGATTATCAGACGATGACCAATGAAGGCCTATTCGAAGGCCGGGCGATGACCTATTATGGCCGCTGGACCTATAAATATGAGGAAGCCGCGCGCCAGGGCGCAGCCGGCGCGATCATCGTCCATGAAACGGAACCCGCCGCCTATGGCTGGAACGTCGTCGAAAGCAGCTGGTCAGGCCCGCAGCTCAACATGGATGCCGCCGACAACCATATGGACCGGTCGTCGATCGAAGGCTGGGTGACCAATGATGCAGCACGCGCCATGCTCGCCGCTGCCGGGCAGGACCTCGATACATTGTCCGAAGCGGCGCGCCAGCCGGGCTTTACGGCGGTACCGCTCGGCATCACCGCAAGCGCGCATCTTGATAACAGCATCCGCCGTGAAGCCTCCCGCAATGTCGTGGGCATTCTGCCGGGCAGCGAACGCCCGGACGAATATGTCATCTACACCGCGCACTGGGATCATCTGGGTCGATGCACCCCTGACCCGGACGGCGATGATATCTGCAACGGCGCGCTCGACAATGCGACAGGCACAGCGGGCTTGGTGGCGTTGGCCGAAGCCCAGGCCGCAGCCGGAGCACCCGCACGCTCGCTCGTATTCCTCGCTGTAACGGCTGAAGAATCCGGCCTGCTGGGATCCGCCTATTATGGCAACAATCCCGTCGTGCCTGCCGCGCAAACCGTTGGCGGGATCAACATGGACGGGCTCAATATCGTTGGCCCGAGCAACAATGTGGTTGTCGTCGGCTATGGCAAGTCCGAGCTCGAATCCTATCTGGAGCGTGCAGCTGCGGCCCAGAATCGCCGTGTCGAGCCGGAACCATCGCCCGAGCGCGGATCCTTCTTCCGGTCGGATCATTTCTCCCTCGCCCGGGTCGGCATCCCGATGCTCTACGCCTCCAGCGGCGAAGACCTTGTCGATGGCGGCCCGGAAGCCGGCAGCGCGGCGGTCGAAGATTATATCGTCAACCGCTATCACGGCCCTTCCGATGAATATGATCCCAATTGGGACTGGTCCGGCGCCATTCAGGATCTGGAGCTTTATTTCACCATCGGCCGCGAACTTGCCGATACAACCGAATGGCCGAACTGGAATCCGGATGCCGAATTCCGCGCCGCGCGCGATGCTTCACGGCCTGCGTCCGATTAACTCTTACCGACAGGAATTTCTCATGAAACGCACCATCGCAATATTGATCGCCGCAACCGCCATCACCACACCAGCGCTCGCCTATCAGGCGACACAGCAAGAACCCACGATCCTTGATCGCGTGCTCGACCGGGTTCTTGGCCCGGTGGAACAACAAACAACACAGCAACCGACAACCGAAGCCGAAGCCACAAGCGCGATCGAAATCGTCTTGGCTGAGGATTTCCGCGCTGATGATCGTGCGCGTGATCGCTATCGCCATCCGGAAGCAACGCTCAATTTCTTCCGGGTAGAGCCAACCATGACCGTCGCAGAATATGCACCGGGCGGCGGCTGGTATACCCGCGTGATTGCACCGCTGGTCGGGTCGCAGGGCCGCTATCTGGCCGTCAACGCGGACTCTTCGAGCCGTGATCTGAACGCCGAACAGCGCGCCCGCGTCGATGGCTGGCCGCAGAGTTTTGCCGCCAATGTTGAAGACTGGACCGGCGTGTCGGCATCCTCCGTCACCGCATTCGAGAGCGATGAAATACCCGAAGGAATGGCTGGCACGGTCGACCGTATCCTGATCTTCCGCTCCATCCACGGCCTGCGGAACGGCAACAACGCGGACAGCGAATTGCGTAACCTGCGGGACCTGCTCGCCGATGACGGCCTGGTCGGCGTCGTCCAGCACCGGGCACCGGCAAGCGAGACCTGGGCGCGTTCAAACGGTTCGCGCGGATATCTGAAACAGGCTGATGTCATTGCTCTCTTCCGTCTCAACGGATTTGAACTGGTCGAAAGCTCGGAAATCAACGCCAACCCGAACGATCCGGCGAACTGGGATGGTGGTGTCTGGACGCTACCGCCTACGCTCACCCTCGGTCGGGAGAACCGGGACCGGTATGTCGCAGTCGGAGAAAGCGACCGGATGACGCTGCTGTTCCGCAAGGTACAATAGACAGCATGGCGAGTGGCAGGGAAACAGCATCAGCGATGTTGTTTCCTGTCACGCCTCGCCTCCCCGCCTGACAGCCTGCACAAAAACCGCTTCGAACATCGCATCGGTCAACCGGCCCGTATTCTGGTTATAGCGCGAACAATGATAGCTATCGATCAGGAGCGGGCCATCGGGCAGCGCGTGCTCGGCACCATGGCCGAATTTATGATGCGCCAATTTCTCGTTATAAGCCCGCAAGACCGATCCATGCGCGACAGTGCCCAAGGCAATGATCGTCCTTAGCTTGGGCAATTGGCCCAGCGCAGGAACCAGGAATTGCCGGCAGGTATGGATTTCCCGGGTCGTCGGTTTGTTCTGCGGCGGCAGGCATCGCACAGCATTGATAATGATCGCACCGTGCAGGGTAAGCCCGTCATCCGCGCGCCCGTCATAGCTGCCTTCCACCATCCCAACCTTGCTCAGCGTATTGAATAACAGCCCGCCTGCATGATCGCCGGTAAAGGGGCGCCCGGTACGGTTGGCACCGGTGAGGCCGGGCGCAAGGCCGACAACCGCCAGCCATGCCTCAGGATCGCCGAATGACGGCACAGGGGCATTGAACCAATCCGGGTGTGCACGCTGCTGCTCAATACGAAAATCGGCAAGCCGGGGGCAAAGCATGCAATCTGCGGGAGGCTCGGCATGATCTGTGCTGGCATCGGTCATGCCGCTGCGATAGGCGGTTGGTTATGGCAGAGACAAGCTATCTGATCGGACTGGGTTCAAATCGCTATCGCAGCGGCCCTCCCCGTCAGATGATTGCCCGGGCTATGGAAGCGCTGACCGCGCATGGCGTTGAAATTGT
>CAJQMX010000078.1 GCA_905479515.1 uncultured Parasphingopyxis sp.
GCATGGCTGCGCGCATCTTGTCGCTATAGAGCGATTGCCGCAGCGCCGATCCGGTAACGCCAACCGAATCTGCATAGGCTTCCGCGCCGGTCTGGCTGAGGCCCTGAAATGTCGATTTGGCACGCAGGAATTGCGGTGCCCAGTCGAGCTTGGGATAGAGTGAACCGAGCTTACCGAAAACAGGCTGCCGAATAGCCGATGGGAGAAATCCGCGCGCCCGCTCCTCGCCTGCATGAAACACATGGCGACGATATCCGGCGAAAATCTCGTCGGCTCCGTCTCCGGAAAGAGAAACCGTCACTTTCTCCCGCGCCAGTTCGCAAACCCGGTAGGTCGGCAAGGCGCTGGCATCGGCAAAGGGTTCGTCAAAGCCCTCGACCAATGTGTCGATCAACGCGAAATCATCGGAGGCGACGATGCGCTTTCGATGGTGGGTGGCGAAGCGTTCGGCGACCTGATCGGCATAGGCCGTTTCGTCATGATCGGCCTGATCGAACCCGATCGAACAGGTTTCCACCGCGCCCCGGCTCGCTTCCGCCATCAGCGCGACGACTGACGAACTGTCGACCCCGCCGGAAAGGAACGCGCCGAGCGGCACATCGGATATCATCCGGCTGCGGACGGCTTCGCCCATCAGCGCTGCCAGTTCCTCCTCAGCGGCTTCGCTTTTCCGGCGCTTGGGCGCGAATGTGACGTCCCAATATTGGCGGGGGTCAGCCAGCGGCAAGCCGCGCCGCGTCATCAGATAATGGCCTGCGGGAAGCTTTTTCACCCCCGCGACAAAACAGGCATCGTCCGGCACATAGCCAAGGGCCAGAAAGTCCTCGACCGCCTGTTCGCTCGGGCGACGGCGCAGCAAGGGATGCGCAAGAAGCCCTTTCAATTCCGAGGCAAAGATCAGGCTGCCATCGGAAACTTCCGCATAATAGAGCGGCTTAACCCCCAGGCGATCCCGCCCCAGATACAGCGTCTTGGCGTCATCATCATAGAGCGCAAAGGCGAACATGCCGTCGAAATGCTCAATGCAGAGCGGCCCCCATTGCCGCCAACCATGCAGGATGCACTCCGTATCGCTGTCCGTCCGGAACATATGGCCCAGTGCCTGTAGCTCCAGCCGCAACGCTTTATAGTTATATATCTCGCCGTTGAAGATGGTGACGAGCTTGTCGTCCGGCGTCGCCATGGGCTGGTCGCCGCCCTCAAGATCGATGATCGAGAGACGCCTGTGTCCGAATCCCACGCCTTGCGCTGTCCACACGCCGGACCCGTCCGGCCCGCGATGCGCGAGCGCGTCGGTCATCAGCCGAACCCGGTCAGGGTCAACCGGTTTCGCCGTCTCCAGATGAAAGATTCCCGCTATCCCGCACATGGCGGTTTAGTCGGCCAAGCCGGTCACGCGGTCAACCAGCGTTTCGATCCCGCCGCTATCGGCAAGGAAGGTTTCGATAATGGCACGGGCGTCCCTGCCCTCTGCCGAAAGGACAATCCCGACAGCTCTTTGATCCCCGCCAAGCAGCCGCGTCCGCATGGTTGCGAGCTTTGCGTGGCTCTTGCTTCCGGTGATTGAACCACCAACGCGCATATATTCGAAAACCTCGCGATAGACGGGGCCGGGCGCGGTAATACGATAGGCATGTCCAGAGGCCGGTGCTGCAGTATCCTCCACCCAAGACCATTCGGTTCCCGTGGGAAGCCCGCCCTGGCCAAAACCGACAAGCTCGCGCCCTTCGGCCTGATTCGCATAATAGGCGATAGCGATATCGACAGTGCGGCCATTGCTGTCGCTATAGCGTGCGGCGACAATATGATCCGCACCGACATAGGTCGCCTGCCAGTCATAGGCCATCGGTGCATCGCTGTGTTCCCAGCCTGCAACCTGCGGCGCGATAAATGTGGATGGCACGCCCCCACTTCCCGCAGCCGCATTGGCAGACAGCCAGAGCATTGGCGCAACCGCAATTGCCAGAAGGAGAGCTGCATTCGGATAGAGCCGCGCAGGATTGCTGGCGGGTGCATTGTCTGAAATCGCCTTCGGATCGAAGGCCGGATCGTCTATGTCGCGATCAAAGAATTTCCAGCCCAGGGCGAGCACGGCGATGATGACAAAGGCGAAGAAGAACCAGCCATAAAGGACATGATCAAAGCCTTCGGCAAATTCTATGCCATTTGTGTCTGCGATGTAGATCGTTGCGAAGGCGCGAATGCCATTGGCGACGATCGGCACGATCACACAGATGGCGAGAAACGCCGCGCGCTTCCACCAGCTTCTGAAACACAGATTGGCGGCCAAAGTACCCAGGGCAACCATCGCAATCAGGAACTTCACGCCGGAACAGGCCTCTGCGACCTCGAAATAGCCCGATGGCGTGGTGATGAAAACGCCCTCGATATGCGCCGGAAGCCCGAATATCCCGAGCAGGACCATGCTGAGTTCAGCCGTCAGCGACTGCAGATAGGGCACGATCTCTTCGCCAAAGGGGACGAGAAACAGCGCATAGGCGAGCGGAAACAAAAGCCCGCGCGCAACTGTAATGCCAAGCAGCGTCACGACGCTGCCCTGAAGCATAAGAACGACGCCAAGATGCCGGGCCAGGGCCACGCCTGCCGCTTCACCGAGCAGCCAACCAACCGCGCCAACGCCAACGACGATCAAGCCGAGGGGAGACGCCGATGGTGTAAGCTGGGCCAGTTCGTCTTTGCGGTTCCAGACCAGCCAACCGATAATGGGTGGAATTACGAGGCAATGGTTGAAGGTTGAGCTATTCCACCAGACCGATGCCATATCGGCAACATCCTGCCGAAACATCAGGCACAGAGCCAATATGGTTAGTGCCAATAGGGTGAGATGCGCGCGCCATGGTCCGGCCTGAGCGTCCGTTTTCCCATAGAGAAGCGCATCGGTTGCCGCCATCAGTGGGCCTCGGCCAAATCTGCTTTCGGTTCTGCTGTCAGACTGCGACCGGTCAACCGGGCAAGCGGTGCCATGGTTTCGTCCCAGACATAGCGTTCCAGCATGCGCTGGCGAGCAGCCTGCCCAATCACATCCGCCCTGGGAGGATTGGCCAATAGCTCAAGCACTAGATGTGCTTCATCATTGGCACTCTCGGCGACGAGCAAATGCTGTCCTGGTTCTGCATCGATCCCTTCAAAAGCAGGCGCTGAGGCAACAACCGGACGGGCCATTGCCATGGCTTCAAGCACCTTGTTCTGGATACCGCGCGCCATCCGAAGTGGTGCCACAACAATATCCGCGGCTGCGAGCCAGCTCCTGATATCCTCGACGGCGCCTGTTACAATGATGCCCTCGCGTTTCGCCAGTCGCAGAACATCACCAGTTGGGTTTCGGCCAACTATCGCGAATTTGGTATGTGGATTATGCTCATGAATCACCGGCAAGACATCGGCTGCAAAACTGACAACAGCCTCAATATTGGGGCGATAATCCATCTGGCCTGTGAAGATAACCAACGACCCCTGCGGCCTTTCAATCTTTGCAAAATTGGCTGCGGGATCGAAGAATTTGCAGTCGATACCATTCTCCAAACTTTGGACACGATCAGTGCCAAGGCCCGTATCGGACCGAAACAACGCGGCCTCTGCTTCACTGACAAATGTGCTGCAATAGGCTTGTCGCGCGACCGCTTTTTCAAAGGCCGCCAATTTTACCGCTTCACGCGCATGGACGTGCCGCATCGGCCAAAATGCAGACCGTGCATAGGATGCGAATTTCGCCGAATCGATATCGGCAAAATCCATGACAAACCGGACATCTTCAGGGATTTCGCGCACAAATTGCGCCATTTGTCCGGAAAAGACGAAAACCGTATCGATCGGTTTTTGGGCCATTGTCTCCGCTACAAAATCGCGGATGCCCACGCTGTCGAACAGGGTCAGGGAAATTGGCTTGCCGGTCAGGATTGCCTTTGCAGCACCAAGTGCTTTGGAAACACTTCGCTTCTCGATGTGCAGCGAGCCCAACATGGGCCGAAGCGTTTCGGCATGGCCAAGATCTTCATCATCATCGGCAAAGGTCGCCATATGGACGGTGCCGAGCTGGCAGAGCCGTTTCAGGATGTTGAACGAACGGATCTTGTCACCGCGGTTCGGGGGATAAGGGATGCGATGCGCCAGAAAGAGAATGTCGCCCATCAGCCCAGGCCTTTGGCAATCCAGGGGCCAAGGCGATTGGCAACCGGCAAAGGCAATTTCCGCCAAAGCGCCACCTGCAGCCGGTATTTCGGGCTGTTCGGATTCATTTCCCTTGGCGGTGCACCATCCGCAGTGCGCCCCGCATAGATGAGCGGTTCAGGCTCAAACCCCCAATTCTTCTTATAGCTATAGGGGCCGGTGCCGATCTTCGACCGGC